>CATYIU010000015.1:0-47254 GCA_958407445.1 uncultured Collinsella sp.
GATTTGGGAGGAAAGCCCTGGGGCCTCCGATGAGAGCAGTTCCAGCCGAGGCTATTCGTCGCCGAAGCTGATGCCCAACGCTTTGGCCTCGCGTACCAGATCGCTCTGGGGGTCGACAAACTTGAGCTTGCCGGCGACCTCTTCGAGCGGCATGTGGCACATCTTGCCGTCACGCAGGGCAATCATGTAGCCAAACTCGCCGCGTAGGCAGCCAAGCGCTGCCTCGACGCCGCACTGGGTCGCAAAGATGCGGTCCTGGGCGTCGGGCTGACCGCCGCGCTGCGTGTGGCCGGGGATGGCGACGCGGGTCTCGCGGCCGGTCTTGGTCTCGATTTCCTTGGCGATGTCGTAGACAATCGACGGGCTCGTGCGTGCGGCGAGCTTCTTCTTGTACTCCTTCTTGGGCAGCGCCGCGTCCTCCTTAGAGATGGCGCCCTCGGCGACGGCTACGATCGTAAAGCGGCTGCCGGTCTCCATGCGATGCTCGATGGTCTTGATGACGTTATCCATGTCGTAGGGGATCTCGGGAATCAAGATGACATCTGCGCCGCCCGCGACGCCGGCATACAGCGGGATCCAGCCAACCTTGTGGCCCATGATCTCGATAACGAACACGCGCCCATGGCTCGAAGCGGTGGTGTGGATGTCGTCGATGCACTTGGTGGCGACGTCGATGGCGCTTGTAAAACCAAACGTCAGCTCGGTGCCCCAGGTGTCGTTATCGATGGTCTTGGGCAGGGCGATAACGTTGAGGCCCTCTTCGCGCAGGCGGTTGGCAGTCTTGGTGGAGCCGTTGCCGCCCAGCATAAACAGGCAGTCGAGCTGCAGCTTGTGATAGGTGTGGACCATCGCGGGCACCTTCTCGACGCCATCGGCCTCGGGAATGTCCAGACGCTTGAACGGTGTGCGGCTCGTGCCCAGGATGGTGCCGCCGCGGGTGAGGATGCCGCTAAAATCGGCGGGCGACATGACACGGAACCTGCTGTAGATAAGGCCCTGGTAGCCGTCCTCAAAACCATAGATCTCGATAGGCTCTTCGCTATTGGTCATAAGCGTTTTGACGATGCCGCGCATGGTGGCGTTGAGCGCTTGGCAGTCGCCGCCACTGGTAAGAAGACCGATTCTAAGCATGATGAATCCTTCCGGGCAAGTTATAACATGCGCATAAGTTTACCCCCGCACACTGTTGATACGGGGGTAAAACGTGTTAGCTCAAATGTATAGAAATGCAAGCAACGTTAGGCGAGCGTAAGGACGACGGTGCCAGCTCCTTACAGCGCGAAGGCGTCGACGTCGCCCCAGTGGCGGCGCAGCGTGATGGCGGCGGCGGGTTCGGTATTGTCAAAGACGACCGACCACTGCGTGTTGCTGGTGATGTCTTCCGGATTGGGCTCTTGCGCCGCAGCGCGCAGGGCTTCCCAGACAATCGTTTCGTCCTGGGCACCGACATGGGCGTCAAGGACATCGGCGATTGCGACGGCGCGCTCTTTGCCATGGCCCAGCTCGCCATTCTTTTGGTTGGGCAGCACTTCGTCGCCATAGCAGGCGTAGAAGTTCGTAACCTGGCGTACGGGAGTCGCTTTGAAAGCGCGGTCCGGATCGTGCGGATCCCACTCTACTACGCGCGCGTCACCGGCGGCGTCGTTGATAAAGAAGTGGTAGTCGCGTCCGGCCATGGCGTGCATGTCATAGGCAGAAAGCAGGTCGACGGCCTCCTGTGTGGTAGCCGCGCGGTCGAGCACCAAGCGGATGGCGAGCGAGGTATTGATGACGGGGCGCTGCGTGTCCTGGTCACAGGGCTTGGAATCCAGAGTGAGTACGGCAATGGACACGCCGCATTCGTTAACACCGTCGAGCTGGGCAAACGGGCCCATCAACGCCGCGGCGCGTCCGGCGATGGAGTCAAGCGGAGTGTTATCGCCCAGGTTATTGAGGGCCGCAAAGCCGATGGAGGCATAGCCGTCACGCGGGTGATTGCGCACCAGCAGCGCCGAGGTGTCGTCCTTAAAGTCGTAATTGCGACCGGTGCGCACGCGGCCTTCGGCATCTACGGCGACAAAAGCGCTGCAGGCAAACTGGGGTGCCTGGACATGTGTCGGCACACCGGGCAGCACCTGCGCCACCACGGCATCGATGTAGGCCTGGTCGTCGCGCACGCCAGCAGCGATGATGCGATCAAGATCGTAGTCGTAGGCGATGTCGATTGCGTACAGGTCATAGCCATCCGCATAGTCGGTCAAGCGTTTGAGCGACGCGGCGGACTTGATTTGCTTGTGATAAACGATACCGGTGGCAGCGGCAAGGCCGACGGCGGCTCCCGCGACACCGTAGGCGATGGCAATGTTACGTGGCTTCATGACGACTCCTCTCGTCCTGTTAGCGTAATTGTCGCAAAAGGAGTGCGGGCATGATGACTCAACTTGGTGAGCGGCGCGGAATTAAGCACGGAATGAAGAGTGCGGCGCTGGCGCGGCGGGGTATGCTGGAAGGGACCATCAACCCAGCGAAAGGGGAGAGCATGACGGATCAGGAAACGCCCGAGCGCGCGCACGTGACGGCCGACGATATCGAGGCCGCCAACGACCTTATCGACTTTATCGAGGCATGCCCCAGCATGTTCCATACGGCGGCGATCATTATGGCCGAGCTCGACGAGGCAGGCTTTACCTATCTGCCCGAGAACGCGGCATGGGATATCGAACCGGGCGGTAGTTACTACACGCAGCGCAATACTTCGAGCGTTATCGCCTTTAAGGTGGGCGAGGACTTGGCTGCGACGTGGGGCGAGGACGGCGTTGCCGGTGACTATCATTTTCAGCTCACGGCGTCGCACAGCGATTCGCCGACGTTTAAGGTCAAGGCCGTGCCCGAGCTTGACGGCGCAGGCGAGACGTTGCGCCTGAACACCGAGGCCTACGGCGGCATGATCGACTACACCTGGTTCGATCGTCCGTTGGCGCTCGCGGGCCGCGTGTTGGTACGCGAAGGCGACCGTATTGAGAGCCGCCTGCTTGCCACCGAGCGCGAAGTCGCTATTATCCCGAGTCTTGCTATCCACATGAACCGCGGCGTTAACGAGGGCTTTGCTCCCAACCGAGCCGTCGACCTGTGCCCGCTCATCAGCGCTGGCGACCTTAAGCAGGGTGACTTCGATGCCCTGATCGCTGACGAATTGGACGTTGAGCCCGAGCAGATCCTGGGCCGCGATCTGTTCCTGGTCAATCGTCAGGATGCACGCATCTGGGGCTGGGCCGACGAGTTTATCTCGACGCCCAAGCTCGACGACCTGGCCTGCGCCTACACCTCGCTGCAGGCATTTTTGGGTGCCGAGAACGCGCACGACGTTTCGGTCTTCTGCTGCTTTGATAACGAGGAGGTTGGCTCCGAGACCAAGCAGGGCGCCATGTCGACGTTCTTGGCCGATGCGCTGCGACGCATCAACGGATCGCTGGGCTTTGATGACGAGTCCTACCATCGTGCGCTTGCCGCCTCGATGCTCGTGAGCTGCGATAATGCGCATGCCGTGCATCCCAATCATGCCGAAAAGTGTGACGCTCGCAACCAGGTGGTGCTTAACGGCGGCATCGTCATCAAGGAGGCAGCCAACCAGCACTATTGCACCGATGCCTTTAGCCGCGCGGTGTTCCAGGCTATCTGCGATGACGCCGACGTGCCCACGCAGGCTTTCGCCAACAAGAGCGACATGGCCGGCGGTTCTACCCTGGGCAACCTGTCGAACATGCAGGCGAGCATGCATGCCGTGGACGTGGGCCTGCCGCAGCTTGCCATGCACTCGAGCTACGAGACCGGCGGCGTGCGCGACGTAATGTACGCCATCCGCGCCCTCACCGCCTTCTACGAGCGAAACCTAACCATCAACGGCGCCGAAAGTGTAGAGCTCTAAAACCTGCCAAAAAGGGATGTTAATTTCGGCAGGTTTTATCTGGGCGAATGCAAAAGGTGAAACCGAACTGGATTGGTGATGCGTAGCCGCCGAGGTGCAGTGTGCCTCGGCGGCTTTTTGTGTACAGAGTACGGCTGATGCTTGTAAATGCTATACATGCTTTACGTATCTACCATAGAGTTTTATGATAGTTTTGAAGTATTAAGGAGGGGTCATGACCACAACAGCCGCTCAGATCAACGTACGTCTCGATGCCGATCTTAAAAGGAGTGGGGACGCCGCTCTCTCCAAGGCCGGTATGACGCCGAGCCAAGCGGTGCGAGCGCTCTGGCAGCTTGCAGCGTCGCTGGCCGATCGCCCCGGTGCGCTCGAGGATATCCTGCTGCCCAGTCGTGCCCGGGCGGAACAGCGCGAGCGCGAAAAGGCCGCCAAACGTAAGCTCGAGCTTATGGATCAGGGGTCGAAGCTGTTCGCTGCCGCTTGCTGTGAGTCGGGAATCGATATGGTCAAGGCTCAGCCATCGGACGACGAAGAGCTCAAACGGAATGCCTATGCGGATCGCTATGGCGAGGAGATGAGCTGGCTCTATGAGTGAGACTCCAAAGCGCATCTTGGTTGACACCAACGTGTGGCTCGATTACTTCATTCCCTCACGACGTGGTCGTGCGGTGGCGATTGAGTTTTTACGTGATGCATGCACGGCGCAGGTGGATTTGCTGTATGCGGCGACATCGTCCAAAGACCTGTTCTATTTGATTTCAAGCGAACATAAGGCATGGTATCGGCGAGAGCATGGTTCTCTTTCCCAAGATGCCGCTGCGGCAGCGACATCGCTTGCATGGGATTGTCTTAGCGTGCTGTCGCAGCTTGCCACGCCAGTGCCCTGTGACCTGAGCGATATATGGATGGCGAGCAGGCAGCGTGAGCTCCATAGCGATTACGAAGACGATTTAATCATTGCGGCAGCGATACGCGCTCAAGCAGATCTACTGGTCACCAACGATGTCAAACTCTGTTCGCGCGCACCCGTCGCAGCAATGAGCGTAGAAGACGCAAAGAATTACTTAGCAACGCTCTAGCAATTTGAAGACCCTGCAGGTTGAGCAAACGTCAGCGAGAGCCCGCCAGAGTGAGCAAGGTGACGTGAAAGAGGAGGGCATAGGCCTTTTGGCCATGCCCGACGATTGAACGTCAGATTGCCGCTCTGGCGGGCTCGCAGCGTCGAGGGGTTCCGGCGTTTGGCAAAACGCCGGAACAATTAGTGCTCGATCCAGCAGCGCAGGGTCTCGCCGGCCTGCAGGTGACGCAGATTCTCCGCGGCGATGTCGACCACGTTGTTGAGCGTGGCTGCCAGGTGGAACCAACCTGAGACGTGCGGCGTGATGAGCATGTTGGGCGCATCCCACAGTGGGCTTGTCTCAGGCAGCGGTTCGGGGTCGGTGACGTCGACCGCGGCGCCGGCGAGATGGCCCGACTCCAGGGCGGCAACCAAGTCGTCGGCGACCACAAGGTCGCCGCGGCCGCCGTTGGCAAAGAAGGCGCCCGGTTTCATCGCGGCGAAGAACTCGGCGTTCGCCAGGCCGCGGGTCTCGGGTGTGCTGGGCATAAAGGATGCGACGATATCAGCCTCGGCCAGGCGCTCGGACAGGGCATCCATGCCGTCCATGTCCTCAAACACAATGGGATAGACGAGCGGATGGCGCTTGATGCCGCGGACGTGTGCGCCCATGCTGCGGCAGAGCGTGGCGAAGTGGCCACCGATATCTCCCGCGCCCAGCACCAGCACATTGGCGTTTTTGAGCGAGGTGACCGGCCCCAAATCCTCCCAGCGATGCTCGCGCTGCAAGTCGTGATAGCCAGGCAGGCGCTTCATCATGGAAAGGACCATGGCAAACATGTGCTCGCTCACGGCCTGACCGTAGGCGCCGATTGAGCAAGACAGCTTGGCTTCAGCCGGCACGGTGCCGGCGGCAAGGTAGTCGTCATAGCCGGCGGTCTGCAATTGCAACAGCTGGAGATGCTCGCATGCGGTCAGCAAGGCAGGGTCTATGTTGCCCAAGATCACGTCGGCGTTGGCGACCTGCTCACGCGTGATGGCGTCGGCGCTTGTGTAAATAAAGTCCTCGCCTGGAGCGCTCGACTCGAGGATCGCACGATGGCGGTCATTGACGGGCAACAAAACCAGGATGTTCACAAGCAGTCCTCTCCGCTCAACCTGCCAAAAAGGGACAGGTTTGTTTTGGCAGGTTTTATCAGGCAAAACGTTCAAATAAAACGCCGGATGCAAGACGAGCGTGCCCGTCAGCATCCGGCGCATCCACAGCTACCAGCTGAGCAGTTCGTAGCCGTCCTCGGTCACTACGAGCTGTACCTCGCACTGGGCCGAATCGCTACCGTCCTTGGTGCGCACGCACCAGCCGTCGCCCTTGCTAATCTTGATGTCGGGCGCTCCGGCATTGACCATGGGCTCGATGGTAAAGACCATGCCCGGAGCCATGATGGTGTCCACATCGGGTGCCTCGGTGGTAAAGCCCACAAACGGGTCCTCGTGGAACTCCTTACCGATGCCGTGTCCACCGTACTCGCGCACCACGCTAAAGCCGGCGTCCTCGACCGTCTTTTGCACGGCCTCGGCCATAACAGACAGCGGCAGCCACGGCTTGACGGCCACCAGACCCGCCTCCACACTGGCGCGGGTGACGTCGACCAGGCGCTGGCGCTCGGCCGAGACTTCGCCGATGCAGAACATACGGCTCGAATCACTAAAGTAACCGTCCAGGATCGTGGAGCAGTCCACGTTGATGATGTCGCCCTCGTGCAGCACATCCGCATCGCAGGGGATACCGTGGCAGACCACATCATTGATCGAGGTGCACACGCTCTTGGGGTAGCCCTCGTAGTTGAGATCGGCCGGCGTGCCGCCGTGCTCGACGGTGTAGTCGTAGATCATCTGGTCGATCTGGTTGGTGGTCATGCCTGCGGCGATATGCTCGCCCACATAATCGAGCACGCCCACGTTGATGGCGGCCGAGCGCTTGATGCCCTCGATATCGGCGGGCGTCTTGTAGAGCGTGCGGGGCAGAACCTCCCAGCCCTCTTCCCACAAGCGTTCGAGACGCTCATCAAAGGCGCTATGGCATTTCTTGTATTTCTTGCCGCTGCCGCACCAGCAAGCGTCGTTGCGGCCGGGCACGGGTCCTTTGTCATACATGGCTAACTTCCTTTCATCCGCAGCTAGTATAGCCCACCCACGCGTCCATAAAAGTTGCGGTGATATAGTTCCGATTTAAGCGGTTTAACAGCACAAACAGGAACTATATCACCGCAACTGATGGAGCGGGATGGCGGGCACTGGCTGCTGCGTGGTTTTGCTAGTAGCTCACCTGGCAGGGAATGCCGAGGGCTTGGACGCGTGCGGCGATCGTGTCGAGCACCTCGGGCGCTGCTTTGGCAAGGCCGGCGATCGGTGTCTCGCGCGCCACCGTGTAAATGGTCGCTTCTTGTGGGCGAATGCGCTCAAGCGCCGCGAGCCAGGGGGCAACGTACTCCTCGCCGGTGTTGTCGATGAGCTTGCCCTGATACTTACCGGTCAAAAAGATCGTCTGGATAATAACGTGACCGTCAAAGCTTGCGAACGTCTCAATCTGGTGCTCGACGTCGTAGGGGCCAACAGGCTGGTCGAGCAGCTGGATAAACGCCGGGTCGACGGTATCGAGCTTAAGAATGTTGTCGTCGACCATCATGAGCGTGTCGTGCACCTCGGGACGGTCGGCGCGCGTGCCGTTGGAAAGCACGGCGATCTTGGAGTTTGGGGCAAGCTCGTCGCGCAGCTCGACGGCGCCGGCGATGGCCTGTGGAAACTCCGGTGCGGCGGTGGGCTCGCCATTGCCTGCGAAGGTGATCACATCGGGGAGCTCGCCCTCGGCTGCCATCTCGCGCAGCTTTGCCTCGAGCGCGTCGAGTACCATGGCAGCCGTGTTATACGGCTCATGGCAGGGGCGCTCGGCGTTGAGGCCGTTTTCGCAGTAAATGCAGTCGAACGTGCAGATTTTGCCGCTGGCCGGCATCATGTTGACGCCGAGCGAGAGACCAAGGCGACGGCTGCGAACGGGCCCAAAGATGGGGCTGGCATTCAAAAACGTAGACATAGGCATATGCTCCTCAAGACAATTGTGCCTAAGCATAGCATCGGCTCCAAAGCGAGGTGCGGGCTCTTGCTTTACAAGTTTCGTTTTTTCACGTCGCTCATGATGCCGTGCCATGAAAAGTCTCGGGTCGGGTACAGTTAATCTGTTAACAAGGCGTAAGGCAATGCGGGTCCATCCAACCGTACTGACGTGCAACTGGATGGGCATTGATGATGGGGGCACAACATGGATTTTACGGTCGAGAATGCGGGCACCACGATTGCCTGTCGCGAATATGTCGACCCGGATGTGTCGCCTGATGCTCCTGCCTTGGTGTGCGTGCACGGCGCTTGTGTCGACGGCACATTTTTCGACAGCATCGCTTGTGAGCTCAGTCGCAACTACCGCGTAATTGCCTACGACCGCCGCGGCTGTGGTGGCAGCAGCGATGCGGCAGACGGCAGCTATGATCTTGCCGCTCAGGCCGCCGATCTGCAAGCCGTGATCGAACAAGTTGGCGCTCCGACAAATGTGCTTGCGCACAGCGCCGGTACGTTGGTGGCGCTGGAGCTTCTTCGTACCGAACCCCATCTCGTCGTCCGTGCGATTCTGCATGAGCCGGCTGTGTCGGCCGAAGGCGTCGGCATGGGCGCAGCTCCGGTTTTGCTCGATATGATTGCGGCTGGAAAGGTTTCAAGGGCGCTCCGGCTTTTCTTGGGAGCCCTCGGCGACTTGGACCCCGAGGCTCCTGGAACGACCGAAGCGGAAGCCAAGCATGCCCTGCGCAACGGCCGCAGTTTCATGGCAAACGAATACGGGATTACTATGACCTGCGTTCCCGATTGGGATAGCGTTCGCGCGTCAAAAACGGTGGCCGCCGTGCTCCTGGGCGAGCTCTCGATTGACACGCCCCGCGAGGCTGGCACGCGAGCGGCTGCCGAATATCTCGATTGCCCTCTCGTGACGATCCCGGGCGCGCATAACGGTCTGCGCGATCGCCCGGCAGCGGCTGCCCGGGCTGTCCGTGGCATCCTGGGGCTCTAGCATCCGCAATAGCCAAAGCAGGCTTCATCCGCAGGCGTTTCGGCCGTATTAACAAACGTGCTCAAAACCTCGCGTCTGCGACTTCAATCGCGCCGCCTGCCAACTCATAAAAATGCAACAGCATTCACGTACTTACCTGCATCGACAAGGTGTTACCCTTGTAGCATTTGGAACCCACCGCTACCATGCGAAACTATCGAAAGGGCCCCATATGCTCAATAATCACGAGGTCAATCTAACCGACGAGGAGGCTGCCGCTGAGGTCGCCCGTGTCGCGAAGACCTACCCCGTGGTGCGTTTGCTGTCGGCCGATCAGATTAAGAGCGAGCCTAACTGCTTGCTCGCCGGCGATCGCTGCCCTTGTCTGCGTCAGTCGAGTCTTGAGGCTTTGGCAGACTCCGATGAGGTGTCGGAGCAACTGCTCAATGATGGCACTGAGTACCGCGCCCGTCTACGCCCTCTGAAGGTCGAGGGCGAGCCTCACGTCTTGCTGATGGTGCGTCCGATTGATGAGCAAGAGGCCGCGGAAGAGGACCTTGTCTACACCGACGTGCTGACGAGCGTGCGCAATCGCCGATATTACGAGGAAAAGCTTCGCAGCGCCCGCATGAATGCCGGCGTTGCGATGATCGACGTTGATGATTTTAGGGCCTTCAACGATACGTGTGGCCGTCATGCCGGCGACCTTGCGCTCGGTGCTGTGGCGACAGCCATACGCAGCGGAATTCGTTCGACTGACGAGCTTGTGCGCTATGGCTGCGACAAGTTTGTGGTTGTCATGCCCAATATTCCCTCCGATGACTTCACCCGTCGCCTGCATCAGGTGTCCGATGCCGTTCATTCCACGATTATTCCGGGCCATGAGTACGTGAGCTTGACGGCATGTGTTGGTGGCGTTCGCATTCATGGCGAGACGGTCGATGAGGGCGTTGGCCGCGCTGCTCAGTTACTGAGCCGCGCTAAGGCAAAAGCCGGTACGGTCGTGACCGATGCCGATTCCATCGAGGCCTTCCAAAGCGAAAAGCCTTTGGTGCTTATCGCCGATGACTCCGAGATGAACCGAGCCATTCTCAGCGAGATGCTCAAGGACGAGCATTGCATCCTCGAGGCCGATAACGGTCGTGCGGCGCTCGACATGGTCGACCGCTATGGCGATGAGTTGTCGCTCGTGCTGCTGGACATTGTGATGCCGGGCATAAGCGGCTTTGAGGTGCTGGCCGATCTGTCGCGCCGATCGGGTATCGATAATCTGCCTGTCATCATGATTTCGAGCGAAGATTCCGATGATGCGGTTCTGCGCGCGTACGAGCTGGGCGCCTCGGACTATATCAACCGCCCGTTTGACTCCCGTGTCGTGCGCCGCCGCGTAAGCAACACCATCCGCCTGTACGCCAAACAGCGCCGCCTGACGAACCTGCTGTCCCAACAGTACAACGAGCGCGTCAAGAACAGTCGCATGCTCATCGACATCATGGCCGGCGTCATGGAGCTTCGCAACGGCGAGAGCGGTAGGCACGTTACGAACATCGAGAAGCTGACCGAGCTGCTGCTTGGCTATCTGGTCCAGCGTAGCGGCACGATCTCCCTCGACAATGAGGAACGCTCTACGATCGCCCTGGCTTCGGCGCTGCACGATATCGGCAAGATGTCGATTGACGATGCGATTCTCAACAAGCCCGGACGCCTCACGTCCGAGGAGTTCGAGATTATGAAGACGCATACCACGATCGGCGCCAACATGCTGCTTGAGCTGGGTAGCCATCACGCCGGCAATGCGCTTTTGGAATATGCGTACCAGATTGCGCGTTGGCACCACGAGCGCTGGGACGGCAGGGGTTATCCCGACGGTCTTAAGGGCGACGATATCCCCATCGCCGCACAGGTGGTTTCGGTGGCCGACGTGTACGATGCGCTGACGAGCGTGCGCGTGTACAAGGATGCCATCCCGCACGAGGAAGCGATCAAGATGATCCTGGACGGTAAGTGCGGCACCTTTAACCCGCTGCTGCTCGACTGCCTGCTCGAGGTGCAAGACCGCATTGCCGAAACCTTGGCACGCCCCGCCGACGTCGTTGCGTTCCCCACGATTTAGTTTGAACAAAGGAGTTTTTGATTCATGATTTCCATGCGTGAGGCATATGAGAAGATCGGCGCTAATTATGACGACGCGTGCGCTCGGCTGATGGGCGGGGAAATGCTTGCCCGCTTTGCCCTCAAGTTTTTGGATGACGAGAGCATGGACAAGCTGGAGGCCGCCATGGCGGCGGGAGACGCCGAAGGTGCGTTTATGGCAGCGCACACGCTCAAGGGCGTGAGCCAGAACCTGGGATTCGATAATCTGTACGAGCCGGCGGTTGTGGTGACCGAAGCGCTGCGCGGCGCCGATGCCGTTGACGGCGCTCGCGAGGGAATGCATGCGTTGCAGCAGCAATATGCGGCAACGATGTCGGCCCTGCGCGAGGCGGCCGAGTAAGAGGCTGTGAGCCTTGATGACTATGAGAGTGGACAATCTCCCGTTTTAGGCCCGGTGGCGGCCTCAAAGTGGGAGATTATCCACTCTCGTTCGATACGTGTCCAAAAATCCACTCTCACCCCTTCTGATTAGTGAATGGCCTATGCGCACTGGCGGGGCTTTCCGCATGCAATCCATATCGTTGTTCGATAAACTGTTCGAATAACGATAGAGTCGATGAGGGTGAGTGTATGTCCAACAGCGTTCAGCGTATGGCCAAGGCGGGCGAAAATATCAGGAAGCTCGGTTTTTGCATGGCAGCCGTTTTTGCAGGGATGCTCGTCGCTTTTGCCGCGTTGGTTGTTTACGTGATCTGGTATGCGGTTACAAACGTTGCTTCTGTCGATTCTTTCGGTGTCGTGACGCTTCTCAATGGCGGGTGCATCGTTATCCCAAGCGGACTGTGCCTGGCACTCGTCGTGGGTATTTCGCTTGTCGTTTTGTGCGGGATCAGCCGTAATATCTCTCGGGGCGTCTCGCCCTTTACCAAGACGCATGTGCGGCTTATCCGTGTTCTCGCGCTTGCCTTTGCTGTTAACGCCGCGGTTTCGCTTGTTGGTGCCTATGGATCGGTTAGTCTCACCATTGGCGGACTGGAGCTTTACATCGTGCCTCATTCCTTCGTTATTGAGATTTGCCAAGGCGCTACCTTTGATGCGGGGTCGTTTATCGGCGCAGTTGTCTGTTTGTTTATCTCGGCGATCTGGAGTTATGCCTCGCTGCTCCAAGAGCAGTCTGACGAGCTTGTGTAGGAGGAAACATGAGCTATCTCATCATCGAGCTTGAGACGCAGCTGCTTAAGACCGGAAAGACCAGTGCTGATCTGATTCGAGCGACGGGGCATACTCCGGCTAATATTTCAAAGCTTAGAAACGGAAAGATAAAAGCTATTCGCCTAAAGACGCTCCTCGATATCTGTGATGAGCTTGATTGTCAACCGGGAGATATTATTCAGCGCGTGAGCGAGAAAGAGCTTGAGGAGCTTATTGTCGAGCGTGCAAAAAACGTTGTGAGGCAGATGCGGGACGGCGGAGGCAACGAGGCGTCGCTTCCGACATCAGTCTTTGCTGTCGATTTGAGCGACGAGTAGCTTAAGGCGAACAACTAAAACGAAATATCAGCGTGAAGGGACCCGTGTCTAACACGGGTTCTTTCTTTTAGATTATCTTGACAAATATGAGTTATCGAAAAACAATAACAACTATGGAAAACGATAAAGTAAAGAAGGAACGATATGAGCGGTTTTGCTATCAAGCGGAACGGGAGGCCAATGAACGCATCAACGATAAGGCTATCAAGGGTGTCAAAGCGCTACGGGAAACGGCGCGTTTTGCATGACGTTTCCTTCGAGGTGGATCAGTCTGAGCTTTGCGCCCTTGTTGGTGCAAACGGGGCGGGCAAAAGCACGCTTATTAAAATAGTGCTGGGCCTCTGTGAGCCATCGTCGGGGAGCGTGGAGCTCTTTGGAGGCAAGTCGAAAAAAGAGCTGAGCCTGATGCGGACGCGTGTCGGCTATGTGCCAGATTCTTGCGGAGCATACCAATCTCTCAGTGCGGCTGAGAATCTTCGGATCCGATGTGCGGAATGGGGGCTCGATGAGAAACGTGAGGTTCCTCGCGTCTTGGGCCTGGTCGGGCTGGACGTCGATGAGAAAAAGAGCGTGAGCAGTTTTTCTCTGGGAATGAAACGGCGACTGGATATAGCTACGGCTTTATTGGGCGACACCGACGTACTAATTTTCGATGAGCCGGCAAATGGATTGGATCCGTTGGGCATCGAGAGTATATGGGCCCTTATCGGTCGATTGAATCGGGAGCAGGGCAAAACCATGCTTATCTCTAGCCACGACTTGGATGAGCTGGCATCGGTTGCAACAAGCTGCCTGTTTCTTCATGACGGTGAACTGCTAAAAAAGGAATCGATGGACGTCATAAGGGATGAGGCGCCATCCCTAAAAGAGTATTACAGGCGCTTGATGAAGGCGGTCTCGCTATGAAGCGGGCGATCCATCCCATAAAGGCAGATATGATGCGTTTGCACAGGATATTTCCGGCGAAGTTTGGTCTTGCGCTTATGCTGGCGTTCGGCCTTCTCTTCGGCATCTTTCTAAAAAACGGAACAACGTTGCTCGTCTTTGGCTATGGCGTTTGTGGGGAGGATATTGGTTTCCTCTGGAATGCAATCGATCCTTCTGCGCCTGATGAGTCCCTTGCGCGCAGCGCTTTTGCCGGTACATCCCTGTTCGTTCCACTCATCGTTTGTTTGGTGCTTTTACAGGAGCATGGCTATAAAGAGGGGTACCGAATTTCTTCGGCAAGAGGTCTCAACCGCTTTTATGGGGCTCTAGCCCATGCATTTTCGTCTGCTTTAATAATTGGCGCAGCGTATAGCGCGCTTTGCCTTCTTCTTTTTGCAATAGCCATAATACGTGGAGGGCATAACTACTCGCACAACATACTAACTGTATTTTTGCCTGCAATGGTAGTCAACGCCGTATTGGTGATATCGGTTGCGCTGGAGACGGTGACCATCTATCGGATAACGGGCAGCGCTGTATTGAGCGGGGCCGTGGTGATAGTTGGATTTGTCATGAGCTTGACGCTCTACGGAGCCTTCCTTCAGGCACCTATACCATCCTTGCGATGGATCTTCTTCCTTCCGGGGCCGTACCTTGGAGTCGGATGTGCCCTTGGGTATAGCGATATGGGGCAGCTGACGCTTCTGGGATATGGCGTGGCAGCCAGCTGTCTATCGGTATTGATTTACGCTCTCTTGAGCTTTCGCGCTGGGGGGTGTGCTCAATGGCTCGTCAGATTAAAAGACTTCTCCAGTCAGAATTGAAGCATGTGAGCAAATGGGCGTACGCCTTAATCCTGGTAATTTATGCGTACATGGTGATATTGCAGCTTAATTCTTTCCCGATGTGGTTCTGTAGCCTCCGTGAGAACAGTTTCTTGGGTTTTTTCCCAGACCCGACGCTTCGGCTATCGGCGGAGGATGTCCTTCTATTTGGCAATGCAGAGGTTTTTCGCGGTCTGCTGTTCAACGTAGCCCCGTTGGCCCATGCATTGTTCTTTCCGTTCATCGCGGCTTGCATTGTGCCGTGCTTTGTCAGTTCGGGCTTTGTCGAGGAACCGTGGGGGCTGTCGGAGGCCCGGGGAGGGAAGCGTGTGTGCGCTATCGTTGCGCGAGCGATGCTGTCTTCTTTTGCCCTTTTGGGCGCGTTTATCCTGACGAGTGTCGTTTTGTACTGTCTTAACTGCGCGATCGTTTTGGATGCTCAGCAGTATTTCAACCTGCATGTATTTTGCTATCGACTTGTTCTTGCTGCCGCCGCCTGCCTTGCATACGTGGTTTCTTGCGTAATCGTTGTTTCCTATTTTGGGTCCGGCTTCGGTCCGATTGGCATGCTGTTGCTTGTCAACGTTGTAGCGATCTACATACAGATCGGGGCCAATTCCATGCTTCCGCTTCCAGCCTCGATGCTCATGTGGATTTGCGGCGTGACCCCGTTGGGGGACGGTCAATGCTCCTCGATTTTAATTGACTGCCTCATAAACGTAGCAAGCGTTTTTGCCATCTGCTTTACCGTCGACCGATTGCGGTCGAGATTTCTTTGATTGTTTGTGAGGGATAAACATACCGAGCATACCGAATACAGGGGGGCGGGCACCGTGGCTGGTGTACGCCCCCCTGGCTTAGGAGGCTTTAACTTGTGTGGCTTGCGAGCTAACGGGCCTGCTTAACCTTTGCCGCCGCCTCGACAAACGACTTCCACAGGTTAAAGTCGGTCTCGATCGTCTGCCAGGTGTACTCGGGATGCCATTGCACGCCCAGGCAGAAAGGCTGGCCTTCGACTTCGATGCACTCGGGAACGCCGTCGGTTGCCTTGGCGACCAAACGCGTGCTTTTGCCCAGACGATCGACGCAGCAGTGATGTGCCGAGTTGGTCTGGATCAGCCTGTGCCCGCCAACCGCGCGCTCCAGCAGCGAGCCCGGCACGACCTCGACAGGGTGCACAGGGTCGTTGAGCACGTGGGTGTGGCGCCACTGCGTGCGGCCCTCGCGCGCACCCAGGCTCGGCACGTCCATGCACAGGGTGCCGCCAGTGGCGACATTGAGCAACTGCGTGCCGCGGCAGGTGGTAAAGAGCGGCTTCTTGGCGCGAAGCACCTCGTTAACCAGCTTAAACTCAAAGCGGTCGCGAATTTCGCAGCACAGCGTGGGGTCGTAAGGACGCTCGTCGCCCCAGCGTTTGGGGTTGACGTCCGGGCCGCCGGGAATGGCGATACCGTCAGCGATTTCCACGTAATGACGGATGACATCGACGTCTTCGGTAATGGACATCTGCAGCGGCAGGCCGCCGGCGGCAAGAATGGCGTCGACAAAGACGCTCGCGATTTCCTCGTTGGGGGAGAGCGTCTCGCTCAAATAGGGTTTCGCTTCTTCCCAGCGTGGTGCTACCAGGATGAGCGGGCGGTCGGCGGGATTGACGTCGACGTGCGGAGTGTAGGACGATGAGGTGCGGGTTCCGATCATGGGTGTGGCTTTCGAATCCGGGTGGACATGGCACAGGGGTGACGCGGGACAAACGCTGGTGATGAATTTGCCCGCGTGGCAATTGGGCTAGTGGCCCTTGATGGAGTTGAGGAAGTCCTGGGCGCGCTTGGTCTGGGGATGGTCGAAGAACTCGTCGGGCGTGCCGGTTTCCACGATCTGGCCGTCGGCCATAAACACGACACGGTCGGCCACGCGGCGGGCAAAGTTCATCTCGTGCGTAATGACGATCATCGTCATGCCCTGCTGCGCCAAGCGCACCATGACCTCGAGCACCTCGTTGATCATCTCGGGGTCAAGGGCACTCGTGGGCTCGTCAAAGAGCATGGCCTTGGGTTGCATGGCAAGCGAGCGGGCGATGGCTACGCGCTGCTGCTGGCCGCCCGAGAGCTGTGCGGGCACCTTATCGGCCTGCTCGGCAACGCCCACGCGGCTCAGCAGGTCCATGGCGCGCTCACGAGCCTCCTCCTTGGACACGCCCAGCACGTCGACCGGCCCCAGCATGACGTTCTGCAGCACCGTCATATGTGCAAACAGGTTGAACTGTTGGAATACCATGCCCAGCTCGGCGCGCATGCGGGCAAGGTCTTTGCCTTCCTGCGGCAGGGGCTCGCCCTCGATGAGGATCTCGCCCGAGTCGATGGTCTCCAAGCGGTTGATGGTGCGGCACATGGTCGACTTACCCGAACCCGAGGGGCCAATCACGACAACGACCTCGCCGCGGTCGACTGAGAGATTGATGTCGTTGAGGACGTGCAGATCGCCATAGTGCTTATCGACGTGCTTGAGCTCGATAAGCGGCTGGTTGCCAAAAGTAGAAGTGCTCTGTGCCATGGTGCTCGGCCCCTTATGACTCGAAATGGTAAAGCGTTAGCGGATGATGGTCGCGCCGGTCTTGTGCGAAACGTAGACAGCGGCCTTGTTGATCGCGACGTTAATGAGGATATAGATGACCGCGATAACCAGGTAGACCGACACGAGGGCGTCGTAGTTGGTAATGAGCACGCGGGCGTTTTGCATCAGGTCGGGGTAGCTCACCACGTAGGCGACGGTGGTGTCTTTGACTACGACCACGAGCTGCGAAATCAACGACGGAATGATAAACCGAATCGCCTGGGGCAATACGATTTTAAAGGTGATTTTGGCCTTGGAGAGACCGAGCGCCTGGGCGGCCTCGACCTGACCGCGCGGCACGGCGTTGACGCCGGCACGGAAGATCTCGGCCAGTACGCCGGCCGCGGCGAGCGCGACGGGAAGCGTGAGCATCCAAAACGACGGCAGTGCGATCTTGTACTGGGGCAGCACCAAAAAGAAGAAGTAGATGAACAGCAGGCTCGGCACGCCGCGGAAGAAATCGGTGAGCACGCGGCAGACCAGCTGCAGCGGCTTGATGTCGCTGGTGCGGCCGAGCATAAGGGCTAAGCCCAGCACCAGCGCGATGGCGCCGGCGGTGAGTGCGACTTTAACGGTGCCCTCAAAGCCGGCAAGCAGGAACTTCCAGGTGGTGAGGTGCGTAAAGAAATACCAATAGTGGACCGATAGCTGACCGGTCACATAAAAGCGCTGCAACACGAGGACGGCGAGCGCGGCCACGGCAACAAGCGAGATGGCGGTGCCGATGCGAATCTTGGCGCGCATCTTGGGGCCGGGAGCCTCGTAGAGCGCATCGCGCATGCTGAGCGCGGGAGAGGAGTGTTTGCTCATCGGAGGATCCTCACCTTCTTATCGATGTAGTTGCCAATGTGGCTCACCACAAAGGCCGTGCCCAGGTAGCCGAGCGCCGAGATAAAGAACGCGGCGACGCCGCCGAGCGAGCGCGTGTTGATGTAGCTCACCACGCCGGTGAGCTCCTGCGGTTTAAGCGGTACCTGGCTGCCGAGTGCGGTGGTGAGCATGACGGCGATAAAGAGGTTGGTCATGGGCAGTACGCTCGAGCGCAGTGCCTGCGGAATCACGATCTTGGCGAGGATGCGGTTAAAGCCCATGCCGAGCGAGCGGGCGGCTTCCACCTGGCCGACGCCGACGGTGTTGATGCCGCTCATAAAGTTCTCGGAGCCAAAGGCTGAGCCCAAAAGAACCGTGGCGACGATGACGCAGGTGCGGTAGGGCAGGACGACCTTGAGCGGCGGCAGCGCATAGACGACGATGATAAGCAGCGCGATGCCGGGGATGTTACGGAAGACCTGGACATACAGGTCGCCAAAGACGCGCAGCGGCTTGAGCGGCGACACGCGCATCACGGTGACGGCGACGGCCAACACCATGGCGATGGCAAACGACTCAAGCGTCATGCCCCAGGTTGCTAGCAGCGCGTCAATGTAGTTCTGGCCATAGAGCGACCAGAGCTCGGAGAGACTCATGCGGACCTCCCGCCGATAAGGAAAGGGGCTCCCGTGTGTACGGAAGCCCCGACAACTCAGTGAAGAAACAGTTTAGCGCAATAAAGCGCACCGTGCGTTTCCGTATGGTTTCGTTGCGGCCGTTACTAGGCGTGTTGCCTAGGCGCCGATCTCGGGCAGCTCGGGAACATTGGTGTCGCCCGTGCGGTCACCGATGCAGATCTGCCACAGCTCGGTCCAGGTGCCGTCGTCCTCGATCTTCTTAAGGAAGTCGTTGACAAAGGCGACGCCGTCGGAATCGAGCGGCAGGCCGATACCATAGGGCTCCTTGCTGCCGAAGGGCTTCCCGGCGATCTTATACTTACCGGGCTCGCGGACCAGGGCGCTCTGCTGCATGTTGTTGTCGATGACGTAGGCGTCAACGCGACCCTGCTGGAGTGCCTGGCGGGCCTCCTCGTCGGTCTTGAACTCCTGCTGGCTGGCCTTGGGAGCGAACTCCTCCAGGATGGCGGGGCCGTTGGAGCCGGACTGGACGGCGACGTTCTTGTCGGCCAGGTCGTCGACGCTCTTGATGTCGTCGTTGTCGGCGAGCACCAGGATGGCCTGCTGGGTGTAGTAGTAGGGGCCGGCAAAGGAGACGAGCTTCTTGCGCTCGTCAGTGATGGTGTAGGTGGCAAAGACGGCGTCGACCTGGCCGTTCTGCAGGACGGACTCGCGCGTGTCCGAGGTCACCTGGGTGATCTCGACCTTGTTCTCGCCCAGAATGTAGTTGGACAGAAGCTGTGCGATACCGGCGTCGAAGCCGCGGGTCTGACCGTCTTTCTCGTTGAGGAGGGAGAAGAGCGTGGAGGTCTGAACGCCACCGATCTTAAAGACACCGGCGTCCTTGACGGCCGTGGCCCAGGTGCTGGCGGCGATGGCATCGTCATCGGCCTTGGGGCCGTTGTCGACGAGCTTGTCGAATGCCTTAGCGTCGAGCGTGGTGGAAGCCTCGGCATCTTCGGAGCTCTTGGAAGAGCCGGCGGCGGAACCCTTGTCGGCCTCGGCGCTGGTGTCGGAGCAGCCGGCAAGACCAAGGCCGGCGACGGTTGCGAAGGTGGCGGCGACGAAGCCGCGGCGGTCGAGAACGACCTGCTGGGAGAGGTTCTTGCTCATGGTAGAACACCTTTCTCAATAAAATCCCTAGCGGTTGAGTAGAGTTATACCCTATCGCGCTCAAATGGGTCAACACGAAATAACTCAGAAACATACTTACCTTATGGGTTATTCAACCTACCAAAAAGGGACAGGCACCTTTGTGGTGGTTCTGGCCGATGCAGCGGCATGCCTTGCTGTTTTGTCTCGATCTGTAACATCTGCAGCCATTTTTGCCGAGTAACTGTTACAGATCGAGATCATCTCCTTAGGGGGATTCGAATGTCTCGATCTGTAACAGTTAGGCGGACAAAAGCTCCCTTTCTGTTACAGATTGAGACAAAGGTCAGGGGCAAAGACGGTTTGTCTAGATCTGTAACAGTTAGACGGGAATTCGGGCCCTAGATGTTACAGATTGAGATAATCGCGCCGCGAAAATAAAAACCTCCGCAGGGGTGCTTCCCTTGCGGAGGTTTTTTACTCGTTAAGTAGCCTAACGGCTTCGGCGGCCATGTTCTCGGCCGTCATGCCGTTCTGAGCGAGCAACTCGTTGGGGTCGTAGCGGTCGGGGAAGCCCTTGGCGATGCCAAAGGTGCGCGTGCGCACGGGCGTGCAGGCCAAGTAGCACGCGACGCGCTCGCCCCAGCCGCCGTCCAAGATGCCGTCTTCGAGGGTGACGACAACGCGATGCTTGGCGGCAAGGCTGTCGAGGAACTCGCGGTCGAGCTCGGTTGCATAGCGCGGGTTGACGAGCGTGGCCTCGATGCCGTACTCGGCAGTCAGACGGTTTGCCACGCGCTCGCCCAGCTCAAAGAAATCGCCAAGCGCGAGCACGGCCACGTCGCGACCCTGGCACACCACGTTGTAACGAACGGCGCCGTAATCGGCGTCCTCGGCAGGCGCAAGATCGGGGCGGCTTACCAAGCCAATGCCCGGCACGCGAATCGCCACGGGATGCTCGCGGTGGTCGAGCGACCAGCTCAGCATGGATAGGTATTCCTCCATGCAGGAAGGCGCCAAGTAACGCATATTGGGGAGAGCGCCCAGCATAGAAATATCAAAGAACGAAAGATGCGTCTCGGATGTGGTGCCAAAGATCGATGCGCCAAACACCAGGATGGTTGCGGGGACATCGTTGAGGCACAGGTCGTGCCACAGCTCGTCGTAGGCGCGCTGCAAAAACGTGCCGTACACACCAAAGACTGGCTTGGCACCCGAGCGCGCAAGCGCGGTGGCAAAGGTCACGGCGTGCTCCTCGGCAATGCCCACATCGACGAACTGTTTGCCGGCGGCGGCGCGAAGCTCGGGTGTAAAGCCCATGATGTAGGGCGTGGCGGCCGTGATGCCCACGACCTGCGGATCGTGCTCGATGGCGGCGCTGAGCGCCTCGCCCGTAATGTCGGCATAGGTGCGCGGCGCAGGCTCGCTCGGATGGCCCGGGCAGAGCTTGCGCCCAGTCGCCATGTCAAACGGACCCACATGATGCCAGCGCTCGGGGTCGCTCTGGGCTGGCTCAAAGCCCTTGCCCTTTGCGGTGGAGACGTGCAGCACGATGGGATGATCGATATCGCGCAGCTCCTGCAGCGTGTCGACCAGGGCCAACACATCGTTGCCGGTGTCCAGATAGCAGTAGTCGAGCCCCATCGCGCGGAAAACGTTGCGCTCACAGGTGCCGTTGCTGGCGCGTAGCTCGGCCAGATTGCGATACAGGCCACCGTGGTTTTCGGCGATGGACTGGTCGTTATCGTTGACGATGATGATCAGGTTGCTGTCGAGCTCGGCGGCATTGTTAAAGCCCTCAAACGCCAGACCGCCCGAAAGCGAACCGTCGCCAATGATGGTGATGACGTTGTACGCATCGCCCGCCAGGTCACGAGCGTGCGCCAAGCCGCAGCCCAGGCTCACCGACGTGGAGGTGTGGCCCATGGCGAACAGGTCGTGCTCGGACTCGTCAGGATTGGCAAAACCAGAGGCCTCGCCGTAGCGTGCCGGGTCGATATAAGTGTACGCGCGCCCAGTCAGCGCCTTGTGGGCGTAGGTCTGGTGCGAAACATCAAAGACAATCTTGTCGATGGGGGAGTTAAACACGCGATGGAGCGCAACCGTAAGCTCAACGACGCCCAGGTTGGGGGCAACGTGCCCGCCGACGGCGGCGGAGCTTTCGAGGATGGCGTGGCGGATCTCGCCGCAGAGCAGCGGAAGCTCGGTGCGATCGAGAGCCTTGACGTCCTCGGGCGTTGTCGTTTGCGTAAGCAGCATCGTTGTGGGTTACTCCATGCGAATCGTGCGCCGGCACTCCCTCGGCCGGCACAATTGCACAAGACAGTCTCGCACATTTTGGCGTTTGATATGTGACGGCGGCGCGGTAATTCGCCAACTGGTGGGGCAAAACGTTTTGTCCGATGCCATACTGGTAAATTCGATGATGATTTTATTCATTGCGCGCAGGCCGCGGCTTGCCGCCGAGCGCCGCCGGAAGGAGGCCGCATGTCCGATACCGTTCGTGCCGAGAAAATCGCGCGCGAGGTCGACGATGCCGCCCGTCAGCTTGCCCAGGCGGGCCGCTTGGACCTGATGCATGAGTTTATCCAACATGGCGATGTGACGGTCTATACGCATGTGACCTCGGTAGCGCGGGCAAGTCTGTCCTTTGCCGAGCGCCTGGGCCGCGTCGGTATCTCCGTCGACCGCTTATCGCTGCTGCGCGGGGCCCTGCTGCACGATTACTTTCTCTATGACTGGCACGATCCCGACCCAAGCCATCGACTGCATGGCTTTCGTCACCCGTTTTTTGCCTTGGCGCGTGCGGAGGAAGATTTTGAGCTGACGCCGCGCGAGCGGAATATTATCGTACGGCATATGTTTCCGCTGGTACCGGTGCCGCCGACGTGTCGTGAGGCATGGATTGTGTGCCTGGCGGATAAATGGTGCGCACTGCGCGAGACGATTGCCGGCCGTCTGCCGCGCAAAGGCGGCGCGAACGATTTGAACGAGGGCCCGAGTGACGGCTCGAGCAAAGAATCGAACGAAAAGAGGAGTGGGTAGACGGTGGGAACCGCGATCGACATGGCATTTGACGGCGCGACGCTTGCCGCCTGTCCGCTCTCGGCGCTGGTACTCTCGTTTGCCTTCTACGGTTTTTGCGGCTGGGTATGGGAGTCGACAGTCTGCGCCATGCTCAACCACGGACGCTTTGCCAACAGCGGCTTTTTGCTAGGGCCGTGTTGTCCCATCTACGGTGCGGGCGGCATTGCGTGCTGGTTGCTGCTGCGTGGAATCCCAGACGCCTCGAGCCAGTTTGTCGCTGCCGCGCTCGTATGCAGCGTGATCGAATATAGCGTGGGCGTGCTGTTGGAAAAAACGACGGGTGCCCGGTTTTGGGATTACTCGCATCTGCCGTTTAACCTGCACGGACGCATCTGCCTGTACTGGGCCTGCGCGTTTGGCTTGGGTGCGTTGTGTATTTGCCGTTTAGTGGAGCCGGCATTGCTGGGGCTGCTTGGCCATCTGCCGGTGCTAATCGTGCGCTTGGCCGCCTTTATCGTCGCGGTCGCGATGATGGTCGATGCGGTGTGCTCGTTGGCGAGCTGGCGGCGTCTGTCCGATCAGCTTGAGCGTGTGCGTGCCGACCTTGCCGACCGCATCAATGAGTCGCTTGCCGACGCCTCCGACTCTATGCTCGAACGTATTCCCGATTCGGCGATTGACTCGGTGGCGCAGACGCATATCCGCGGTCGCGCCGTTAACGCTTGGCTGGCCGAGCTGGGCGACGCGGCGCTCGATGCCCTGCGCGAGAAGACTTCGATGCCGACGTTTATCTCGGATGGTGCTCGCGGCCTGGCGCTCGCTGCCCGCCGCGTGGCCGATGCCGCGCCGAGTATGCCGCGTCCGTCGCTCGGTCGTCGCCTTGCCGGCAAGCGCATGAGCCGCCCGGTACCGAGCGTGTCACTCAGCCGCCGCGACCTACGCTTCTTTAACGCCTTCCCGCGTCTGCGCATCAATCGTTACGAGGGTGTCATTCGAGCTACCGACCTCCGCGACCGAGCCCGCGAGCTGTTCCGGCGCTAGCCAGAGCGGAGCCAAGCGCGCCCTTCTCGTTCGCACGTTTCCCGTTCGTTTCGCGTCCGTTGCCGCGCCGTTTCCAAGATTACGGCACCGTTGGAGATGGCACGATCTGGGTCGAGCCGGTCGAAGAAGTCATCCGCATCCGCACCGGCGAGCACGGCCCCGCCGCGGTGTAGGACAATCTTTCGCCTGACGGGCGTGCCTCTCTTGGGGCACGCCCGTTCTCGTCTACAATATCGTGCAGACGAAGGAGAGGCACGCTCATGATCAAGATGTTCGCGAGTGATTTAGACGGAACGCTGCTGAACGCACTGCATGAGGCGGATGGGACCATCCGCCGTGCCATCCGCGAGCTGACCGGGGCTGGCTTGCATGTGGTTCCCGCGACTGGACGCTCGACGTTGCCGATCGGCGAGCATGGCTTTACGGGCCTGGCGCTTGACGCCTGCTGCTCCAATGGGTCCATCGTGCGCGACAGCCATGGTGAGGTGCTCAAGACCTGGACCATCGATCCGCAAGTCACTGAGGAACTGCTCAAGGCGTTTCCGGACATTTGCTTTGATTGCTCCACGCCCGATGGCATGTACTCGAGCGGTTCGTTCGAGATGCATCAGGCGGGCTTTAAAAAAGACAGTCCTATCAAGCGCATCGTGATGCGTGGCATGCGTGCGCGTGGCGGGTATCACGAGGAACAGTATTTCGACCAGTCGATTGGTGACATCCTGCGCCACGATGTGTGCAAGATCAACTGCCGTGTGACCTCGCCCGAGTTGGAGCGTGACCTTAAGGCATATCTTGCCGAGCGCTCGGACCATGTGGTCAACGCGCCGTTCGATCCGGTGATGTTCGAGATCACGGACGTGGCATGCAACAAGGGCGAGAGCGTGGCCTGGCTGGCGGGCTACTACGGTATTGCCGAGGACGAGGTCGCGGTCTATGGAGACGGCGGCAACGACATCGCCATGCTCAAGCGTTTCCGCCACAGCTACGCGACCAAAAACGGCAGCGATGCAGCCAAGGTCGCCGCGAGCGCAACTATCGGCAGCTGCATGGTCCACGCCGTCCCCAAACACATGCTCGCCACCATGCGCACGCAGAACTCCCGCACCATCATCGAATAATGTGACAAAGGGACTGTCCCTTTGTCACATGGGAGATACCGGCTTTTGGCGTATAGGACTATTACGCTTTCGCCACCAACAAATTTCGAGTTATTCGGCCTGTCGGAGGACGTTAAATGGCTAAAGATGCCCTCTCGGGAACATTCATGCCTCTAATGGTGTTTGATTCGGTGACGTAAGTGCGCAAATGGGCATGTATACGCTCAAATAAGGACAAAAACCCTCAGATAATCCCGGCGGTGCATTTATACAGAACCAGTAGCGTGGCCGAATAACTCGAAAAATGTAGGTGGCAGTTCGGCGACAAGCTCGGGTATGGCAAAGGAACTGTTCCTTCGCCATACCCGAGCTCCGATCTTCTGAAATACGAACAAACATTCGCATATCTAACTGCGCTTTGATAGAATCGGTATCGTTGACGGCAGTTCCATGTGCCGGGCAGCGCCCTCCATCTGATGGGAGGTGATGCCCATGACCGATTTGATTGATTTCGTGAAGCTCCTGACCGCTTTGGTCTCGCTCCTCACGACGCTTATCGGACTTTCCGAGGCACTCAAGCAACGTTCGAAGCAACGTAAGAGGGGTCGCCGCCGTTAAGACGTTGACCCCCTAAAACAAGCAACGGCGCTGCCCAGCTTTCCAGAACTTGGGCTGCCGTCGACACTATTCTACCCACGAATGACATTTTGGACAATCGACAATGCCGCTTCTAAAAGCTGAGCGCAACCTAATGTGACAAAGGGACTGTCCCTTTGTCACAACCCAAATATTGCCTTTACGTGTTGATGCACACGGTGTGCAATAATACTCGCACTGTGCAATAGCGCACAGGCTGAGTAACAAGGAGGACGCTTGTCCCAGCTCGAGAAATGCGATCGCCGGTCCCTTCGCTCGCAGCGTGCCCTTCGCCAGGCACTTGCCAGCGAGCTTGCCGAAAGCGGCGACCTTTCGCGCATTAATGTCGCGTCGCTCACCGAGCGTGCTGGCCTTACGCGCCGCACGTTCTATTCGCACTATCGCGATATTCCCGACTTTATCAATCAAATCGAGGACGGCTTGCTGGCCGAGATCCGTGAGCGCATTGAGCTCATCACCGCAGCTCAGCTGCCCGATCTCTATCACAACATCGATGAGCTCGAGCCGGCGCCCGGTTCGGTTGAGCTGCTGCGTTATCTTGCGGCCAACCGCGACTTAATCGGTGCGCTGCTGGGTCCGGGCGGCGACCAGGCCTTCATTAAAAGGATTATCGACACCGCGCGTGAGGCTGTGGTGCCGCGTGCGCAGACGGGCATTTTGGGCCTGGCGCTGGGCACGTTCTTTGACTACTACGTCACCTACGTCGTGAGCGCCGAGGTCGGCATGATTCAGCGCTGGTTTGAGCGTGGGCTCACCGAATCGCCCGAGGCCATGGCGCGCATTATGACGGTGCTCGCTTTTGTGCGCCCCGGCGACCTGTATGGCCAACCCATCGATATCAACGTGCCGGAATACGGCATGAAGCTATTGAACTTGCAGCTCGAGGACACGGTCGACACCGCCGCAACCGTCGAGTCCAACAACTAAGAGGAGAGACAATGAGCAAACTCGTCGAGGGCATTAAGGACCGCATGGTCGCTGCCGCACGCGAGGCCGCGCCCGCCGTGGTGGACGCCGCGCAGAAGGCCGCGACCGCGGCTGCCGAGAAAGTTGCCGAGGCAGTTGCCGATGCCAAGAACGCGGCAGGGGAGACGTCCGTCGCTAGCGAGCCCGCCACCGCCGCTGAGCCCGTAGCCGCCACCGCCGCCCACGCCCCCGAAGGCGCGATCTTCAACCCCGAGAACGCTCGTGGCAACCTGCACCTGGGCATCGACGTGGGCTCCACCACCGTTAAGCTCGCTGTGCTCAACGACGACAACCAGATCGTCTACGCCAAGTACCAGCGCCACCACACCGACGTCCGCGCCTGCGCCCGCGACTTGTTCGAGGGCGCTGCGACCGTGCTGCCGGCTGCCCAAATGACCTGCGCCATCACCGGTTCGGGCGGCCTGCTGCTGTCCCAGTGGCTCGACCTGGAGTTTGTCCAGGAGGTCATCGCCAGCAAGCGTGCCGTCGAGACCATCATCCCGGCCACCGACGTCGCCATCGAGCTAGGCGGCGAAGACGCCAAGATCATCTACTTCGACAACGGTATCGAGCAGCGCATGAACGGCACCTGCGCCGGCGGTACGGGCGCGTTCATCGACCAGATGGCCACCCTGCTCCACACCGATGCCAGCGGCCTCAACGAGCTCGCGGCCAACGCCACCACCATCTATCCCATCGCCAGCCGCTGCGGCGTCTTTGCCAAGACCGACGTCCAGCCGCTGCTCAACGAGGGCGCCCGCCCCGAGGACGTGGCCGCTTCCATCTTCCAGGCCGTTGTGACCCAGACCATCTCGGGCCTGGCGTGCGGTCGCCCCATCCGTGGCAACGTTGCCTTCCTGGGCGGCCCGCTGCAGTACCTTTCCGAGCTGCGCCATCGCTTCTACCTCACGCTCAACCTGGACGAGGAGCACCGTATCGTGCCCCAAAACGCCCACCTGTTTGTGGCGAGCGGCGCCGCCATGGCGCACGAGTCCAATAAGCTCAGCACGTTCCCGCAGCTTATCGAGGCCATTGACAGCTTGGGCGACACGCAGGGTGCCGAGGTCGAGCGTCTGGATCCGCTCTTTGCCACCGACGAGGACTTTGCCGAGTTCAAGGGTCGCCACGACCAAGAAGTCGTCCCCAAGGGCAAGCTCGACGGCTACACCGGCCGCGTGTTCATTGGCATCGACGCCGGTTCCACCACCATGAAGGCCGCGCTCGTGGGCGAGGACGGCCAGCTGTTGCATACCTGGTACGGCAACAACAACGGTGACATCCTGGGCACGGCCAAGGTCATCATGGCCGATTTCTACAACCACATTCCCGCGGGCTGCACCATCGGCCACGTGACCACCACGGGCTACGGTGAGGCGCTACTCATCGAGGCCCTCAAGGCCGATTCCGGCGAGATCGAGACCGTCGCGCACCTGCGCGGCGCCAAGGCGTTCCTGCCCGGCGTCGAGTTTATCCTGGACATCGGCGGCCAGGACATGAAGTGCCTGCGCGTCAAGGACGGCGTTATCGAGCACATCATGCTCAACGAGGCCTGCTCGTCGGGTTGCGGCAGCTTTATCGAGAGCTTCGCCGTCTCTATGAACATGGACGTGCGCGCGTTCGCCGATGCCGCCATCCATGCCAAGGCCCCCGTCGACCTGGGCAGCCGCTGCACGGTTTTTATGAACTCGCGCGTCAAGCAGGCGCAAAAGGAAGGCGCCACGGTGGGCGACATCGCGGCCGGCCTGTCCTATTCCGTCATTAAGAATGCCCTGTTCAAGGTCATTAAGCTGCGCGACTCCAAGGAGATCGGCAGCCAGGTGATCGTCCAGGGCGGCACCTTTATGTCCGATGCCACGCTGCGCGCGTTTGAGCAGCTCACCGGCGTGCATGCCGTGCGCCCTGACATCGCCGGCTGCATGGGCGCCTACGGTGCGGCCCTGCTCGCCCGCGATCGCGCCGGCGCCGACGGCACCTCGACCATCCTTTCGGCTGAGGATATCGCACACCTCACCGTGACGCAAAAGCATGTCCGCTGCGGCCGTTGCTCTAACAACTGCCAGCTTACTGTGAACGACTTTGGCGGCGGTAGGCGCTTCATTACCGGCAACCGTTGCGAGAAGGGCGCCAGCCACAAAAAGCAGAAGACCGAGGCCCCCAACCTCTTCAAAAAGAAAAACGAGCTGCTCTTTAACCGCGAGGTGCTGAGCCCCGACGAGGCCCCGCGCGGCACCGTCGGCATCCCGCGCGCGCTCAACATGTACGAGAACTACCCCTTCTGGCATGCGTTCTTTACGCGCTTGGGCTTTAGCGTGCAGCTGTCCGACCAGTCGAGCAAAAAGACCTACCAGGCGGGCATCGAGTCCATGCCGTCCGAGAGTGTGTGCTATCCGGCCAAGATGAGCCACGGCCACGTGATGAACCTTATCGACCGCGACGTCGACTTTATCTGGATGCCGTGCGTGCGTTGGGAGCGCAAGGAGGACCCGACCGCCGGCAACTGTTACAACTGCCCCATCGTCATGAGCTACCCCACGGCGTTGGCACTCAACATCGACGAGATCCGCGAGCAGAACATCGAGTTCCTGTACCCGTTTGTGCCCTATCATGACAAGACCGAGCTCAAGCGCCGCCTGTACCAGGTGCTCGCCGTCGACCGCGTGGCCGATGCTGAGGCCGGTCGCGGTCGCGTGCGTGGACCCAAGATCACGCGCTCCGAGGTCGATGCCGCCGTCAACGCTGCCTTTGAGGCCGACGCGCGCTTCCACGAGGACATCCAGACCATGGGCGAGGAGGCCCTTAAGTGGGTCGAGGACCACGGCGGTCACGGCATCGTGCTCGCCGGTCGTCCCTACCATAACGACCCCGAGATCAACCACGCCCTGCCCGAGCTTATCTCGAGCTTTGGCTTTGCGGTCTTTACCGAGGATTCGCTCGCGCATCTGGTAAAGCCCGAGCGTCCGATTCGCGTCGTCGACCAGTGGATGTACCACAGCCGCCTGTACGCCGTCGCTCGTTTTGTGACGATGCGCAACGACCTGGACCTGATCCAGCTCAACTCCTTCGGCTGCGGCTTGGACGCCCTGACCACCGACCAGGTGCAGGAGATCCTGGAAGCCAGCGGCAAGATTTACACCGTGCTCAAGATCGACGAGGTGTCCAACCTGGGTGCCGCGCGCATCCGCATCCGCTCGCTCATGGCCGCGCTTAAGGACCAGGAGGCCGAGCGCTTGGCCGAGGCCACGGCCGCGGGCGAGGCTTACGAGCAGGGCGATGCCGCGCCGGTGGCGCCCTCCACGGATGCCCCCGCGTTCGCGAGCCGCAAGTACACGTTTGAGGCTCAGCGCGAGAGTGCTTCGACCGCATGGCCGAAGGTGCCCTTTACCGAGCAGATGCGCGACGAGGGCTACACCATCCTGTGCCCGCAGATGGCGCCGATCCACTTTGACCTGGTCAAAGAGGTGTTCCGCGGTGCCGGCTACAACTTGGAGCTGCTGCCCTCGACCGATCACGACGCCGTCGAGGCCGGCCTGCGCTATGTGAACAATGACATCTGCTATCCGTCGATCCTGGTGACGGGCCAGATCATGGAGGCCATCGAGAGCGGTCGGTACGACCTGTCCAAGACGGCCGTGGTCATCAGTCAGACCGGCGGCGGCTGCCGTGCTACCAACTACATCGCGCTCATTCGCAAAGCCCTGCGCGAGAGCGGTCACCCTGAGATTCCGGTGATCTCGCTTTCGGCTGTGGCGCTCGGCGAGGACAACCCCGGCTTTAAGATTACGCCGGCGCTGCTTAAGCAGGCAGTCTACGCGGTGCTCTTTGGCGACGTGATGATGCAGATGCTCTACCGCTGCCGCCCGTACGAGGCCACGCCCGGTGCCGCCAACGCGCTCTACGAGGAGTACATGGCGCGCGCCCGCAAGTTGGCGCCCAAGTTCAACCGCCACAACTACACCAAGCTGTGCCGCGAGGCCATCCGAGCGTTCGACACCATGCCGCTCGTGGGCGAGGGTACTAAGCCGCGCGTGGGCGTGGTCGGCGAGATCTTGGTCAAGTTCCATCCCACGGCCAACAACCACGTGGTCGATGTCATCGAGCGCGAGGGCTGCGAGGCCGTGGTGCCGGGCCTGCTCGACTTCTTCCTGTACTCCATGAGCAACGCGGAGCTGCAGAAGGACGAGCTGGGTAGCTCTGCCACTACGCGCGCGGGCATGCAAGCGCTCATCAAGCTTGTGGACTGGATGCGCACGCCGGTGGAGGAGATGCTCGAGAAGTCCCGCCGCTTCGAGGCGCCCGAGCGCATCGGCACCATGGCCGAAAAGGCCCGTACGGTACTTTCGGTGTGCAACAACATGGGCGAGGGCTGGTTGCTCACGGCCGAGATGCTCGACCTGATCGACCATGGTGCGCCCAACATCATCTGCACGCAGCCCTTTGCGTGCCTGCCCAACCACGTGGTGGGCAAGGCCGTGATCAAGGAGCTGCGCCGCCAGCATCCCGAGAGCAACATTGTCGCGGTGGACTACGACCCCGGTGCGTCCGAGGTCAACCAGCTCAACCGCATTAAGCTCATGATCAGCGTGGCCAAGGAAAACATGCGCGCCGGCAAGGGCTTTAAGCTCGAGAAGGTGGCGCCGCTCGCGATGGACGAGGTCACCGGTCAGATGCGTGCCCATGACGACTGCGTGAGCTGCGGGCCGGCCAGCGAGGAGGCCGTCACATCGGTCGCCAAGCGTCTGGGACGCGGCATTAAGAAGTAACTGGCCTGCTATGGGCTAGATATGAGACAAACGGGCGGTAGCGTATCGACTACCACCCGTTTTTGCTGGACATATGTTGCGTAAATGCCCCAACTATCACCCTTTGCGAACTTAGATTTCGGAAGTATGCGGCAAAATCTGAATAGGCCGAGCACACCTGATATGTCCAAGCTCTGTACCTGCGGGTTTATTGGCGAAAAACCAGGATGTGCTCAAGAGTTCCGGAATTTGCCGCATACTTCCAAAAACGACGTCTCGGTGGCACCAAAAACTGTCCTCGGAACCCTGAGATAATGAACATATGTAGCCGTTTGCCGCGAAATACCGCCCGTTTATAGAACCCACCCCCAGCGCGCGTCATCCTTACGGTTGAATAAATACACATCTATGGAATTACGTAAGAGAGGACCGTTCCATGAGCTACAAGACCGTTTGTGTTGCCGGCGGCGGCGTGTTGGGAAGCCAGATTGCCTTTCAGGCTGCCTACTGCGGCTTTGATGTAACGATTTGGCTGCGCAGCGAGGGCAGCATCGGCCGCACCCAGCCCAAGATCGATCGCGTGCGCAAGGAGTACATTGCGGCAATCGAGGGCATGGCGGACGGTACGGGCGAGTGGTGCGCCGGTATCGCCGATGGCACCCAGCCCTTCGACAAGGAAGCGGCGCTCGCCGCCGTCGAGCGTGCCTACTCCACACTCAAGCTGGAGCTCGATCTTGCCAAGGCCGTGGCCGACGCCGACCTGGTCATCGAGTCTATGGCCGAGGACACCCAGGCAAAGATCGACTTCTACAAGAAGCTCGCCCCGGTTCTGCCGCAAAAGACCGTCATCGTGACCAACTCATCCACGCTGCTGCCGAGCACCTTTGCCAAGTACACCGGCCGTCCCGAGAAGTACCTGTCGCTGCACTTTGCCAACTCTATCTGGAAGAACAACATGACCGAGGTCATGGCACAGGACCAAACCGACAAGCGCTACTTCGACGAGCTCGTCGACTTCGCCAACGACATCCGCATGCTTGCCCTGCCCGTCAACAAGGAAAAGAACGGCTACCTGCTCAACTCCATGCTGGTACCGTGGTTGCTTTCGGGTCTTGACCTGTACGTCTCGGGCGTGAGCGACCCCAAGAGCATTGACCTCGCATGGACGCGTGGCACCGGCGCTCCCAAGGGCCCGTTCCGCGTATTCGACACGGTGGGTATCCAGACGGCCTACAACATCGTCATGCAGTATCAGAAGGTGCCGGGCTTGGTGAGCCCGCTGCTCAAGAAGATGATGATGCCCTACAACTTTAAGGCTATGGCGTCCGTCCTCAAGAAGATGCTCGACGAAGGTAAGCTGGGCGAAAGCTCGGGCGAGGGCTTCTTTACGTACTAAAAATGATCTCTTGGGGGCGGAAGCGTTGGGGATCTACGGTAGTATGCGACAAGATCTGAATAGGTCGAGCAAGAGCCGTAGCGCGCGTTGACGTTTGGCCAATAGAACGCAAAAATGCACCGTTCGCCGATACTCCTCTCGCGAGTGGTTGCCATATGGTTTGATGTTGTAAACATATGATTGCCGGCAGGCCGTAGGTGACGTTCGTCATGATACCGGAGGTACCAAGTATGTTTTGCACTCCGTTAAACAAGTATCGGGCTGGTTGACATGAACCGCCGTACTATCTCGATAGCCCTCGCAGTGGTCTGCCTGGCTGTGCTCCTGGGCGCTGCAGGGCAGTTTGCTATAAATCGAGAAACATCCTATATGCAGGAATGCGTTTCCGAAGGCTTTGCCATTGATGGTTACTATCGGGATGACGAAACAAGTCGGGAAACCCTGGCTTTTCTTGAGGAGGACAACTGTCGATGGCAGCTGGTCGACCAAGACGGAATCTGCACAGACGGGCAGTTTAAGCGTACGGATGACCCCAACATCCTGATATTAAAGAAGGAAAACGGCGAAGAATTCGGTGCGGTCCACGTGGCGTATATTTCGCGCCGACGCGATCAGGGCTTGCTCTACCTATTTAGAGATACCAGGGTGACCCGTTTTTATCTGGTGAGTACCGGTCCGGCGTTTACAGTGGAGTCTGGCGATGTCGATGCGGACAGATGATTCACGGCAATAAATCAGCGAGCGGAGCGCGGCCATGGACCGCGCCCCGCTATTTGCTCGTGGCCCGCGTCACGTCTGCGCCATGTCGTGACTCGCGGCTGCGCGCATCCATCCCACGTCGCGTATTACTGCACATCAAACTCCACGCGATCGAGCTCGGGCACATTGAGGTCGATGAGCTTGCGGGCTACACGGCGGTCGTGTGCCCCAAGCGTCTCGCTTGTCGTCACGTGGGCGACAACCTCGCGCTCGACAAGGCCCTCCTCCTCGCCTTCGGTGGCCGAGGTCTCGACGGCAACGGTGTAATCCTTAAAGCCCGGCAGCACCGCGGCAAGCTCGCGCGTGGTTTCGGTGACGCCGTAGCCGTCCTGCACGCCGGCCTGTGCCGAGCCAATGGACCCCGCGGTCATGACGATGCAGGGGATGGCAAAGATCACCGTACCCACGATGATGCGGCGGCGCACCTTGTGTGACAGCTCATCGACCTCGGCATTTTCCTCGGCGGTCACAATGCCGTCGCCGTTGAGGTCGCGCTTGAGCGGCACGCGCAAAAGAAGTAGTACGGCTTCGGCCGCCAGCGCGATAAAGACGACGTTGATGCCAAACTCGTAGAGGGCCGAGAGAAACAGCGACCCGCTCGCGATGGCGATGCCATAGCCCGCCGCGCACAGGGGCGGCATGAGCGCGGTCGCCACGGCCACGCCGGCGATGAGCGTGGCGGGTTCCTGGTCGCGCGAGTTGCCCAGTCCGCCCGCAAAGCCGCCCGCGAGCGCGACGGCAAGGTCCCACACAGTCGGTGTCGAGTTGTCGATGATGGCGGCCGTGGTGGTGCCAAGGGGCGAGAGCTTAAAGTACAGCGTGGACGTGATTAGACAAAAGACCATCTGCAGCGCGAGGCCGGCAATTGCCTCGACGGCAATCTCGCGGTCGAGCGTGGCGATGCCGTATGCCATGGCAAGGACCGAGCCCATGAGCGGACAGATGAGCATGGCGCCCACGATGGCAATGTCCGAGTCGATATCGAGGCCGATGCTCGCGATCAACATGGCAATGATCAGGATGCATAAGTGCGAGCCAGTCAGGCGCGCCCCGTTTACAAAGCGCTTGCGAATCACGTGATAGGGCGCGCGTCCCTCGCGTATGTTGAACGCCTGCTTAAGGAAACGGGTGGCATTCTCCATGGCCTCGCTGTGTGCAGGGCGTATACCGTGACGACGATGATGACGCTCGCGCAGCCGCTTGATCTGTTGTTTGTCGAGTTCCATGCTTACCTCGTTTAGCTTCTGAGCCGCTTCTTGCGTCTGTCGTCTTTACTCTACACCGCGTTAGGCGAGGTGTCAGACAAGGTTTGTTGACCTGGAAGTCAGGACAATCGACATGGCTAAAATGCCGTGAGGATCATAAGAGTCAAATAGACAAAAAAGCGCGGGGCCGGTTTGATTCCGACCCCGCGCTCTGCGCTGGTGCGTTGTTGTTCGGCCTACCCCAGCAGGCTCAGACCAACAGAGACAAACGCCAGGATAACGCCGACGATGGACTCGCCGCCGAGCAGGCCGCTGGCGACGACCAGGCCCTGCTCCTGGAAGGCGGCATCCTTGGAGGCCTTCTCCTCGTCCGAAAGACCGGCAGCGGCGTCGCGGCGTGCGGCCCACTTGTCGTAGGCGAGCTTGGCGCAGGAGCCCAAGAAGGCCGTGAGCGACATGTAGAACGGCAGGTACACGCCCAGGCCGATCATCATGGCCGGAATGCCGAGCCAGTACATGACGATGCCGGCGATAAAGCCGCCTGCGAACCACGGCACGCTCGGGATGCCCGAGACCATGGTGGCGACGACGCTTGCCTGCGCGGCCACAAAGCTCTTGTCGGGGCCGAAAGCATCCGGACCATAGGCGGTGACAAGCGCGACCATGACGGCAGCGGCGACCAGGGCGCCCACGATGCCGCCGATGGCCTGGCCGATCCACTGCGCACGCGGATTGGTGCCCAGCACGGCGCCGGCCTTAAAGTCGTTCATGACGTCGCCCGCAAGGCCGCATGCCACGGCCACGATGCCGGCGATAAAGAACAGCTTGACCTGGGCGATCTGTGCGAAGGCAGCCACGATGAGCATGACGATGAGGCCGAAGATCTCCATGGGGTCGATGCCCGTCTGGCCGCAGCTCTGCGCGCTCATGATGGTGGTGACAAAGGTGAACAGCGTGACGATGACGGCCGGGACGGGGCCAAGGTCGAGCGCGATGGCGACGATCACGGCGATGGCGGCAGTACCCAGGCCGATGATGCCGGCGTCGAGCTTAAGCGAGCCCGAGATGAGCGACTGCTCGTCGGTGTCGCTGGAGCTGTCGGCGGCGAGGCCGCGGGCGATGCCGGCGACCTGCGGCAGGATGTCCTTGAGGACGACGGCGACGCCAAAGCCCATCATGAGACCCATGCCGAGCGATTTGACGATGCCCTGCGCAGTCACAACGTCGAATAGACCGGCAGCGGTGCCGCCCACGATGATGCCAAAGTTACCTAGCAGCGCGCCGGCAAACCAGAAGGCAACCGGGGCGAAGCCAACCAAAAAGCCGATGGAGAGCAGCATGGGCGAGTTATAGATGGCAAAGGTCACGCCGGGGATATTGAGCGTGCACAGCATGCTGGGCACCACGCCCAGAGCGTCGCGAAGCACGCTGTAGATGCCTGCGATGGCCATGGAGCCAAAGAGCTGCTTGCCGGTCTTGCCGCCGGCCTCGGTGGCGCGCAGTGTCTGAGCTGCGGCATTGCCGGTGGGAAACTCCAGCGCGGCGTCCACGATAAAGTGGCGGTGGATGAGCGCGGTGGCCAGCAGGCCCAAGATGGTGCCGGCGAGTGCCACGATAAACATGTCGAGCCAGCTGATCTGGTCGGCATAGCCCAGCATCCAGGCGCCCGGGATGGTAAACGCCAGGCCGCCGGCGACCATGGCGCCCGCGGACATGATGGTGTGGGTGACGTTGGCCTCGTTGAGGCTGGCGTCACCCATGAGCTTCAGGAAGAACAGCGAGATGACGGCAGCGAAAATAATCGGCCAGGGGAGTGCACCCATCTTGAGGGCCGTGTAGGCCGAGCTTGCCGTGATGATCACGCAGCCAAGGACGCCGATGACGACGCCGCGCAGCGTGAGTTGCCCGCGCATCGAAGCGCGGTTCGAGGGATTGCTCATATAAAACTCCTTTGCGTATATCCGCTTCCCCCGGGAGCGCCGTTACGGATACGGCGCGGGAAGTCGGGTTACCAAGGGCCGCCGCGTGAGCTCGCAAACGACCGCGCACCAGTATAGCGGCACGGCAGTTAATTTGGGACTGGGCTTTTTTAGCTATCCCAAACGAAGCCGAAGGATGATTATTCTGGGACGGGGATTTAAAAATCATCAGGTACGCAATGATTTTTAAATCCCCGTCCCAGAATAATCATCGGGATATACTGCTGGGCAGACGAAAGGAGCGCCGACGATGCTTAATGGGTGCGCATATATATTGACGGTCGACGTGGGCAACACGTTCATTCGCTTTGGCCTGTTTGCAGAGGATTCGGCCGCGGCGCAGGAATGTCCGCTTGCGACATGCGAGATCACGACGCCGTCGAGCATTACGGCCGACGAAGCGCGCATGCGACTTATGCAGGTCATGGGCGCGCTCGCCGCCGATGCAGGTGTGCCCGGGGTGCTTGCACCCGCCGCGGCCGTGCTGAGCTGTGTAGTCCCGGCGCTCGAGCGCCCGTGGAAGGCGGCACTTTCCCGCACCTGCACGGGGCGCGTGCTCACCGTGGGGCCGGGACTTAAGACCGGCATACCCGTGCACTACGACGATCCGGCCGAGATCGGCCCCGACCGCATCGCCGATGCCGTGGCGGCCCGCGCCGTCTACGGCTCGCCGTGCATCGTGATTGACCTGGGCACGACGACCAATATCGAGGTCATCGACGTGCACGGTACCTTTGTGGGCGGCGTTATCGCGCCAGGCCTGGCCCTCGGCGCCCGTTCGCTTTCGGCGGCAGCAGCGCGCCTACCCCAGGTTGAGCCCTCGGCGCCAACGCACGTCATCGGACGCAACACGCGCGAGGCCATGCGCTCGGGTGTGGTTTTGGGCGAGGTAGCCCGCATCGACGGAATGCTCGACATGGTGCTTGCCGAGATGCGCGCGACCAAGGCCGCGGGGGAGGGCGATGTGCCCATCGTCATTACCGGCGACGATGCCGAGGCACTTGCGGCGCTGGTCGGCCATAGCCTGACGGTAGACGACGCGCTGACGTTGCGGGGTCTCGCCGAGCTCTACCGCATCAACCAAAAGCCCCGCTGCGCGTAGGGCGAGGGGCTGGTGGGATAAGCGCCCCTACCTTTCACCTGCTACAATGGGCCAAACTATTGCGATTGCGGAGGTGTCTGCCATGTCGGACGATCTTCATCAAACCGCGTCGGGCAAGCGCCGCGACGTTATTAGCTGGGACGAGTTCTTTATGAGCGTGGCCATCGCCGCGCAGCGCCGCAGCAAGGACCCCAACACGCAGGTGGGAGCGTGCATCGCCAGCACCAACCACCGCATCCTTTCGGTGGGTTACAACGGCACGCCCTCGGCGCTCAACGACGACTTTTTCCCGTGGGGTACGAGCGATGACCCGCTGCAGGACAAGCACAACTACGTGGTCCATGCCGAGGCCAACGCCGTGCTCAACTACCGTGGCTCGCTCAAGGACCTCGAGGGTTCCACGGTCTACGTCACGCTGTTCCCGTGCCACGACTGCGCCAAGATCCTGGCGCAGGTGGGCGTGGGTGAGGTTGTCTACCTGGACAACAAGTACGCCGACACCGATGATGGGCGCATCAGCCGTCGCATCCTCGACTCCTGTGGCATCAGCTACCGCCAAGTTATCGTCGATGTACACATTGGCACTGGGGAACAGGCTCAGCAGTAGCAGCAGCCTGTGTTAGCGTCGGGCGCCGGCAAAAGCAGCTAAAAGAGCCCCGTCCCAAATTGACTGCTCGTGAAAGTCGTGTCCGCGCGCATGGATGGCTCGTGAGCGGGTACATGGCTGTAGTAACATAGCCCCTGTCCGCGGGCGTGCCCGCGTTATTGTGAGAAAGGAGCCCCTGTGGCTGTTAACGAAGAGCTGCTTAAGAAGGTTCTTGAAGAGATTCGCCCCAACCTGCAGGCCGACGGCGGCGATATGGAGTATGTGGGCGTTGACGACGAGGGCGTCGTCAAACTGGAGCTGCAGGGCGCTTGCGCCGGCTGCCCCATGAGCTCGCTGACCCTGTCCATGGGTATTGAGCGCATCCTGAAGGAGCATGTGCCCGGCGTTACCCGCGTTGAGCAGGTCAATGCCTCCGGCGAGACCGACGACCTGTACGACGAGTACGCGCCGTTCTAAGATGCGAAAGCTGCGGACGGCATACTCCGCATAGACGTTACGCCCAAATATGCGGCTGCGAGCGTAAGGCCCGCGGCCGCATTTGTATGTAGGGAGTAGGAGGGTCGACATGCTCAACGACTTCTACCATATGCTTGATCCCGTCGCGATTTCGGCGGGGCCCATCACGATTTACTGGTATGGTCTGGCCTATGTGGTCGGTGCCCTGCTCACGGCGGTCGTCATGTACCGCACGCAGCGTCGCTGGGGCTTTAGCATCACGATTGACGACCTGACGAGTGTCGTGGTCGGCGTGGTCTTTGGCCTTATCATTGGCGCCCGTCTGTTCTACGTCATCTTTTACGGCGACGGCTACTACTGGGCGCACCCGCTCGAGATCTTTGCCACCAACGAGGGCGGCATGAGCTTCCACGGTGGCCTGGTCGGCGGCATCTTGGGCGGCATCATCGTGTGCCGCATGTATAAGCTCGATGCATGGACGTTGGCCGATCTTGCCGTCATTGGCGCTCCGCTGGCCCTGTGCCTGGGCCGTTGTGCCAACTTTGTCAACGGTGAGCTGTGGGGCAAGCCGACCGATCTGCCCTGGGGCGTGGTCTTCGGTGGCACCGCGGGCGATATGCCGCGTCACCCCTCCCAGCTCTACGAGGCATTTCTTGAGGGCATTGTGCTCTTTTGCATTCTGCAGGTGCTCAGCCGCAAAAAGCCGCTGCTGCCCCAGGGCACGTTTATGGGCGTGTTTGTGATGGGTTACGGCATCGTCCGCTTCCTCGTCGAGTTCGTGCGCGTGCCCGACGCCCAGCTTGGCTATCTGCTGGGCGGCGTCATCACGATGGGTCAGCTGCTGAGCCTTCCGCTCGTTATTGCGGGCCTGGCGCTCGTCATCTTTGCCCGACACCGCAATCGCCCCCAGCGCATCTACCTCGACGCTTAACCACCACATACGACCACAAAGGGGGCAGGCACCTTTGTGGTGGTTTGCTGGGCAATGACAGAACCGTAACGTTTCCCCAGATAAAACCTGCCAAAATAAACCTGTCCCTTTTTGGTAGGTTTCTAGAAAGGCTCTTTGGACTGTGAAGGATTCCGATCTCTCCACAACGGCTGCGCGCGACGCTGCCCGCATCGTCTGGTTTAAGCGCTACCCCGCCAAGCAGACGCTCATCGCATTTTTGCTCGCGCTGTTGGCGACCACGGCGTTTTCTATCGATCCCGCGCCGGTCTCGAGCAACGCAGTCTTGGCGATTGACCCCAAAGCCTCGGGCATGCTGTACGTGTGCTACGAGGTGCTCCTCTCGTTTGCCGGCCATACCGACGCGGTCATGCTGCTTGCGCTTGTCTGCCTGCTCACGCTGCCGTTTCGCTACGTATTCTTTGGCCGTGGCGACACCTGGCGTCCATCGATTATTCTGCCGTCGCTGTTTTTCGCCATCTGCATGGTGTTCGGCCGCAGCTACGACCTCACCGACTCGGCCGAGATTGTTCTTGGCGACAAGGCCCGCATCATCTGCGCCTGGATTGGCGGCGCGGGCTGGATTCTCCTAGCGATCGTGGCCTTCTACCTTGCCTTTGAGTGCCTGGATTGGCTGAGCTCTCGGCGCATTCCGTTTTCCGAAGCGCACTTTGGCCGCGTATGGCGTGTGGCTCACGCCGTGCTCTCGGTCCATCCCTTTGCCGGGCCCTTCCTGGTGCTTATGGTCGCCTGGGCGCCCACGCTCATCGCTTCGCTGCCCGGCCTTTTTATGGGAGATACGGGTGCGCAGATTCGCCAGTGGTTCAACTACCCCAACGGCACGAGCGACTACCTGCGTCTGCTCAATCCCAATGTGTTGCTCAACGGACATCACCCCGTGGTGCACACGGCTATCATCGGTTCGTGCGTCCAGCTGGGGCTTTCACTGTTCAACAGTGCCAACGCAGGTCTTGCCATCTACACCTGCGCTCAGTTCGTCATTACGGCCGCCTGCATGGCCTATTCCATCTCGTCGCTGCGCAAGCTGGGCGTGAGCTTGCCGATCCGCGGCGTGATCTTGCTGTTCTTTGTGTTTATGCCCATGTTCTCCAACTACGCGGCCCTGCTTACCAAAGATGTGCTGTTTGCCGACGCGTTTTTGGTGCTGTTGGTGCAGACCGTGAAGCTCGTGGCCTGCGGCCTGCCCCGTCGCGATGCCAATGCCGAGCGTGCGGGCGAACAGAGGCCCGTGCTCTTTGCGCGCCATGACTGGCTGCTGCTCGCTCTGGGTGCCATGGGTTCCACGTTTCTGCGCAACGGCGGCCTGGTGTTTCCCCTGGCGGCATGCGTAATCGCGGCGGCGTTTTGCGCATGGGACGCGCATGTGGCTCGTCGTGCAGTCAAGCAGGCCGGTGCTGCGCCTTCGGGCGCCATCTCGCGTTTCCGCTGGGTGGGAGTTCTTGCGGTGCTTGGACTCTGCCTTGCCTCTAATATGTACTTCACCAAGGTCTTTATGCCGGCGCACGACATCACGCCCGGCTCCAAGCGCGAAATTCTCTCGATTCCGTTCCAGCAGACGGCTCGTTTCGTTCAAAAGCACGATGGCCTCAACTCGGGTGTCAACCCCACGGTAAAGGAGGACGGCACCATCGTGGAGGCGCCCTGTGACGGTTTGGTGACCGACGAGGAGCGCGTCGTGATCGATCGCGTGCTCAAGTACGAGAACCTGGGCCGCCGCTACAACCCTGACAAGTCCGATGCCGTCAAGAACTGCTTTAACGAGTACGCCTCGCAGGAGGACATCAAGGCCTATTTTGAGGTCTGGGCGCAGATGTTCAAAAAGGATCCCGAGTGCTATATCTCGGCGCTCATCAATAACTATTACGGCTACTTTTATCCGAGTGCCCGCGATGCCTGGGTCTACAGCACGGCGCGTAGTGCCGAGATCATGGCGCGTCCCGACAACCTCAAGTACTTCGACTTCCATCCGGTTGACAGCAACGTGGTGCGCTGGTGTGACCACCTGATCAATCTGTACCGTGTGGCGGTGCAGCGCATCCCGTTTATTTCGCTCACCATGAGCTCGGCCACCTATGTGTGGATCATGATTGCCGTGGTGGTCTACCTGCTGCGTCGTCATTCATGGCGTGCGCTGGCGATCTGGGTGCCGCTGTTGGGCGTGCTCGCCGTGTGCCTGATTGGTCCGTGCAACGGCTCGACCTACATGCGCTACCTGTATCCGGTCATCGCCTGCATGCCCTTCGCCATCGGCGCCACCGTCACCCGCAGCGACTTCCTCTGGTCCTAACTTGGTGCATTGGGGTCAGGTTTCTTTGCACCAAAGGGGACATCATCACGACGCCTTCATTTTGGGGTTTATCTCGCAGGCTAGTAGGTATATCATAACGACGTTTGTTTATATTGCCCGAGCATCTGCGCTGGGCTTTAGGTCGAAACCGATAGGAGACACGTATGTCCGGACACTCTAAGTGGGCCACAACCAAGCATCGTAAGGGCGCGCAGGACGCCAAGCGTTCCGCCCTCTTCTCCAAGCTCAGCCGCAACATCACTGTTGCTGCCCGTCTCGGCGGTGACCCGCTGCCCGAGAACAACGCCAGCCTCGCCGCTGCCGTTGCCAAGGCCAAGGCTCAGTCCATGCCTAAGGACAAGATCAAGTCCGCTATTGACAAGGCTTTTGGTTCGGGTGCTGACGCCGCCGTCTACGAGAACATCGTGTACGAGGGCTACGGTCCCGCCGGTGTCGCCGTCTACGTCGACTGCCTGACCGACAACCGCAACCGTACCGCCGCTGATGTCCGTTCCGCCTTCTCCCACGCTGGTGGCAACCTGGGCACCTCCGGCTCCGTCGCCTTCCAGTTTGAGCGTAAGGGCCAGATCGTCGTCGCCAAGGAGATCCTGGACGAGAACGCCAAGAAGGAGACCATGATCGCCAACGGTGCTGCCGGTGACGAGGATGAGTTCATGATGGCCATCGCCGAGGCCGGTGGCGAGGACTACGAGGATGCCGGCGAGGAGTGGATTGTCTGGACTGCTGCCAACGAGGTCATGGCTGTCTCCAAGGCGCTCGAGGAGCAGGGCGTCCAGGTCAAGGGTTCCGAGACCACCATGGTCCCGACCACCCCGACCGAGGTCTCTGGTACCGACGCCAAGAAGGTCCAGCGCCTCATCGACCGTCTTGAGGAGCTCGACGACGTCCAGGACGTCTACAGCACCATGGACATGACCGACGAGGTCATCGCTGCCCTCGAGGAGGAGTAGCGCCAGCACGGATTGAGCCGTGCATATCTGGGCATAATGAAGCGAGCATGCAAGCCTCGTGGAATAGATGAGCCGGATCCGCGTGCGTAGAGCACCGGACCCGGCTCTTTTATAATGATGCGAACCGTTTTGCATTTCGAGAGCCGAGATTTGAAGGGAGCGCCGCGTGCGCGTACTCAAACGAGCCCTAGCGATCGTGTATCTTGCCGCCACCATCGTGGCGCTGGGTACGCTTGTCTGCCAGTTTTGGGGGCCGTATACGTATCGCTTTATGCTGCTGATGCGCGACCCCATGCCGCGCATCGTCGTCACGGCGTGCGCCGGCGTCGTGGCGATCGGCGTACTGCTGAGCTTTTTCCGCCTGATGTTCGCCCGTCGCGAACCGTCCTGCGTGCATCCGGCGGGGGAGCGCAATATCGAGGTTACCCTTGCGGCGCTTTCTTCGTGCGCCAGGGTTGCTGCCGAGCGCGACGACCGCGTGATGGTCGAGCATGTCGAGGCTCGCGTCCAAGGCCCCGACGATTCGCACGTCCGTTTTAAGGTCGAGGCTATCGCGCTTGACGATAAGGACGTGGCATCTCTGGCTACCGCGATGCAGCAGCGCATCGAAGAAGCCTGCGATACCATGCTCGGCGCGCCGGGTACGACCGCGCGCGTCCGTTTTTTGCCGTCCAAGACTACCGTCCAGACCGTGGAGGTTTCCGGTGAGTGATACCAATCAAGATAAGACCGCTCGTACGCCGCGCCTGACGATTGACCAGAGCGCCACGTCGGCGAGCGAACCTGTTGATTCCAAAGTAGAGGCAACCGAGTTACAAGACGCGGCAGCCGCGGATTTTGACGAGGCTATGGGTCTCATCAAGGGTACGGGCGCTGCCATCTGGAGCTATGCTGTGCGTCATCCCAACACCACGCTCGGTGCCGTCGCTGGCTTTATCCTCGCCGTTTTGGTGCTCACGCTCGGCCTGTGGGATACGCTCGTCATTGCATTCTTCGTGCTGATCGGCGCTGTGATCGGCCAAATTCGCGACGGCGAGAACGGGATCGTCAACTTCTTCGGCCGTCTGTTTAGCGGCCGCTAATATGTATTCGACTGTCGCATCCGCGGCAGGCATAAGGAGGAACCATGGCTTTTAATACGAAGGTCGATGTAGCCGATACCGAGCTCGAGGAGAACGAGGCGGTCGTCGCCGAAGCTGAGGATGTGACGCTCGAGGACGAGGCTCTCGTCGAGGCCGAGTCCGATACGGATGAGGATGACGAGGAAGCGGACGAGTCCGAGGACTCGCTCACCTATTCCAACGGCGTGATCGAGAAAATCGTCGCCATGGCCACCCGCGAGGTGCCGCACGTTCTGGGCATGAAGGGTAACCTCATGCACTTTGTGCAGGAGCAGTTTGGTGCCGAGAACCTGACCAAGGGCGTGACGGTCGAGGTCACCGACGACAACCGCGTGGTCGTCAACATCTCGGTCATCATCGAGTACGGCGCCTATGCGCCTGCGATCTTTGACGACGTTAAGGCGCGTGTCACCGAGCGTCTTGCCGCGATGACCGGCCTTGAGGTGGCAGGCGTCAACCTGCGCATCGAGGATGTCATCACCCCCGAGGAGTACGAGCACCGCACCAGCCAGCACGAATAACCTTCCAAAAGGGGACAGGTTTGTTTTGGCAGGTTTTATCTGCGAAAACGTTAAACGGCCGACCGCGCAAGCAAAAGCGTGGCCGGCCGTTTTTGTACGCTCCCGATGTAGTCATACCGCTCGTCTAACTAGGGGTTGCAATCCCCACGTTCCGCGTTACTCTAATGGGCGCATTGTTTCCAAATTGTTAACGAGGGGTTGCCGTAATGGCCGACGAACACGAAACAGAAAGCAAGGCATGGGCAATTGAGGCCGCTGCGGCAGAGGCGGCGTCGCGTGCTGCCGAGGAGGTGCATCGTCCTCCCGTAGTGCCGATGGAGCGCGTGGTCGATCGCGATGTTATCGAGCGGGGCGAGCGTGTCGGTCAAAAGCGCAGCCAGGAGCCGGGCTTCCCGCGCTTTTTTGCCGAGCTCAATCTGGGCCTGATTCTTACGGCCTTCGCCATCGTTGCGTTTAAAACCCCTAATCACTTTGCTTTTGGCGGCACCTCGGGCGTGTCGGTCATTCTGTCCACGCTGTTCCCGACCCTGCCCGTCGGCGTTTTTATGTGGATTATCAACGCGGTTCTCGTCGTCTTGGGCTTTATCTTTTTGGAGCGCAAGGCGATTCTTTGGAGCGTCTTCGCCTCGTTTGCGCTTTCGGCCTATGTTTCGCTGTTTGAGCTCTTTATCCCGACTGATGTCTCGATGACGGGCGATATGTGGCTTGACCTGTGCTTTGCCGTGATCCTGCCGGCGCTCGGCAGCGCCATTGTCTTTGATATTGGCGCCTCGACGGGCGGCACGGACATTCTCGCTATGATCCTCAAACGCCGCACCACGCTCGAGATTGGTCGCGCACTGCTGTTGGTCGATATCGGCATCGTGGCCATCGCGGCCTTTTTGTATGGCCCGCGTGTCGGTCTGTATTGCGTGCTCGGCCTGTTTGCCAAGACGCTTGTGGTCGACAAGGCCATCGAGAGCATTCACCTTCGTAAGGTCTGCACAGTCATTTGTTCCGAGCCCCTTAAGGTCGAGGAGTTTATCGTCAAGCATCTCAACCGCACGGCGACCATCAGCCGCGGTTACGGTGCCTTCTCGGGCAAGTGCGTGACGGTGATCATGAGCGTGCTGAGCCGTCGCGAGGCCGTGCAACTGCGCCGCTATGCGCGCGAGGTCGATCCGGGTGCCTTTATCACGATTGTCGACAGCTCCGAGATCGTCGGCAAGGGCTTCCGCGGAACGAACTAGCACAGACGTATTCAACGAACCGCCTGCTGGCGCCGTGTACCTTGCAAATCGGTCATCTTTGAGTATTTGACCCCACATTGGGCAATAATGATGCTAAAGACAACGTTTGCGATCCAAGTGATTCGTTCAAGATACGAAGGGATGATTCTATGTTCTGCTCGCAGTGCGGCGCCCCCATGGGCGATAACGACAAGTTCTGCGGCGTGTGTGGTGCTCCTAATGCCGGTGCCGCCGGCCCCGCTCCCCAGGGACAGCCTCAGCCCCAGCAGTTTGTTCCGCAACCGCCCGTGGCGAATGCGCCAAAGGGCTGTGTGGCTCAGGCGTTCCAAGATATGACCAAGACTCCGGGCGTGCTGCAGCGCGTGTGCCAGATTGCCTTTTTACCGGCGCTGATTTGTGTTGTGTCGGTACTCGTGCTGCTTATTCCCGTTATTGGCGGCATTGCAGCTGCCATCGGCTTTTTGGCAGCTTGCATTGCGAGCGTGTGTGGTTCCGGCTTTGGTATTGAGTGGGGTCGCGATCTGTCGCTCAAGGTTGATGACGGTATGGATCGTCCACTCATGCGTTCCACGTCGTTTGGCCTCGGAGTCTTTTCGAGCGTTATCTCGGTCGTGCTCGAGGTTATCGCTGCCATTCCCGTTATCGGTGTAGTGCTTTCGCTGGTGGAGAGCGTGGTAATTGGCGCCGCGGGCTCGTATTCGTATTACGGCTCTTATGCACTCGAGGCAGCGCTGTTTGGCTCGCTTGGCCTGCTTGTCCTGGCTATGATTGCCACGGCGGTCTTGGGGGTCTTCTTTAAGATGTTCGCCGACATCGCCGTGATGCACTTTGCGGTGACCGGTCGCGTCGAGAGCGCGTTTTCGCTCGATAAGGTCTGGGCGGCCTTTAAGCACAACAAGACCAAACTGTTCTGCGCTTCGTTCCTTCCCGAGTTTTTGACGGGCCTGGTCGCCAACGTTGTCACCTGGATCCTGACGTTCGTCTTTGGCACCATTGCCTCTGTCGGTATGTATAGCTACTACTACCGTCCTACGGCTATTGAGGCGCTTGTTACCGGCGGTGGCATCACGCTCGTATTGTTCTTGGTGCTGACGGCGTTTGTCACGGTATTCCTCACGGTCTTTGGCAAGATGCTCAAGCACCGTGCCGTTGGCTATTGGGTTGCGCGCTACGCAAGCGAGTGGGCCGACGAGGACAAGGACGACGTCCTGACTTTTGTGCTGCCGTTTGAGAAGAAGTCTGCTCCGGCTGGTTTTAGCGCCGACGCAGCGCCCGTATCCGATTCCGCTGCGGCGCCGGCGCCTGCGCCCGAGCCCGAGCCCGAGCCCGAGCCTGAGTCTGAGCCTGAGCCTGAGCCTGAGCCTGAGCCCGCGCCCGTGCCCGTGCCTGAGCCCGAGCCTGCGCCAAGCTCCGACGAGGACCCGCAGGACGAGTAACCCTGCCACCTGCCATTTGGGTGTTCCTATAGTTTTGTCAACCTTCGATGCTACTCCCGGTAGGGTACCCG
>CATYIU010000016.1:0-44569 GCA_958407445.1 uncultured Collinsella sp.
GGCGGCTGATCCGGTCCGACCGGGCCGCGCGGCAAGGAGATATATTGCCAGACCGGAGGGCCCCCGGGGGCGGGAATCGCGCACTCCATATTTTGTTCACAAATGAATAGGTCCCTCAGTCGCATCACTGAGGTTAAAACTGAAGCATTGGCTTCTGATATTGGCGATGACCAGCTGGTTTATAGGTGTTAAGGCATCGGTCATCTCTGGAGCGCCACTTTACTCCAAAAGCATCAGCTATTTGTTTCCCGTCGGTAAAAGGCAGGTTTTGTTCGCCAAGCGTTCTTATATATAGAGAAGTTCGGGTTCGAACCCGTGGCGCGGCAACAAAAAAGCGACCAGCCGGAGCCGATCGCTTTCTATTCTATGCTGGATCATCCAGAGGGCGCTTCCGAACTCATTTTCTCGCTGCCATTCATGCTTTCGAAGCATCGTTCGACCTCCACAGCCTCATGTTTTGAGGATCTGCCGTGTTTATCACTGTTATTAATGAGTGTGTGGAAGTGATCCTCATACAGATACGTGCGATCCGCCAGAGAACTGAGAAGCATCTCTCTGCAGCCCTCGTTGCCTATCCTCGCATCTCTCAGGTCTTCCGGAAATTCACAAGCAGTCTTAGAGTCAATTTGTTTCCGTTTTCAGAGACTTGTTTGAGAGTTTTTAAAGACAGTTCAAAACAATAAGTGAGACACCATAAAGCAGAGCAAGATGTGCCGGATAGAAAATGTAGAAGAAATATTTGAGCTTCAGCCCTCGCTTACCATTATAAAGATTGATAAGCAGCAACGAAACGACCGCGGCAGCAACATCAGGATTAAATACATTAGCTGTAGCAAACTCAAATCCGCCGCCAACTATATGGCATGACGAAAGGAGCACTGCACATACTGCAGCAAAGAACATCTTGGCCTTGCTGTCGTGGAATAAATAGAATGCAGCCACAAGCATAATGCCATACACACCGCCATCTAGTTTAGTGTATTCAGCTGCCAGTGCTGTCAAAACAATCAGAGCAGTTTCTGCGATGTATCTTTTCCGTTTTGAAAGACTTTGTATCTTTTCCAGAACAATCAAAAAGACCAAGGAAAGCAGGAGCTCACACATAACATTTTGTTGCCGAAGGTCAAATAGTTGCCCGGTTTGGACGAAATCGTATATGGGCTCCGCAATGATTGCGAAGACAAGCATATTTCGCAGGTACTTCTTTAAGTCATGAGTATGCAAAAATCCCTCAACTATCAAAAAGCAAAATAAGGGAAATGCAATTCTGCCAAGAACATGAAGCACATCCGAAGCCTCGCTTAGAATCGCCCACTGTTCGTCTGATATCTGACTGTACGATGCGTGAGTCATGATTCCATTGGTCAGGACGATCCTGCTTACATGATCGAGAACCATCGAAATGGCTGCTATTATCTTTAATGTGCTGCCGCTAATTCCGTATCTATTTGTTTTCATTTCGTATTCCTTACTTTGGGTGGGCCGTCAGGGGTTCAGCCTGCGCCGCAGGCGGCCGCTGCGGCGCTTCGCGCCATGCGCGCTGCGCTGGCAAACGCTCACGCGTTTACTCAGCTCCGCGCCCTTTCGGGTTCGAACCCGCGTCGCGGCAACAAAAAAGCGGCCGGCATCCGCCAGTCGCTTTTCCATTCTATGGTGGGCCGTCAGGGGTTCGAACCCTGGACCTTGGGATTAAAAGTCCCCTGCTCTGCCAGCTGAGCTAACGGCCCGCGGGTGGCATTGTACCACGGTCTGGGACTATTCCCAACTCCATTGGCCGTTCTGGAAAATCACAACTTCACGTCCATCAGGCGTAATGCCCGTAATATCGATGTCGTCCGTGCCAATCATAAAATCGACGTGCGTGCTCGAGACGTTAACGCCATGCTCCAGGAGCTCTTCCTTGGACATGTCATACCCACCCTCGATGCATTCGGGGAAACCGACACCTAGCGCGAGATGGCAGCTAGCGTTCTCGTCATAGAGCGTATCGTAGAACAGTACGCCACTTTCGCGGATCGGCGTGTTCTTGGAGATGAGCGCGACCTCTCCCAGGTGAGCAGCGCCCTCGTCAGTATCGATGATGCTTGCGAGCGTTGCCTTGCCCACACGGGCATCGTAGTCCACTACGCGGCCGCCCTCGAACTTAATCCAAAAATCGTCGACCTTATTGCCATGGTGGATGAGCGGCATGGCCGAGTACACGATACCGTCGGCGCGCATGCGATCGGGCGAAGTGAAGACTTCCTCGGTGGGAATGTTGGGGAAGAAGGGGTGCCCTTCGGGCGTCTTGCCCTTGCCGCCGGCCCACTCGTGACCTTTCGTCATGCCAATCGTCAGATCGGTTCCATTTGCCGCGGCGTAATGCAGGTAGTCGAAACGATTGTCGTTCAGAAAACGCAGGTTCTTTTCGAATGCGGCGTCATGGAGTTCCCAGTCGCTCTCTGGGTCCTGGCCATCGGCGCGCGCGGTGTGCAGAATCGCATTCCACAGCTTATAGATTGCAACCTCATCGGCGTCTCCCGGGAACACCTCGTGCGCCCAAGCCACGACCGGAGCGCCGGCGATGCACCACGGATTGATGTTGTAGTCCAGTCCGCGGCGGAAGACCTTGCACTGCGTGTTCCTTGCCTTAGAAGCTGCAGCAGGCTTAGCGGGATCGATGCCCTTAAGAGCGGCAGGGTCCGCACCCTCGATAAAGATAAAGCAGGCACCATCCTGGGCCAGTGAATCAAGCTGCAGGCGCTTCCACTCGGGCGTCTGCTCAAAATAGCTTTTATCGACATGCTCGTACGTGAGCCTCGCCACGGCATCATCGGCCCAAATGACCGTCACGTGGCCAGCGCCGGCGGCATAAGCCTCCGCGACCACCACGCGGGCAAAAGGCGCGCACTCGACCGGAGACTGAACGACAACCTCCTGGCCGGGCTTGACGTTTACGCCCTTGCGGACAACCAGACGCGCATAGTTTTTAATCTTGGGCTCCAGGGCCTTCATGCCCTCCAGAGCTTCTTCGACCGTCAGGGCAGCTCGAATCATGTGCCACTCCATCTATCTATAGAACAGTAAAAAGCGCGCCGCAAAAACGACGCGCCTTATATCTTAGCGATAAGTATGCATGCAAACGCTATTTCTTCTTGGAGTCCTTTTTGTCCTCCTCGGCAGCCGCGCGCTCAATAAGAGCGTTGAGCTTGTTCTCGGACATGCCCTCGGCCTGCGTGCGGTACATGTTGCGCAGGGGACGAATACGAACGAAGTCGTAAATAAAGTCACCCAAAATGACGACGTAGGACAAAACGATGCCGACCATCTGGACAGGGCTGGACACCATGCCAACGGGAGCGAAGTAGAGCGAAGCCCAAATTGCCACGACGAGTACCATGCCGATAGTAAGCACGGCCCACCAGATACGACGGCGCTTGGTGTAGTCCTCATCCTGCTTGAGAAGGATATTCGACACCGTGTAGATGCGGTCCTCCTTGGCGCGCTGCTTAGCCTTGCGGGCGCGCTTCTCCTCTTTAGAGAGGCCCTCGAGGTTCTCGCCCTTCTCGAGCTCTTTGCGGCGTGCCTTAGACGAAGCCGGCACGACGCGGACAGAGCTCGCTGCCTGACGGGCAGGCTTAGCAGATGCAGCGGACTTGCGCGCAACCCCGGTAACCTCGTGGGATTGCGTGCGCTTGTTCGTGGCGCTACGGGTACTCACTTATGCGTTCTCCTTCATGCTTGTGAACTGGGAGCCCGTGATGATCTGGAAGGCCTCGCGATAGCGCTCGGACGTGCCATCGATGACCTCGGCGGGCAGGTGCGGGGTCTCCCCCGTCATATCCCAGTTGGCCTTGAGCCAATTGCGGACGAATTGTTTGTCGTAGCTGGGCTGGATCTTGCCCTCCTCGTAGCTGGCAGCAGGCCAGAAACGGCTGGAATCGGGCGTGAGGCACTCGTCGATCAGCGTGACCTTGCCATCGATGACACCAAACTCGAACTTGGTGTCGGCAATGATGATGCCACGGGTCGCGGCGTACTCGGCAGCGGCCTTGTAGATCTTGAGGGAAAGGTCACGAATCTGCGTGGCGATATCCTCGCCCACGATCTCGCAGCAACGCTCGAACGAGATGTTCTCGTCGTGGTCACCAATCTCGGCCTTCGTGGACGGCGTGAACAGCGGCTCGGGAAGCTTGGAAGCCTCGGTCAGGCCCTCAGGCAGCTGGATGCCGCAGACGGTGCCGTTCTCGTCGTAGGTCTTCTTGCCCGAACCGGTCAGATAGCCGCGGACGATGCACTCGATAGGAATCGTTTGGGCCTTTTTAACCAGCATGGCGCGGCCAGCGAGGTAGTCACGATACTCAGCAAACTCCTCGGGGAAATCCGCCGGGTCGATGGAAACGAGATGGTTGGGGACGATGTCGGCAAACTTATCAAACCAGAATGCCGAGATGCGGTTGAGCACCTCTCCCTTAAACGGAATCTCGTCGGGAAGAATGAAGTCGAACGCAGAAATGCGGTCGGTGGCGACCATCAGCAGGTTTTCACCGGCATCGTAGATATCACGAACCTTGCCACGGGAATCCGGACGACGCTCCATCGTTGTCACGTGAGTCACTCCTTACCAAAATACGACAGTAATGCGGGTTCTTTCCCGCACGTTTTCGCAAACTCGGAGCGGCAGGGACGAAACCCCTCCTTCACCGAATAGCGAAAAGCTAGTGCTCCATTGTAGTAGATGCCGCGTCCGCCGTGTGCTCGCGAGGCAGATGAATCGTAAAAGTCGTACCCTTTCCAAGCTCCGACTCCACGGATATGTAGCCGTGATGGCGCTCGACGATCTGTTTAGTCACGGCGAGGCCCACGCCCAGACCGCCCGCCTCACGGGCACGGCTGGCATCGGCGCGCCAAAAACGGCCGAAGATGCGCGACAAGTCATCCTTGGCAATACCGATGCCGGTATCAGAAACGGCAATGCTGACGTGTTTGCGGTCACTGAGCACCGACACCACGACCCAACCGCCCTCGGGGGTGTAGCGCATGGCGTTGCTCATGAGATTGATGACGCATTGTGTGATCATGTCGGGATCGGCTTCGACGACATCGTCGTGACCTTGGGTCTCGTCAGCAAAGCGCAAGCGCAGATCGCGGTCGACAAACAGGCGCTCCTGGGCATTGACGATGGAACGCACGAAAGGAACCATGTCCACCGGCTCAAGGTTGAGCGGAGCCGTGCTGTTTTCCATGCGCGACAGGTCGAGCATCTGCTGCACCAGACGAGCCAGGCGACGCGTCTCGGAAGCAACAGTCTCCAAGTGCTCATCGTCGGTAGGATATACGCCATCCTGCATGGCCTCGACCGTTGCGAGCATGGCCATAAGCGGAGTACGAAGTTCGTGAGCCACGTCCGAGGTCAAACGTTTCTCGTGTTTCATATCCTTCTCGAGCGAAGTGGCCATCTCATCGAACGTCTCGCCCAGTTGATCGATCTCGTCATCGCCGCGCAAGCCCGTACGAGCAGACAGATCGCCATCGCGAATTTGCTTTGCCGTGCTGGTAATACGGTGAATCGGCTTGGTGAGCATGCGCGACACGAGTGATCCGATAACGACCGAAATGCAAACTGCAACAACCGCAGCAAGGGCCATGGCGTTAAAGGTCTTCTCCCTAAACGCAGAATCTGCCTTGGTGAGCAAGGCATCGGAGCCGATGGCCCACAGCTTTACTTGTCCGACATGCTCGCCGGAAGACGTTATGATTTCGACGTTTGCAACGCTATCGGAGCCGGTGGGAGCCGACGAGACCGGACTATGCGATGCTTTTTTCCCGCTCGAGCTGCTCGACGGCGATTCGTTCTCGCGCACATCGGCGGTCGCGCTTGCCGAAGGCCATGAGTCGTCATAAACGACAACGCCTTTCTTGTTGACGACCTGCATACCCAAATCGTCGGACACCAAACTCGATGTCGCGACCGTACGTAGCTCGCCCGCAGTCCAATTGCCGTTTTCCTCATACGACGTCGCAAGCTTTTCGGCAGCGGAATTTGCGATTTCGACGATATTGGAGCGCGTGTAATCCGAAAAGACCGTGCCCCACACAACAGAGACCACGCCCACCAGCACCAATACCGTCATGAGCGATGTCAGAGCAAAAGCAAGTGCCATGCGCGAGGGATAGCTCATCGTTGGCCGTGAATCGGAACGAGGCGTGTTCCAACTAGCCTTGGAACCCGCCTCGCTCTCCTGCTTGTGCTTTTGTCCGATTTCAAAGCGCGCAGGTGTCATATGTGATTTCCCTATTTCTCGTCCGACTTATCGGTCTTGGCCGGAGCCTCGAAGCGATAGCCGACACCGTGGACGGTGTAGAGCCACTTGGGCTTCTTGGGATCATCGCCCAGCTTGGCGCGAAGGTTCTTCACGTGGCTATCGATGGTGCGCTCATAGCCCTCAAAGTCGTAGCCGAGCACCTTCTCGACCAGCTCCATGCGGTTGTAGACGCGACCGGGGTGACGGGCAAGCGTGGTGAGCAGCTTAAACTCGGAAGCCGTCAGGTCGACTTCCTTGCCCTCGACCAAAATCTTGTGGCCCGAGATATCGATGACCAGATCGCCGAAGTCGAGTACCTCGACGGCTGGCTCGTCGGCCTGATGGGCACGGCGGAACAAGGCGCGTACGCGCGCGACAAGCTCGCGCGGCGAGAACGGCTTAATCAGATAGTCGTCGGCGCCGAGCTCAAGACCGATAATACGGTCCTCGATCTCGCCCTTGGCAGTCAGCATGATGATGGGGACATCCGAGGTATCGCGAATGGTGCGGCAAACGCGCTCGCCGGGGATCTTGGGGAGCATAAGGTCGAGCACGACCAGGTCAAACTGATGCTTCTCGAACTCCTCGATCGCGGACTGGCCGTCGCCGACACCCACAACCCAGTAGCCTTCGCGCTCGAGATAGGCAGCGACGGCGTCACGGATTGCCTTCTCATCCTCGACCAGCAGAATCTTTTTTGCATCTGAAGCCATAACACGGCCCCCCTGTCTCAATCAGCTAAGAACAAGCCCATTTTAACGCACCTGAGCCCGCCGGATGCCACTATGACGCGGCAGCTCGGCGGGCGGTACTCACAATTACAACGCGTTTATTCCCCTGTTGGCGCCTTTTTAACCCCTCTAAGCTTAAAGAGAGAATAGGCGTGCGGTGACCGTCTCGGGTATACCCTGGCTGTTGCGCACCGTGGCGTACGTAAGGAATGAGTCCGATTTTCCCGCCGTAGCTGGATAATCGCCATATTCCAAAGCGCGGTCGGGCGACAACAGCGAGCCATAGGTCTTGGCAGAGGTGTCGATGAGAAAATGCGATGCCTGTACCTTAACGAGATATTTATTCTTCTTGCCGGCAGCACATGCGAGCGGCTCGCGGGACAGAAAGAGGTATGGCCCTCCCTCATTACCGATATACGTGCCCATGTTGCCCAGGCTGCCCACGCCACTATAGGTCGCCTCGATAGAAAACACGAAGGTATCGCCCATATATACGGCCTCGAAAGGCGAGACTGACGAGGGAAGGACTAGCTGGGCACGTTTGGTGTTGTTGCCATCGGTCAGATCGATTGCCGTTATGCCGTAGTAGACGCCTTCGTCGTTGCGGACACGCGGCGAGATGGTCAAAATGCCGTCGCTCGCGCGCGGGGCCGATGCAAAGCGGCCCATCGATTTCCAAATTACCTCGGCCTTGGATTCATCAAGCGAGCGACGATAGCAAAACGAATCACTACTCGTTTTATTGCCGCCTGCCGAAGGCATTTTATACCAGATGACCGATGACCCGAACGCCGTAAACAGGGGCGGATCATAGTCCTTGCCACCTCGATCGAGCTCAGCCACGTCGCCAGAGAGCGAAGCGCCCGACAGATTTTGAGCGTAGAGCTTCCACGATGAATTGGCAAAGTTCATCTCAACCCACGCAAACACGCCATCGCCGGCACGGACATCGTAAAAAGCATATCCCGTGCCCTCGATAGGATCCTCGATTAATGTGGTAAGCGAGCCATCGCCCAGGTTGAGCACACCAAGCGTATTGGCATGCAGAGCAGAAGCAGGCGCCATCATCGCGGCGGCGTAGTCGCCATCGCAGTAGTACAGCAGCGTGCCCAGCGGCAGCGTCCACGACGCCGCCGGCTCAAGATCGATATCAACAGCTTCGTACTCATCAGTGATCGAGACAATCTTCGAATCGTCCTTGATAACCTGCGGCTCGCCGGCGGCATCGTCGCTGGTGCCCGTTTTTTTCGAGCAACCGGCAAGCACCGTGGCAGCGCCCGCGGCAGCACCGCCGAGCACAAAGCCACGGCGCGATATTCCATTCTTGATGTGGTCGGCGATACCCATTAGGCGATCTCGGCGCGAGCGGCCTCGATAGCGCGTGTAAGCTGGTCGGCGCAGGAGGTCTTTTTCATACCGCAGGTATTACCGGCGAGAACCTCGATTACGCGATCAGCAGGAGCGCCCTCGACCAGCTTGGAGATAGCCTTGAGATTGCCGTCACAGCCGCCGGTAAACTCAACGCCCAGCACCTTGCTGCCATCGTCAGAGAGATTGAGGTGAATATTGCGAGAGCATACACCCTGCGGCTTGTAGTCAAAACTAATCATTGAGATCCCCTCTCAGAAAGAAATTTCAGACGTCTATTATCCCCGCCTGGGCCGACTTATTATCGCAAGCACCGATTCAACATCCTACGATGCATGGACTCGCGGGGGCAAGATTAGCAGTCCGCACCCTGCGCGTGGACCGTGCGCTTCTCCCGATACATATTGTGGTCGGCGACACGATATACATCGGCCAGCGTATTTCCAGCCGTCTCGACGGTCGCCACGCCAATCGATGCGCTGACCGTCAGGGCCTCATCGCTTACCGCGGCAAGACCGAGACGAAGATCCTGTTCCAGCCCGAGCGCAGACTCGTTGTCAGTATGGGGGCAAACCAGCAAAAACTCGTCGCCGCCAAGGCGCATCGGCAGATAATCCGCACCAGCCACCCGCCGCAGCACGGACGCCGTCCGTCGCAGCAGTTCATCCCCCATCTCGTGACCATAGATGTCGTTGGTCCGCTTGAGATAATTGCAGTCCAACATAATCACGCTCACGGGCAAGTCCTCGTTTACCAGGCTATCTCCGCGCGATTCAAGATAGTTGCGGTTGCGAAGCCCCGTCAGTTTGTCTTGATATGACAGCTCCTCGGCATGCTTGACCATCGATATGTTGTGCGTCGCCACGACGACCGACTCCAGCCGGCCTTGCTCATCGCGATGCTGGGGGACAACCTGTAGCGAGTACCAAGCGCCTCGACAATCTCGCACCTCGGCAGCCAAGTACGGTACGCCCTCCATACGTTCACGAAGCGAACTTACATCTACGAGGCCCACAACCGCTTCGCGGCTTTCGGGGCTCACGATATCCCGGCAGACCGTGTCCATAAAGTCATATGCCTCGCTGTGCTCGGCAAATATTTTCGCTATCGCCGGCGACATATTGATCCCCTCGATCTCGAGGGTGTCGAGATGCAAAAGGAAGGTCGAATCGTAGATGGCGCTTATGGCATTGATAATGCCGAGCTGTTTATCCTTTTCGACCAAATTGCGGTGGTCAACGATATTTCGAGCCAACAGCACCACGACCCAAAACGCAAGACACACCAAGACGCCGACGGCGACAAATGAAATCCTGTCAGACATGACCTCAGATTTGGGATATAGCGCAAACAGGCGGTAGTCCTTATATGCCGCACGCACGGCATACCATTCGTCTCCTCGATATTCGATGCGCGTCAGGCCGTCGTCTTTCCACTCAACTCCTACGCTGGTGAGGAGTCGGGCGAGCGACACGTCAGCATCGGCACTGTTGGATGAGACAATCTCCGCATCCTCCATAACAAGCACCGTGGGACCCTGGTGGAAGGTACTGTTCGAAAGCACGTCGGCTATGGCATATGAATAGTCGTCCGCCGTATCGGAAACAAGTGAGCGGTATGCCAGGGCAACGCCGTCGCCATACGGAACAGCACAGACGGCAAAAACGACACCACGGCGCTCATCGACAGTTGAGTAGGTCACTTTGGAACCTTGATACATCGATGCGACCGGCGAACAGGCCAACTCATCTCGCCACAACATGAGCGGATCGCGACCATCGATGTCGTAGTGGGCAGCCATATGGCCATCGGAGTCCATGACCATCAGCCCCGAAAGGTTCTCGGCATGGACAAATTGCTCGATAAGATCGTCGTTAACCTCAACGCGATCAGAGGACAGGAACGTCACAAACGATTCGACCGCGGCGAGCAAATCGTGCGTCGCCTCGGTTTTTCTCCCCTGTTCGTAGCGGTCATATTTTTCGCAAGCGTTCTCCAAAAACACCATGGTTTCTTGGCCAAACCCAAGCGTTTTTTCGAGGCAGCGATGGGTTCCAACCGTATACAACAGGCCTAACAAGACGGCGCTGACAATAACGCTGGCAGCTATGACGTTCAGAGTCTTTCGACTCAAGCGGTGCTCATCAGTTGTCATGAATTTCCTCCTTGTCCGCCCGTCGTCGCTCCTGTCTTGTAATTGCCCACAATACGGTCAATCGTGCCATCTCGATCCATGTCGAACAGCGCGGTATTGAGATCCTTTACGACCGATCCTTCATAGCTGTCATCAAACGCGACGCCCAGGTCAACCGTCATAACATTGTCGGCAAACACACGGTAAACGCCGGGATACTGAGCAACGAGTCGGTCAAGCGACTGGACATCCGCCATCCAGCAGTCAACGTACCCTTTGACTAGAGCGGCTTTGCAGAGTTCGGCAGAGCCATATGATTTGATTTGAACGTCCGACGAGACCCCCAGATCCCCCGCAAGCAATCGGCGTTCACTCACCGAACCCGCAATCACCGCAATGGTCTTACTTCCATCGAGATGTGCCAAGGACTTGATGCCACTCGTTTTCTTGGCGGCAACCGAGACCGTCACGGTTAGATACGGCTCGGTCCAGTAATACTTATCCTCGCGATAACAGGGAGAATAGTCACACCACAGGCAATCGATATCACCGTTTTTGAGCAGCCGGTCGCGATCGTTCCAGTCAATATCGACAAACTGTGGCTTGAGCCCCGCACGCTTGCAGGCCTCGCGGGCGATGTCGATATCGATACCGGCGTAATCGCCCGTGGTATCGACATACACATAGGGGTCGTTATCCGTAACGCCGATTTTGAGCACCGGGAGATCTCTATCGGCTTCATTCGAGGAGGAAGAACTGCTTCGAACGGTATACGTCAGGGCGCCCGCACAGACGGCAACAAGGAGTATGAGCGTAAACGAGACGATGGTGGCCCGCTTGATGCGTCTGGGCACGTGCCCCCTTTCATCGAAACAGCAGTCGGAGTTCATTTTATTACCCGGGCGCATATGCGACAGTAAAAAAAGCGCCTCGCCCAAGACGGGCAAGGCGCCAAAGGTTGAAATGCATCCGCAAGCGGTCGAATTAGGTTAACCCTACTCGAAGCTCAGCTGCTCCAGGCGATCGAAGACCGTATCGATGCGGGTGAGGAAGTCCCACGGATCAAAAATCTCGTCGAGCTTCTCCTGGCTGACGGTGCAGCGCGGATCGGCCTCGAGACGCTCCTTAAAGGTGGGGCCAGAGACACAATCCTGCACCTCGTGCCAGGTGGCCATGGCGTTCTCCTGCACAATGGCGTACGCATCCTCGCGGGTGATACCCGTATCGACGAGGGCAAGCAGGACCTTGGAGGAGAAGATGAGGCCGCGGGTCTTGTTGAGATTGGCCATCATGCGGGCCGGATACAGCTGTAGGCCGTCGATAACGCGAATGAGGCACTGGAACATATGGTCAAGCGCGATAAAGCTATCGGCCTGGGCGACACGCTCGGCGGAAGAGTGCGAAATGTCGCGCTCGTGCCACAGGGCGACGTTGTCGAAGGCGACCTGGGCGTTGGACTTCACGACGCGCGACAGACCGCAGACCTTCTCCATGGTGATGGGGTTACGCTTGTGCGGCATGGCGGAGCTGCCCTTTTGGCCCTTGCGGAAGGGCTCCTCGGCCTCGAGTGTATCGGTCTTCTGCAGGTTGCGGACCTCGGTCGCGATGCGCTCGCAGGTAGCCGCTGTAGTGGCAAGCACGCCGGCAAGATAGGCGTGGTGATCGCGGCTGATGACCTGCGTGGACAGCGGGTCGTGAACCAGACCCAGGTGCTCACAGACGTACTCCTCGACGAACGGCTCGATGGAGCTGTAGGTGCCGACGGCACCGGAGATGGCACCGAAGGCAACGTTCTTGCGAGCATCCTCAAGACGATCAAGGTCGCGCTTGAGTTCCCATGCCCAAGAGCCAAACTTCATGCCGAAGGTCATCGGCTCAGCATGGATGCCATGGGTGCGTCCGGCGCAGAGCGTATTGCGCTCCTCGAAGGCGCGGCGCTTGCAGATCACGCCGAGCTTCTTGACGTCCTCGATAATCAGGTCACACGCCTGAGTAAGCTGATAGCACAGAGCAGTATCACCCAGGTCGGAGCTGGTCATACCGTAGTGAACCCAGCGACTAGGCTTGGGCTCGCCCTCGGGAACATCGGCGTCGATATATTCCTTCATGTTGGTCAGGAAGGCGATGACATCGTGGCGCGTGACCTCCTCGATCTCATCGACCTTCGCCTTCTCAAAGTTGGCATGGTCGCGGATCCACTGGGCTTCGTCTTTAGAAATGCCGATCTTGCCGAGCTCCGCCTGGGCCTCGCAGGCCAGAACCTCGATCTCCTGCCAAATGGCATACTTGTTCTCGAGGGAGAAGATATGTCCCATCTCCGGGCGGGTATAGCGATCGATCATAGCGGCTCCTTTTTGGTTATTGGCACGTTGGTCGTAACTCAACCATTGTACCGTGCGCGGGTGCGAGTATGGGCAGCAGGCATTAACCTAACATTTTGGAATTGGAGCGGGCATGGGGACATCCGCGTATTTGCTTCGCAAATCCACACCGGCTGCGGTCGATCTCCTCGGATTCACGGAGACGATGGGGAAGACTTTGTTGAATTGGCCGTCCCAAGGTCTCCCGCGCTCGATGGAGCGGGCAACGGGACGTCCGCGTATTTGCTTCGCAAATCCGCACCGGCTGCGGTCGCCTATCGGCGACCTTGCCTGCTCGCTATAAACGCTTCGCGTTTATTTAACGCTCGCACCCTGTCGGGTTCGAGTCCCGGCACTTTATTGAAAAAGGCACAGTAACGAAACGTTACCGTGCCTGAAATTCGAATGGAGCGGGCAACGGGACTCGAACCCGCGAGTGTCAGCTTGGGAAGCTGATGCCTTACCACTTGGCGATGCCCGCTTGTGTGTTGGCTAGTATAACGCGGTTGTCTTGTTCGATACAAGGGTGGCGATGCTTGTTTTAGCTGTGGAGATTCGTTTGAAAATCGCATCAATTGTGGAGATGAGGACCTTTGGCCTCCTGTTCTCCTTATCTTCTACCTGCGCTTTTGCCTGATTGTTGTATTTGAGCTCAATTTGTCAGGAATTGGGCAAGCTTTTGGTCAGGCTCCGGTACTTACCCGCATGAACCTCGGGGGTAGCCTCATCCTACGCGTCGCAACCTCCCCATGCGGCGCACGAGGGATAAGGAGCAGCCATGTCCAACGCACCCACGCACTCTGTCCACAGCGCAATCGCAACAGGTCCGCTGCTCCTGCTCCTCTTCCTGCTGTTCGGCTGCCTGGCACCGGGAGCCGCATTTGCCGTCGATGGCTACGACCAGCTCGGCTTCCGTACTATTAGCGATGATTGTGGGCCCTTCTTCATCGGCAAGTATGAAGCTCAAGACGCCTCGATTGCCTACTGCATGAACCAGGAACGCCCCGGGCCCACCAAGCCGGGCGGTCCATGGCTCAACTTTGATCAAGGCTGGGTGTGGCTCGACGACGAGTTCGCGGCAATCGTTTGTCACGGATATCCTACCGCCACGTCGTTTGGCGGTTACCATCTTTCACCCGATTGCGCCCGCGCCGCCACCCAGCTTGCCGTATGGATGCTCAACGGCACTACCCATGTCGACGGCACCTACTCCTACACGACCACTCAGGGCAAAACCAAGAGTGGGCACTTTACCGCCGACAATGAAGTCGTGGCGGCTGCGCGGTGGCTCCACGACAGCGCAAAATCAGGAAGCATCAAAGCCGCTCCGCACCGCGCGCGGCGCTATCTAGGAACCGTATCGGACGGCAGCAGACGTCAAGACATGCTCTATGTACTGCCGGCGGTCTCTGTTTCCTTCCAAAAGCAGTCTGCAAACGCTGCCATTACCAGCGGAAACAATACTTATCAGTTTGACGGGGCAACATTCGATGTTTTTGAGAGCGCCAGCGGCGCGCGTGTCGGCACCGTCCAGATGGACAGCAACGGTCGAGCGCAGGCAACACTCCTACCCAACACGGCATACTACCTAGTTGAGACAACAGCGCCAGCTGGTTATATCCCCCGGCACGATCACATTGCCTTTACCACGACGGATAACGGCGGATACGTCACCATTGATGAACAACCCGGCACCATTACCTTGCGCATTGTAAAGCTCGACGCCGCAACGAATGCAGGCCCCCAAGTTGGGGCTTCGCTCGCAGGAGCAGAATTCGTGTGCGTATCGCAATCAACCCCTGGATGGACACAAACTCTCAGGACCGATGAAAGCGGTCGAGCTACCCTCACCGATGTCCCCCTGGGAACCTTTACCATCTATGAATCGAAGGCGCCCGAGGGCTATTTGCCCTCCGGTGACAGTTGGTCTTACACCGTTGGAGCCGACCAACTCGGCGATTCAGGCGTGGTCGAGATCGAATCTCGCGTTTCCGATATCCCCATTGCGTTTGACCTTGAGATTTCAAAATTCAAGGACTACGGCAATAGCGATCGATCCGGCCTGGAGCAGCCGGCAGGAGATGTTGTCTTTGAGGTTGTCAGTAACAGCTCTCAGCAGGTTGTTGGCACACTGACCACAAACATCTATGGCTTTGCCTCCACCAAAGATCAGCCCGAAGCATGGTTTGGCGCAGGCAAGCGACCCGCCGGTGTCCACGGAGCCATCCCATACGACCGCGCCGGCTACACCGTTCGTGAGGTTCCGGAAACCGTCCCAGAGGGTTTTAAACGTGCAGGGGAATGGACCGTCGAGGCCAATCAGATTTCCAACGGCGCCGAGCTTCAATATATCGTGGACAACCACGCTCTGTCGACGCATCTCCAGATTGTAAAACGCGATGCCCAAACAGGCGCTTCTGTTCCCCTAGCCGGATTCACCTTCCAACTCCTCGACAGCAATCACAAACCTGTCTCACAAACTTGCTGGCATCCAGCACATAACGTAATGGACACCTTTACGACTGACGCGACCGGGACCGTCACACTGCCCGAATCGCTCGTGCCGGGCACCTATTATGTACGCGAAACCTCGGCCAAAGAGCCCTATCTTGTCGGCAAAGAGATCGAGGTAAACATACCCGCCGACATGAACCTAACGCCCGTTGCAATCGCCTCGTATTATGACCACGCCGCGACCGGAAACATCAGGATCGTTAAAACCGATGTCGTAGACGGCAGCAGCCTCGCGGGCGCCATCTTTGAGATCCGTGCCTCGGGTGATATCGTGCGCCCCGACGGTAGCATTGCCGCGCTCGACGGTGAGACTGTCGCTACCGTCACAACGGATGAAACTGGAGAAGCACGCGCGGACGACCTCCCGCTGGGATCTGGCACCGCACGCTACGAGGTTGTCGAGACTCAAGCGCCGGCAGGCTTCTTACTCGACCGGACGCCCCATATCGTAGACCTCGCTTATGCCGACCAGAAAACACCCGTTGTAGAAGCACGGCTTAACGTATCCGACAATTACACCAAGGTTGATATCTCCAAGGTCGATGCAAGCGGAGAGCAGGAAGTGAAAGGCGCACAACTCACCTTATATGGTCCCGATAAAACCGAAATAGACTCCTGGACCTCATCCGACAAGCCGCACCGCGTCGAACATCTTGCACCCGGCACCTACTCGTTGCGCGAAATGATGTCTCCGCGGACCTATGACCTTGCCGAGGAGATAACGTTTGAAATAAAGGATACGGGAGAAGTCCAATCCGTCGCGATGAAGGATGCGCCCATCGAGATCAAAGGACAGGTCGACAAGCGTCAGGAACTTGTCCAACCTATCGGGAAGGGTCTGTTGGCTAACGGCGATGGAAAAAACCGCGCCGCGATGCAAACCAATACGGATGGGCTTTTCTCCTATACCATCGATGCTCGAAACGATTCCGCTACTTGGGTTGATGAGTTTACGATTACCGATGATCTTGAGTGCGCCAAAGACGGCACGGCGAGATTCGTCTCAATCGAAACCCCCGTCGCCATCGGCGACCTCAACGGTCTGTGCAACGTGTGGTATCGCACGACGCCGTTGGACTCGACAGACGTCGATGAGCCGGCAAACGCGACGCTTGACGATGGGCACGAAAATCCTTGGCTTGAGTCCGACGAAGTAAAAGAGAGTCTGGGTGAAGATTGCCGCCTCGTCGATTACGACGGCTGGCACCTCTGGAAGGCGGATGTCTCGACCACGGAATCCGCCACACTCGAGGCGAAAGAACTCGACCTTGCATCCAATACCGTCGTGACGGGCATTCGCATTGAATACGGTGCAGTAGCCGCCGACTTTACGACTCGAAGCGATGCGGATTCTTGGACCCGTGATGATCTCAAAGATGAGCGCGACGACCTTGACGATGCCAGAGCAATCCTTGGCACAGATGCTCGGGGCGCAGTCGTGCACATGCAGGCAACGTCGGCTTATACACCCCAAACTGCACTCACCAACAGCGCACGCGTCGATCTTTGCCGCAACGGCGGCGGCGATAAACTTGAGTCACATGACGAGGACAGTGTCATTCAACGCTGTACCCTACCGCAGGACCTACCGGCAACAGGATCAGCCCCCATCGCCGCTTGCATCACCGCGCTCCTGACCTCGGGTGCCGCAGCCCTATGGTTCGCTCGCCTTAGGTCAATCCCAAAGAAGCGCTAGCGCGATGAAAAAGCGGGCGAGCCAGTCCCCCGGCTCGCCCGCTTTCAATCATTTAAATCGCCGTATCTACTCTGCAGACGAAGATCCACCATCAACGATTGCTTGCTCGGACTCAGGAATCCCATCGGCACCCGTGCTCTGTTCTTGCTCCACCTCTTCGCTGATTGCGGAGGCGGGGGTCGAGCCCTTCGCGCCCACGATATAGGCGGCTCCAAACCCCAACGCAATGGCAATCAAGGTCAAAATCACGTAGACAGGCCAATGGCGCTTAATATACGAAAACACGTTGACTCCTTAGAGCTCCGTCTACGAACGGCGGATAACCTCGGTCACGACCTCGGATACCGTGGCAATGTTCGTCGGGTTGACATTGTGGGGCAGGTCGTCCTCGGTACGAGCGCAAGCCAGACGCGTGCCGTCCACGCCGGCGATGGTGAGGGCTCGGCGGCTCGCCTCGAGCGCGGCGTAGGCATCGGTCTTGGCATAGGGCATCTCGAGCGCGCCACAATCGACATGGAACGACTTGCACACCTTGCTGACCAGGTTCATGATGCGGCGATCGCCCTTGAGCAGCTGCTGTTCGCCCTCAACCGTCACCACCGAAAGCCTACCGGCGCCGACGGATTCAAGATTGATGAAGAAGACGCCGCGGAGCTTATCGCGATGCGAAGCCAAGAAGGCCTTCATACCGGCGCCATCACAATCCGAGGCGCCCGTTGCCACAAACCAGATATCGTGACCGAGCAGTTCATCGTCGCCCATAGAGGCGACAGCCGAGAGCATATCTTCGGAAGAAGCGCCGTCGGAAGACGTAGCGCCGCCCTTCCAGCCATCGTTATCGTCCTCGAAATTATCCCACGAACCGATGCCGCGACCGGACTTCTTGGCATCGTAATCGTCTTCGACGCCCAGCCAGTCACTCATGCTGTCCTGTTCGTTTTTCTTTTTACGACCGAACAGGCCGCCCAGGCCGCGCTTGCGAGACTTGGGTGCCGCAGGGGCGGGAGCCGAAATGGTCTCGATCGGCTGTGCGCCCGACGCAACGGGCATAGGAGGCGCAACGGGTGCCGATGTGGGTTCGGGACCCTGAGCGGTAGCAAAGGGGTCGTTGACCTGTGCAGAGGGGTCGGGAAGGTCGAACAGCGACGTACGAGACGCAACGTTTGCCTGCTTCATCGACGGCAGCGACGGATCGGGGACTGAAGCCAGCGGAGACGAGGAGGGTGCAGGCGACGGTGCCGACGCCGGATCGGGAACATTCATCTGCAGACGCGGCGATGCTTGGGAGGAAATCTGGGCCATAAGGGAATCGACCGTTTCGTCCTGGGTGGGAGCGACATTGGCAACCGTGGCACCGGAACCACTCGGGGTCGGCATGGTGAAAATCTGCGTGGAGTAAGGCCTCGACTCATCCGTCTCGGGAGTCTCGGAAACCGCAGGCACCTCCTCCTGCTCGACCTCGGCCGAATCACCTTGATCGGCTGCCGCGTATTGCTCTTCGTCAGAGTTGGCCTCGACGGACTCGTCCTCGGCAGCATCCTGAATTTCGGCAGCATCAATGGGCTCGTCATCGTCTGCCGCGTCGCCCTGCTCATCGGAAACAGGAAGGGGCTCGGCAATCGCGGTTCCTTGCTTTTCAAACGTTATCGTGGAATCGAACTGCGCGGCATCAAACGACATGGTGCTATCGACGTGCTGCTGAGCCTCGAAAGACGTCGTCGCCTCAACAACATCCGTGGACGCCGGTTGCTGGGACTCAAAGGACGTTGTAGCTTCGGCAGCGTTGACGGGCACGGACTGCATAGCCTCGTTCTGCTCGAGCTCTTGCGCCGCGCGCTCACGTGCCGCCTCGGCTGCCTGCTGCTGAGCGATAGCCTCCCGCTCGGCAGCCTCGCGTGCGGCAGCGCGCTTCTCCTCGAAATCGTCGACAAATTTCTTGCCCTTTGCAAGCGCACCCTTAAAGAAGTTGGAAGCACTGGCGCCAATCGAAGAGAACGCGGATGCAATATCGGCATGGGGCGTTGCCGCGGGAATCTCGGCCGAGAAATCAGTATCGCTCTCGTAAGACACGCGCCTCGGCTGTTCAACGTAATCGTCGTCAGACTCGTCCGTAACGTCTTGCGCCGGCGCGGCGGGAGCCAAAATGTCCAGTCCTGCCGCGGGATCGATCGCGGACACCGCCTCGGGCTCGGCAACGGCAGCGGTAACCGCGGCAGACTCATCATCCACGGCGACAACGGGCGCAGGTGCAGTCACGACGGGGGCAGGCTCGGGCTCAAACGCCGGCTCCTCGCCTTCCTCGTAATCGAGCGTGCAGGACTCGGGAAGCATTCCGAGCGCACGGATGGCATCCGAACCAAAGCGGATGTTGCCGGCGGCATTGCGATAGAGCTTGGGCTCGGGCTCGGCCGCGACAGGCTCCTCCGCCGGCTCGGCAGCAGGAACCTCGTCATTGAACTCTTCGGCCTGGACAGCCTGATTCTGATCCTCGGGCACGATGGCGCCAATCAGCGTCTCGTCGGCAGACGCACCCTCAAAGCCCTCGATCTGCTCGTCGAAAGCCTCGCCCTGTTCGGGCTCGGTCTGAGCGTCGGAAGCAATCGGCTGGCCGAACTCGTCCTCGGCGTAGGTAGGCTCTTCATACTCGATGGTGTTGCCGTAGTCGTTTTGCTGTTGGGCCGCGGCATACTCCGCCGCTGCGCGCGCCATTTCCTCGGCACGACGCTTCTGCTCCCCAAAATAGGTATCGAACGGAACATCGTCGGGAAACTCGCTTTCGCCCTGGAAGGGAGCAACGTTGTCCATAACGCCGAGCATAGCGGCGACAGAAGACTTGTTGCACACTGCGCCGGACGTATAGGGAAGCACAAAACGGTTAGAAATGATGCTTGCCGCGTTGGCGAGCGCAACGAGGGAAGCGAGGATCGCGACAATCCACAGCAGAACCTTGAGCGCGCCGGGGAGCGGCAGGATACGCAAGATGGCAACGGCAGCAGGGGCAACCGTGGCAACGGGCAACAGCTTGGCGATGAGCGCACGATACGAAGCATAGGGCTCGCGGGCGAGCAACTCAGCACGGGGAGAGTCGTAGTGTGCGACAACGACCACCGGGCGGTTGCGCGGAGACGCGAGCGGGCCCGAGGCCTTGTGGTAGGCGATGACATTTTGGCTCACGCCCGTCTTGCCCAGGCGTGAAACCACGGGGTGGCCCGTGCGCTCGAGCACGTAAAGAACGGCGCCGACAATGGCCAGCAAGGTGCCGACCAAGCCGATGCCGCCGCCGATGCCCATCAGCAGGGCGCCGGCAAACGCAAGAATACCGGTAACGGCAAATGCCAACCTGCTGGGCGCCGGGGCATTGAACTCCTGAACCTCGGGATCAAAGCCGTGGTTGCGGAAGATCTGAGCGATATCCTCGGCAGCCAAGCGCTCTTCTTCGCTGCATGCCGGCGTAATGCCGGTGTTCTGCAGCAGGTGGTTAATATAGTTCTGGGTGTTCGCCATGTGCGCTCCACATCCATAATCCGACAAATAGGCCCAATGTATGCACATTAGAACCGTATATAGTCGAAAGTATACCCCGAGCGAGCGCAAACGACCGAATTCGGGCCATCTTAACGCCCCGAGCGGACAAGGATATAGCCTAATCTCCATATCGGACTAAAATCATGGCAGCAAACCACCTTCTCATGCGAGGACTCTATGACGGCAAGCGACGCGACCGCGACAATTAAAAAGGGGAATTCGGAGCCCAGTTTCGATAAAACGGCTCAGCGCATCCTCAATCTTTTCTTTGTGCTCAACAGCTCCCCCGAACCGCTGACGACCGAGCAGATCGTCTTGGATTCTGACCTGGGATATGGCTCGGGCAATATCGACTCGGATAAGCGCAAGTTTCGGCGCGATCGTGACAAACTGCTCGAACGCGGCATCTTAATCAAGGAGGTTCGCCCCGCCGGCGCGCAGGAGACCGAGGAAAGCTCATGGACAATCGACCGCGAGCACACGTTTGCGGCAGGCGGCCTCATCACCGCAGACGACGCCGATATCCTGCTCAACGCTATCGACCAGACAATAGCGGCCGGCTCATCCACTTTTGCCGCGCCGCTTGCCGATATTCGTTCCAAGATTGCCTACCTCACCGGCAGGACGACGGCGGACGAGGCGACAATCAGCCGCTCTCCCACCGTCGATGCGGTATGGAGCGCCTTTGCCGAGCGATGCGCGCTGCGATTTTTATATCAGAACGGACGCGGTGAGCAGAAAGAGCGTACCGTCTGCGTCTACGGCATGTTCGAGCGCGAGGGCGTTGCGTACTTCTGCGGTCTCGACAATGCCACCGACGACATCAGGACATTCCGCTGCGACCGTATCGTTCGCGCTTGGCGCCCCTCAAAGGCCTACGTTATCCCTGCGGACTTCAACCTCAGCGACTACCTGTTCTTTGAATTCGATTTTGCCGACCGCCCGCCCGTTGCGGCTACGTTCTCGTTCGCCCCGCAGACGCAGATCGATATGATCAACGGCCTCACGCGCGGGCGAGGTGAGCTCGCACACACCGATTCGGGATGGACTTGGACCGTTGACGTGCGCGATCTTGAAGCCGCCGCCTCATTTTGCATGGCCCACGCCATGGACGGCATGAGGCCCATGGCCCCCAAATCGCTCAAGCAGGCGTGGAACCACCTCATTGAAAGGACGGTGCACGAGCATGCCCGTGCGTAAACTCACCAGCGAGCAGAGGCTCTCGCGCGCCATCGACATCATGGAGGCCCTCTACGCCGCCGGCGAGAGCGGCATGACACGAACCGAGATTTGCAGTCGCTTTGACATCACGGGGGCGTCGCTCGACGAGATTCTCGAGATCGTCTCGACGCTCGCGGACCGAGAATCGGGTGCGCGTATCATCTGCGAATGCCACGGCGAGCGTGTGGTCCTCACCGGTGACGCCGGACGTGTGCTACCGTTGCGCTTGAGTGGCGCCGAGGGCGCTGTGCTCAACCACGAACTTGAATCGTTGGGGATCGAGCCGCAGACGGCAGCTCGGATTCGACACGCTCTTCTACCCGAAGAGCTCGGCTATAACCAGCGCGTCTTTGACACCGTCAACCACGGGTCGCACTGGCAGCAGCTGAGCTGCGCCATTCAGGACGGCGTTCGCTGCCTCATCTCGTATCGTTCGATGGACGATGCACGGCCACGCGCGCGTCTGGTCGACCCCTTGCGCATTACGGCAAACGGCGACCAAACATACCTGATTGCCTGGGACATCGCGGTCGATGAACAGCGCACCTATCGCATGGATAAAATCGAGGGACTCACCTTGACGGAAGACTCCGTCGTGCCTCACGCACCGGACGTTGCATCCCTCCACGATTCCCTTGCCCGGACGCAGCGTAGCTCAAAGCTCTTGATGCCATTCGATGTGGCGGAGCATCTGGACTGGGCCGGCATCACCCTCATCGAGCGCAGCGGGGCAGACATGGCAACGGTAACCGTGCATTACGGCTCCGAGCGTTGGCTACTGAGCCAGATAATCGCAGCGGGCGGAGCCATCCGCATCTTGGATGACCCCACCCTGTCAAAGCATCTGTGCGATATGGCAAAAACCCTCGTCTGTCCGCTTTAGCGCCGCCGCTCGTGGCGTGCGCGCCACAGTTGCAGATAGTGACCGATCTGCGCCGATTCGATGCGCTGGTAGGAGCTCGTGGGCAGCGACGTTAAGAACTTCTTTCCGTAGCCCTTCGTCACCAGGCGCGGGTCGGCCAGAATCAGCACGCCGCAATCGGTCGACGAGCGGATAAGGCGGCCGGCCGCCTGCTTGACCTCGAGCACCGCCTCGGGCAGCGAATAGCGCGCCCAAGCACGGTCTTCGCGCAGGTTGCGCTCGCACGAGAGCGGGTCCGTGGGGCTCGAGAACGGCAGCTTGGGAATGATGACGCAGCGCAGCGTCTCGCCGCTGGCGTCAAACCCCTCCCAGAAGGCCTTAAGCGCAAAAAGCGACGAGGTTGGCTCGTTGATAAACCGATCGCGCAGGCGACGAGGAGATGAGTTGCGCTGCTGGCAGTTGAGCTCCAGACCCGCACGGGCCATCTTGGGCTCAACGCGGGCGTACAGGTCTTCCATGTCGCGCCGATTGGTGAACAGCGTGAGCACCGATCCGCCCATGGCAAGATGGGCGTCGACCAACACGCGCTCGAGCGCCGTAAGATAGCTCTCACGATCGCGCGGATCGGGGATATCGCCCGCAACGACTACAGCCATGTTCGAATCGAAATCATAGCTCGAATCCAAGTGTAGCGATGATGATGTTGAAGCACCGATGCGATCGAGACCGACAGCATGGTTGAAGTGCTCAAAGCTTTTGGACACCGTCATGGTCGCCGAGGCAAAGATAGCCGTGTGAACCTCGGGCAGCCACTCGGTTGCCAAGGCCTCGCCAATATCGATGCGCTCTGCGGTCATCGACTCTCCGCCGGCACGCAGCCTGCGATTGACCTGCAACGAATACACGTAGTGTTCATCGGTGCCATCAATGATGAGTTTGAGGTTCTCGGCCAGCTCGTGCAGGCGGCGCGAGATATCACCCAGGTCGACAACAACCTCGGGCTTGTCGGCAGCGACGGCTTGCACCAGCGCGTCGACGCTCTTGTCAGCTTGTTCCAATGCGTCGATGGCAGCGTAGGCCGACGGTAAGAAATCATGCCAGTCGTCAGATTCGCGCAGCTCGGGGCCAATCCATAGATTGGCATTGTCATAACCCCCACGCGCACGGCGGCCGAGCTCGCGAACGCCATCGAACACGTCGGCGATTGCCATGTTCGCGCGCGCAACCGTCGACGTCGCCTTGGCAGTAAGGCCCAGATAGAGCGTAGAGCCCTCGGAGGTTGCCAAATCACGGGAAACCTGGCTTAGCGCGCCGGTGCTCGAGCCACCCAGACGCTCAAACAGAACGCGTGATTCGTCCGCCGACACCACGCGCGCCCACTGACGGCGCGCCTCGCGCTCGATGGAATGGGCCTCGTCGATTACCCAATGACGAATCGGAGGCAAAATCCTGCCCTCGGCCGCGACGTTGCGGAACAGCAGGGAATGGTTGGTGACCACCACATCGGCGTGCGCCGCACGACGGCGAGCGCCGTGGACCAAACATTTATCAGGGAAAAACGGGCAGAGGCGACGAGCGCACTCGCGCGAGGCCGTCGTAAAATCGGGACGGTTGACGCTGCGCCACCGAATGCCGAGCGAGTCGAGGTCGCCATCGGCTGATTGGCAGACGTACGCCATAATGACCGCGACCGCCGTGAGCGTGTCCGCCGGATCGCGCTTGGTGGTAATCTCGACCTGGCCGCGGCTCATGCGCTCAAGCTTGCGCAGGCACGGATAGTGGTCATACCCCTTGAGAGCGCAAAATGACAGACCGCCGTCCAGTTGCTCGGCAAGTTTTGGCAGCTCATGGTACATGAGCTGGTCGGCAAGATTATTCGATTTGGTCGCAATACCAACCGTGATGTTGTTACGGCGTGCTGCCTCGGCAAAAGGTACCAGATAGGCCATCGATTTGCCGACGCCTGTGCCCGCCTCAATTACTCGATGAGTGCCCGTGACCAGCGCATCGCGGACCTCGAGCGCCATCGCGATCTGCTCATCACGCGGCTCGTAGGTGGGATACATGCGATTGACTAGGCCACCTGGCGCATAGTCTGCCTCAATCTCCTCACGACTCGGCATCTTGAGAACCGGCAGTTCATCGGCGTCCACCCGATCGTCGGCGCGATCGGCCTTGAGAACGTCAGCACGAGCGGCGCTGAGAGAGAAGATAGAACCAGGGTTCTGCCCTGCCAAGAATGAGAAGATAGGACGATAGGACCAAGGCACGTCCGGATGCATGTCGGCTAGGCGCGCCATGAGGCCCTGGGGCAAGTCGGTGAGCGCCACGAGCAACACGCGCCATACGCCACACAGAGCGTCGACGTCGGCATTGGCACGGTGTGATACCGAGTCGCAGCCAAACAGATCGGCCATAAAAGACAGCTTGTGCGAGGCCAGGCGCGGAAGCGCGATGCGCGACAGCGCCAGCGAATCGATCCAAATATCGCTCACGTTGACGCCGCCTTTGACCGACTCGATAAACGAGCGGTCGAACGTGGCGTTGTGTGCGATCACCGGGCAGCCACCGACAAAATCGGCGAGAGCGGCGACGGCCTCAACCGCCGACGGGGCATCTGCAACATCGGCATTTGTAATGCTCGTGAGCTCGGTAATCTCGGCGGGAATCAGCTGCCTGGGATGCACGAAGGTATCGAAGCGGTCGATGACCTCGCGGCCCGAAAGACGGGCCGCCGAGATCTCGATCAGCTCGTTGTCCTGCACCGAAAGACCCGTGGTCTCGGTATCGAGGATAATCACATCTTCCTCGATAAGGCCGAAGGACTGCGTTTTGGCGCGGTCGGCAAGCGTGGCATAGGAGTCGATGACAAACTGCGGCGTTCCTGACGAAACCGCGTCCTCGATTAGCATGCAATGCCCGCTCGACGAAGGCCCATACGGATCAGGCTGTCACAGACCTGCGGGAACGTCATGTCGTCGGTGTGGCGGATCTCATCCGGATACAGCGACGTATCGGTCATGCCGGGAATGGTATTGGTCTCGAGGATAACGGGGCCGTCCTCGCTCACAATAAAGTCGCTGCGCGAGATACCCAGGCAACCGAGGGCCTTGTGAGCGGCACAGGCAAGTTCCTGAGCGCGAGCGTAATTCTCGGGTGAAATCTGCGCCGGAATGCGATGGATATCCGTAGGGTCGACATACTTCACGTCCAGATCGTAGAACTCGCAGTCCTCGGGCTTACGAATCTCGACAATCGGCAGGGCGCGCACGTCATCTTCGCCGTATACGCCGACGGTGACCTCGGTACCCTCGATGCACTTCTCGACCAGCACTTTGTCGCCGTACTCAAACGCCTTGGCGATTGCCGCGGGCAGCTCGGAGGGCTCATGGACCAGGGAAATGCCATAGCTGGAACCGTTGACGGCCGGCTTCACAAAGCAGCGCTCGCCACAAACCTCGACGATATGATCGATATCGACTTCGTCGCCCACCTCGAGCGCAAGGCCGGGGGCAATGGGAATGCCCGCCTTGGCGTATAGGAGCTTAGAGACCTCCTTGTCGGCACCGCAGGCGCTGGCAAGTACGCCCGAGGCCGTGTAGGGGATACCCAGGGTCTCCATGGCACCCTGCATGGCGCCATCCTCACCGCCGGCGCCGTGCATGGCGATAAATGCCACATCGAATCCGCCGGTCGCCATGGTTACCATAAAGTCATCAGCGGCCGTGTCAAGCAGCTCCACCGAGGTGTAGCCGGCTTCCTTCAGTGCCACCACAACGTTCTTTCCCGAATCGAGCGAGATCTCGCGCTCGGCGGAATGACCGCCCGCCAAGACCGCTACGTGCATGTTCTCTAGGCTTTTACCCGGCATGGGCAGACTCCTCCTCTATAATTTCTGCAGCTGATACCATATTGTAGCGATACCCTCTACGTTTCCCCAAAATCGAAAGGCTTCCATGAATCCCAAGACTAAATCTCAGGACATTCGCGACTTGAGCCAAAACGATATTCGCGAGCTCGTGGCCGAACTTGGCCAGCCCGCCTTCCGCGCGAAGCAGCTCATCGAATGGGTCTTTGAGAAGAACGTTTGTTCGTTTGACGATATGACCAATCTTCCCAAGGCTTTCCGCGAGCAGCTTAAAGAGGCGTTTGCCTTTGATACGCCGACTGAACTCACCAAGCAGGTTTCCAAAGATGGCTCGCGCAAGTATCTGCTCGAGTACCACGATGGCATTTCCGTCGAGACCGTCGGCATGCCCCGTCGTAACAAGCTTTCCGTCTGCGTTTCCACCCAAGCAGGCTGTGGCATGGGCTGCGCCTTTTGCGCCACCGGCCTTAACGGCCTCAAGCGCTCTCTGACCGCTCAGGAGATCGTCGACCAGGTGCTTCATGTATCCAACGACTTTGGCGAACGTGCCACGAGCGTTGTCTTCATGGGCCAGGGCGAGCCGTTTGCCAACTACGACGAGGTTCTCAAGGCGCTGCGAATCCTCAACGACCCCAATGGCATCGGTATCGGCGCTCGTCACCTCACCGTCTCTACCAGCGGCGTTATTCCCGGTATTCGCAAATTTGCCGACATCCCCGAGCAGTTCACGCTTGCCGTTTCCCTACATTCCGCCATCCAGTCGACGCGCAATAAGCTCATGCCCGGTGTTAAGAAGTACACGCTGCTTCGCCTTCACGAGGCACTTCAGCTCTACACCGAGAAGACTGGCCGCCGCCCGACCTATGAGTATGCCATGATTGAAGGCGTCAACGATACGAATCCCGAGATGCAGGCGCTCTGCGACTTCTGCGAGGGAACGCTGTGCCACGTTAATCTAATTCAGCTTAACGACATCGAGGGCAGCCCGCTCAAGCCGTCGCCGATTCATAAGGTTGAGGATCTTCAGCGTCGTCTTGAGTCCCGTGGCATCGAGACCACGATTCGTAACTCCCGTGGTAACGATATTGACGCCGCTTGCGGACAGCTGAAGCAGCGCTTCAAAGTTCAGAAAAACGCATAGGGGAGTCGCACCCCAAAACGTTTCATGTGAAACATCGAACGACCCCGGTTGTAGGATATGCAACCGGGGTCGTTTCATTTATTGACCTTAATTTTGAATCAGCTGCTACTGGTCCCAATTTTACCGCCAAAATAAGGGGCCCTTGTCTCGTGAATCAGACAAGGACCCATAAAAATATGCTAAGTAATTGTTAGGTACCTAATAGCCTACATTTTCCCATTGGTTGCTAACCCAACCTTGATTAATCTTAGGATTTTTCGTTACCTGAGCAGTGCGCATGGCAACATCTTCTGTCATAACATCCATTTTCTTCTTGGACGTATCAACGATATCTTGCGCGCCACGAAGCAAACGACCTCGAAGTTCATCGTCTGTCGCGATCTTATAGCCAGCAAAGGCACCAGCCGCGACAGTCGTCGCCAACGCAATCGCAGTAAAAATCTTATTCCTCATCTTGGCCTCCTTGATCAAACTGAATCATTTCACCAAGAATACGAGAGAGCTCTTCCTCGTCTTTAAACTCAATCTCAATCTTATTCTTTCCACGCGAGCTTTTCACACGCACGTTGGTATTAAATACCTGACGAAGCACACGCGCAGCCTTTTTAAAAGACTGAGGCGTTGCAGGCCGCGGCGTCTTAGGTGTCTCTCCGGCAGAAAACAATGGAGCAAGATTTTCTGTCGCTCTTACGGAAAGGCCCTCCGCAACAACCTTCTCTGCAAGTCGAATTCGAGCATCCTCATAGGGAACTGCAAGAATCGCACGTGCGTGACCAGCAGTAAGTCTACCCTCAAAAATCATCTGCTGAACTACTTCGGGGAGATCGAGAAGGCGCAGCGAGTTTGTAATTGCAGAGCGCGACTTGCTTACGGCCTTCGACAATGCCTCCTGGGTCATACCGCTAGCATTGATGAGCTGGCGATAGCCCTTAGCCTCTTCGACGGGATTCAGATCAGAACGCTGAAGGTTTTCGATAAGAGCAAGAGCCAGCATCTCTTCATCATTAACATCTTTAATGATGACAGGCAGTTCCTCAAGACCTGCAAGCCTTGACGCCTGGTAACGACGCTCACCAGCGATGATCTCATAGCCGTTTCCATGCTTGCGAACCAAGAGCGGCTGCAAAACGCCATGTTCTTGGATTGACTCGCTCAACTCGCGAAGTTCAGTTTCATTAAAGTGAATTCGCGGTTGATTAGGGTTGGGAACGATATCCTCAATAGGTAGTTTTGTTTCAGATACGGCATTTGAAGCAGATGCAGACGAACCACCGGTCTCATACTCGGCCTCAGAGACCAAAGCATTGAGTCCACGCCCCAATCCGCCACGTTTCTTTGCACTAGGCACGCTTGATCACCTCTTTTGCAAGGTTCATATACGCTTTTGCACCCTTGTTTTGAGGTGCATAGGTAATTACCGGTTCTCCAAAAGACGGAGCTTCAGAGATTTTAACCGTACGGGGAATCAGCGTCTTAAACGCCTTATCACCAAAGTACGATTGAACTTCCTCAACAACCTGATTCGACAAAGAAGTACGCGAGTCATACATGGTCATAAGCACGCCATAGGTGTCTAAGCCCTTGTTCAGACGTGATTTGACCATCTTCATTGACTCAAGCAGCTTCGTAACGCCCTCGAGTGCGTAATACTCACACTGGATTGGAATCAAAACGCTATCTGCTGCGGTCAAGGCATTGATAGTAAGCAGGCCGAGCGAAGGAGGACAGTCAATGAAAATAAAATCGAACTCGTCCTGAATCGGCTCAAGCAAATCTTTGAGGCGGGTTTCACGAGCAATTGCGCTTACGAGCTCAATTTCGGCACCTGCAAGCTGAATCGTAGCTGGAATTACGAATACCTTTTTGCAATTTGTATCAAGAACAAGCGATTCTGCCGGCACATCATTCAACAATGCATCATAGATGCAGTGATCAAGGTCTTCTTTTTCAATTCCAAATCCACTGGTACTGTTTCCCTGCGGATCAAAATCGACAATCAGTGTCTTACGACCCTGCTCACCCAGTGCTGCTGCAAGGTTTACAGCCGTCGTTGACTTACCGACGCCGCCTTTTTGATTGATGATTGCAATGATACGCGTGTCTTTTGCGTTCTTAGAACGCTTAACGTCGCGAAATCCCACGGTCCCTCCTGGTGTGTATTAAAGCTGTCAAACGGAGGATGTTTCACGTGAAACATTCCGATTCGATATCAACCGCCATGTTTCACGTGAAACACTGCAAGTTGTTAGTATCCATTATGTTTCACGTGAAACATCTAGGCAAGCGGATTCTTCTTTGCCATGCCATTTGCACGAGGCAATGAAACGGATGCCGGATGACTCTTTTTAAGAACAATGAACTCCCTGTGGCCCAAGCCCTCAGGCAAATCGATTGCGTCATTCAGAAGCAAAGTGAAGCCGCAAATCTTAGCTGCTGACATGCCGGAAGCAAGCTCCTCATCCGAAGGATTGCCCTTGGTGATAACAAATAGCCCTCCATCCTTGAGGAACGGAGCTGCATACTCAACAAGAATCGGTAGAGGAGCCAGTGCGCGGGCGGTTACGACAGAGAACTGCTTCTTATGGCTTCGAGCATATTCTTCAAGACGATCATGAATCGCATGAGCATATTTCAATCCAAGAGCATGAACAAAAGAATTGACGGCATCAACCTTCTTACCAACAGAGTCAATATAAGTAGCTTTACGATGCGTGGTTATGGTTAACGGAATACCAGGGAAGCCCGCACCTGTTCCCATATCGAGCAAAGCTCCCTCAGGAGCCTTATTGATATAGGGGAGCAAAACAAGTGAGTCGAGGATATGAAGTACCACAGCATCTTCTATGTTAAGAATACGGGTGAGATTGGTTGTCTTATTTGTTTCCAGAACCAAATCCAAATGTTGAATACATTTCCTCAGCTCAGTATCAGTTACGCTCAAGGAATACTCTTTGCAATAGGAAGTTAGACGACTCAACATCTCGTCAGCCTGCTGATCAGTAAGTACTAACAACGAAAGCTCCTTTCTGACAAAAATCAGTGTATCGAGAACTTTTGACAAAAAAAGGGGACGTGGAAACCACGTCCCCTTAGCATAAGCTCGAGTAGATTATCGAGCAACAATCACCACATGGCGATCGGGGTCAGAACCCTCAGAATGAGTATCGACGGCGTCATTGCCACGAAGTGCAATGTGAACCAGTCGGCGCTCGTAGGCATTCATGGGCGGAAGCGAAACACTCTTATGAGTGCGGATGGCACGCTCGGCAGCAGACTGAGCCATGGAGGCAACCTTGTCCTGACGGCGGCTCTTGTATCCCTCGACGTCCACTACAACCGGATACCTAAAGCCGAGCTTGCGGCTCACCAGCAATGAGAACATAACCTGAAGGGCATCAAGGGTGCGACCATGACGGCCAATGAGAACAGCAAGGTCGGGAGCCGTTACATCCAGAATCAGCTCGCCCTCGTCGCCCTCATACTCATCGATAGGAGAGCTGGCAGCATCGAAGTGCGAAAGGATGGAACGCAGGATGGAAATCGCGACATCGGCAATGGTATCGAGCTCCTCGTCGGTCAGCTCTTCACCGGCCTTATAGCGCTGTGCAATCTCGGGATAATCGCCCGCGACCTGCGGGGCAACCTCCTCAAGCATATCCTCGATGATCTCTTCAGACATAACGTACTCCAAAAGTTAGGTACCTAAATTAGATTGATATCCCGCTACTTCTTCTTGTGCGGGCGCGGCTTCTTCTCGCGACGAGTGACCTCAACCTGCAGCGGCGCGTTCTTAAGACGCTCCTCCTCATCGGCCTTCGCCTTGTCGATGACCTTCTGCGTCACAAAAATCTGCTGGATAACCTGCCAAGCAGACGAGACGTCGTAGTACAGCAGAACACCAACGGGAAGGCTCCAGCCCATCCAAAGCATCATGACCGTCATGACAACGGCCATCATACGCATGCTCTGAGCCTGCTGGCCGGTCTGGTTGCGCGACATATAGAGCTGCGGAATCAGGGTCAGGACAGCGAACAGGATCAGGCAGACCAGCGCAGGCAGCGCGACCATAAAGCCATCGGCAAAGGAGGCACTCGGCGTGGTGGTCAGGTCGGGCAGAATATTAAAGAACGAGAACGTGCCGTCGTTAAAGTAGTCCGGCAGGTTACGCAGCAGCGTAAAGAGGGCGAACAGGACAGGCATCTGAATCAACAGCGGCAGACAACCAGCCATCGGGTTGAACTTGTTCTCGCTGTAGAACTTCTGCATTTCCTCGGCCTGACGCTGGGGATCGTCGGCATAGCGCTCCTGGATCTCGAGCATCTTGGGCTGCAGCACCTGCATGCGAGCCGTCGACTTGGTCGACTTGAGCATAAGCGGCGTCAGCAGCAGACGGATGATGACCACCAGGATGATGATGGACAGGCCCCAGTCGACCGCAAAGGTCTGGATGAGCTTGAGCAGCTCGAAAAGGATGTTAACGATCCAATCCCACATGTAAGTTTTCCTCCGATAGCGAGTGCCCGCTAGGGCACAGGGTCATAACCGCCGACGTGCAGGGGATTGCAGCGAGCGATGCGCCTCACGGCAAGCCAGCAGCCTCTCAAAACACCGTACTTCTCAATCGCCTGGATGGCGTATTGCGAGCACGTTGGGTAATAAATGCAGGCGTCAGGCAATAAGGGCGAAATAACCTGTTGATATATGCGAATAGGAGCGATGGCAACACGTCGCAAAACGTGATTGCTCATCGCTCCTCCCCGGCAACGCCGGCGCGTTTCATAAGCGAACGCAATGCATTGTCCATCTCCTGAGGCGAAGAAACCCTCGTCTTGGGAGTTGCGAACAAGATGATGTCATAACCCGCAACGGGAAATCCACAGCTGCGGGCGGCCTCGCGCATCACACGCTTAGAACGGTTGCGCACGACAGCACAACCGAGCCGTTTAGCACCAACGAAGGCGACCCTTCCGGAGTCGCCTTCGCCAACCGATTCACATATGGTCATTCGAATCAGAGGGTGATTGAAACGACGCCCCTGACTGAACACATGCTCGAAATCTTGCCGAGACTTAATAGTCTTCATGCGAGATGTGTGTATCGCTGCTAGACAGTGAGACGCTTGCGGCCCTTGGCGCGACGACGGGCGAGCACGGCACGACCACCCTTAGTGGCCATACGGGCACGGAAGCCATGGGTCTTGGCACGCTTACGCTTATTAGGCTGATACGTACGCTTCATCTTAAGTTCCTCCTGCTGCATTTCGAGTGTCCGCGGGGGCGCGGACGCAGATATAGACACGTGAGCTTGAAGATTGTAGGGAAATCAATGTTCAAATGTCAAGAAATCAAAGGTAAAAGGTTGCGCAGTTCACACGGTTCCCCCATAAGCCGAGCTCGATTTAGCGGTGCATGGCAACTTTTCACGATATTTCATCGAGTTTTCAACAGGTCATGTTGGCAATGTTGAGAACTTTTCGTCCGTTTTCCAAAGTTTTCAACAGGTTTTGAAAAGTTGTCGAAAGATGAGAAACATTGCACGGTGAGCTACTATTTGTTCGAAACCTTTTGAAAGATTGCGAGCGGCATGTCTGACGACTTTTACACCATGGTCGATTCCGGAGACCCGGCACCCGACAACGAGCACATCACCGGCGTGCGCGAAGAGCGTGAGGAAGGCGAGCAGACGACCACGCAGGCGCCAAAAGCCATGTACGCCGCGCGCATCGCCGTCTATGACGACATGCTGTCGACACCGCGTGTGATCGTCATTGATCCGCAAGATGTCCGCACGTATTTGGAAGAGACGACCAACACCGTCTACCAGTGCATGAAAGAACAAGGTGGCCATATCTCGCTCATGGTCATCCGCGAGATTGTCGAAAACTTTATCCACGCACACTTTGCCGAGCCCATCATCTCGATTCTGGACGGCGGAGACACCATCCGCTTTGCTGATCAAGGACCCGGCATCGACGACAAGGAGCGCGCTTTCGACTTTGGCGTTACCAGCGCAAACAGCAAGATGAAGCGCTATATCCGTGGAACAGGAGCAGGGTTTCCCATGGTGCAGGAGTATTTGGAAAACGCCGGCGGGGCCGTGTCCATCGAGGACAATATGGGCAACGGCACCGTGGTTACGGTAAGCCTGGACCCTAAACGCGTGCAGGAAATCGAACGCGCCGGCGGGCGCGGTGCTGCCGTGCGGCCCGAGACGGAGCAGCCCGCATATCCCCTGCCGGGAGCTTTTGCGCAGCAGCCCATGGCAACGCAACAGATGCAGCCCCGCGTGGGACAGATGCAGCAGCCCGGAATGCTTCCTACACAAGAGCCCCAGGCGGCGTCGATGTCGATGCCGTCAAACGTGCCACAGGCCATGCCGCTGGCGGATCAGGATACAGCAGCAATGCAGCAGGCGACGGGGGCACCGGGTAGCCAGCAAATGGGCTATCAGCCGTACCAACAGGGATATCCATATCAGCAGATGCAGCCACTGGGGTATGGCCAGCAGTTCCCGCAGCAGTACCAGCAGGGATATCAGCAGCCGTACCAGCAGATGCCGCAGCAGCAGTACAACCCCTGGGCCCAGCAGATGCCTCCGCAGCCTTACCAACAGTGGCCTCAAAGTTTTCAACAGCAAATGCCGCCGATGCAGAGTTCTCAACAACCAGCAGCTCAAATGATGTATCCTAATGCAGCAAATCAGTATGCGCAGCCACAACCGGACGTGTTCGTAAGCGATCGCGGCAACGCCGCGCTGGGCTATCTGGCGCAAAATCAAGCGTGCGGTGCTACCGATCTGGCGAGGGCGTTTGGAAACTCGGCCCCCACTTGGTCACGCACGCTCAATGACTTGGCGCAGGCCGGCTTGGTCATCAAGCATGGCCAGAAATACCATCTGACCGAACTCGGCGCCGCTCGCGTGCGAGCTCAGAGCTAAAGAACGGGAGAGATAGTGGACGAGGAAGCAAGCATCATCCTGGGGGATGCCATCGCCTTTTGCCAGCGCGACGGCCAAGATGCACGCCTCATCAACATGCTGGGGCAATCGCGTGCCATAAGCCTAACCGAAGATACGCTCACGATCGAGGCCCCCTCGCGCTTTGCCATCGCGCAGCTCAAAAAGCATCAGCCGACCATTGAGGCCTATCTGGAAGAAATCGCCTTTGCACCGATTGCGCTCGACATCGTGGCACCGCAAGGCGCCGCGACGGAATCCGCTGCCGCGACGGCGACCGCCACGGCTCCCGCTGCTTCCCCGGCGGCGCCGGCCTCCGCAGGCGACGTGCCGACAATCGGGCACCAGCACAGCGATGTTTCCCGTGAAACCATGGCACCGTTGCCGACCGCGGCGGCGACGTCAACGAACGCACCCGTCACGCACATGCCCATCGCTCACGACGCAACGACGGGCGCGGATTCGGGCATTGCAATCAAGAACACGCTCTCGGCCGATGATTTTCGTCGCATGATGAACCAGATGAAGGGCGGAGCGCCAACTAAATCCACGCAAGCTGCGACCCCCGCTTCACCCATGCCAGCACCGACCGCGCCGGCCGAACAGAATACGGATGGAGCCCCGCTCGCCGCGAACTCAAAATTTACCTTTGAGAACTTTGTCTACGGCCCCGAGAACAGCCATGCCTATCGCTCGGCACTCAAGTTTGCCGCCCTCGCGGACGAGCGGGGCACGTGCACATCACTGTTCATCTACGGCAAATCGGGCCTGGGCAAGACGCACCTGCTGCTTGCCATCAAAAACGAGCTCGCCGAAAAGTCGCCCGAGATCAAGGTCAAGTATGCCAACTCCCAGGCATATCTGGACGACCTGATGACCGAGTTCGACCGCCAAAAGAAGAGCAACGCCCCCATCATGCAGGCGTACCACGGCGTGGACGTGCTCATCATCGACGACATCCAAAACATCATCGGCAAGCGCGCGAGCGTGGACTACTTTTTCCAGCTCATGGACGAGTTCATCCGCAACAACAAGAAGGTCGTCATCGCGGCAGACCGCGCCCCCAAGGACCTGAGCATGGACGAGCGTCTAACCAGCCGCTTCAACGCCGGCATGCTCTGCCTGGTCGCAGAGCCCAGCTACGAAATGAAATACAAGATCTTGCAGCGCTATTACGAGAACACCATCGTCGCCGCTCCCGAGGCAGGCGACGACTCGCTGCTGGCGGCCTATGGGGGCGACAGCGGGCACCTGACCGACGAGCACTTTAAACACATGGCCGAGGTCTCGGGCACCAACATCCGCGAACTCGAGAGCTTTTGCGAGCGCTGCGCCGGCGAAGCGGGCGACCGCGAGCGCGAGGGCGGGGAGCTCACCTTTGACGATATCGACGCCATCGCCAGCCAGTACTTCGACACATCGGCCAAAAAGATCAACGTCCAGACGGTTCAGTCCGTCATCGAAGAGCAGTACGGCGTGACGCACGAGGAGCTCATCGGCCCGCGTCGCAACGCCAATATCGCCAAAGCACGCCATATTGCCATCTATCTGGCCATCGAGATGTGCGAAATGACGACCACGGCGGTGGGCGCCGAATTTGGCAACCGCAACCACTCGACCGTCAGCACGAGTTACAAAAAGGTCCAGAAGATGATCCAGGAAGACCGCACCGTCACCGAAGACCTCAAGTCGCTGCGCGATAAAATTACACTGCGCTCGTAGGGAAATAGAGACACCTGTTGAAAACTTGTCGAAACCACGGGCATAAGGTGTCTAAAACCCAACCCGCGGTGATGAAAAGTTTTGCGCAGGTTTTGAACGTGGAAAACCACCCCTGTTGCACACAGGTTGCTGTCGATTCTCTTTCTGGGTCTGACCTGCGTCTTTGGGAGTAATCAACAGTTTCGTCAGTGCTATTACTATTATTAAGATATTTATATCTATAGAAAGGTATTAAAAGATGAAGTTCACCGTCAGCCAGAGCTCGCTTACACAAGCCATCGGCGTCGTTATGAAGGGTGTCGCTTCGGCATCCACCCTTCCCATCCTGTCGGGCGTGCTCGTTAAGGCCCAAGACGGCATCTTGGAATTCCAGACCTCTAACTACACCATCTCGATCCGTCATCGCATCGCGGCGCATGTCGAAGAAGAGGGCGAGATGGTTATCCCCTGTAAGATGCTCTCCAATATCACCAAGACCCTCCCCGATGCCCCGGTCACCTTTGAGCTGTCCGAGCGCCAGGTGCTGATTGGTTGCGAGAAGAGCTCTTTTAGGCTGAACACGCTCGATGCCAATGACTTCCCCGAGTTTCCGGCCTATGCCATCGAGAGTGCCGTGGAGCTGCCGACCGATATCTTGTCCGAAATGGTCGGCCGCGTGTGGCGCGTCACCTCGACCGACAAGGCTCGCCCCATCCTGGGCGGCGTGCACATGAAGGTCGAGAACAACACCGTACGCTTGGTGGCGACCGATTCCTTCCGCTTGGCCGTGTGCGATACGCAGGTCGAGACCTCGACCCTCGAGGGCTCCTTTGAACTCAACGTTCCGGCTGACGCCTTTAACGACGCGCTGAACATCATGGCCAGCCAGGCGACCATCATGATCGGGGCTACCGACACCCAGGTCGTCTTCGAGGCCGGCAACACCACCTACGTGTCGCGTCGTATCGAGGGCGTGTACCCCAACTACAAGCAGCTCATCCCCGATTCGTGCGTGACGAGCGTCAAGATCAACGTCGCCGCCTTTAACGCCGCCCTCAAGCGCGTGGCCGTTATCGCGAGCGCCAACCCCGCCGTCAAGTTCGAGATCGATGTCGAGAACGGTCAGATGGGCCTGTCCTCCATTTCCAATGACCAGGACCTTGCGCAGGAGACGATCGATGTCGAGGCCGAGGGCGAGTCGGGCACCATCGCCTTCAACTACCACTACATCTTCGGCTGCCTCAATGCCCTGTCCAAGGAGAAGGAGATCACGCTGGAGCTCAAGAGCTACTCGCAGGCGGGCATCTTTAAGTCCTACGACAGGATTAACTACCTGTACCTGGTCATGCCGGTCCGCATCTAGCGCTGCGCCATGACCATGTTCGCCCGCGATCTTTCCGTCGCGCACTACCGCAGCTTCGATAGCTATCGCCTTGCCCTGGACGAGGGCGTGACGATACTTGCGGGACCCAACGCGGCGGGAAAGACCAATCTCATAGAGGCGCTGCAGCTGCTGACGAGCGGCGCCTCGTTTAGGCATCCGACCGCAGCCGAGCTCGTCCATGACGGCGTGGGCTCGTGCAAGATCGAGCTGAGGCTCGAGGGCGACGGCCGCGTGCTTGATATGGGATTGAGCGCGGAGGACGGTAGGCGCTCGTTTAGCCGCAACGGCAAGAGATGCTCTGCCGCTGGTGTGCGCGGGGTTCTGCCGAGTGTGCTGTTTTGCCCCGACCATCTGGACATGGTTAAGCGAGGCGCCAGTGTGCGCCGCGCCGCCCTCGATGACTTTGGCATGCAGCTGAGCGCACGCTATGCCGATCTTGCGAGCACCTATGGGCGCTGCGTGACCCAGCGTAACGCCTTGCTCAAGGAGACCTGGTGCTGCCGCGAGATGCTCGGCGCGTGGAACGATTCGATTGCCCGCGCGGGCTCGGCCCTGCTCGTGCACCGGTTGGCCCTGCTCGACCGGCTGGCGGGCCATGTGCACACTGCCTACGGGCAAGTGGCGTCAGGTGAGGCCGCCAACGTGACCTATGCGTCCACGCTGGGGGATTTGCCCCAGGTCGAGGATCGCGAAGAGCTGAAGGGTTGGGCGTACGAGCGCATGCTGGCTGCCCTTGACGAGCATGCCGACGAGGAAATTCGCCGCGGCGTGACGTTGGTGGGACCGCATCGCGACGAGATTGAGTTCACCGTGGCGGGTCGCTCCGCCCGTTCATTTGCCAGCCAAGGACAGCAGCGCACGCTGGTGCTGTCCTGGAAGGTGGCCGAGGTCGCCGTGGCTCGCGATGTCCTGGGCACTGCCCCGCTGCTGCTTCTGGACGACGTGATGAGCGAGCTCGACGGCGAGCGTCGCGGCGCTTTCCTGCGGCTGATCGGCGATGATATCCAGACGGTCATAACTACGACCAACCTGGGGTACTTTACCGATGACCTGCTTGATCGAGCCAAGGTGGTGAGCATGGGTGAGACGTGCTAATTACGAGCGCGAGAGCGAGACGGTCGCCTTCAGCGGGTTTTTGAACGCAGAGCGCCAGCGCATCCTGGCGTCCGCGACCCCCGAGCGCCGTGCGCAGATGGAGGCCGCCGAGGAGTCGCGCGCGGTCTATCGCGCATGGAACGCGGTGTGCTCGGGCACGCGCGAGGGACGGCATGTGACGGGACTGCGCTACCTGCCCGAGTCCAATGAGCTGCTGGTGTATCTCGACTCGCCCTCGTGGACGCAGGAAATGACGCTGTTGCGCGAGATCATCCGCGCGCGCATGGAGCGCGCCGGTGCGCATGTGGACGGCCTGGTGTTCAAAACCACCGCGCCCGGTCACACGCCGCCCGCCGCCAAGGAGCGCCTGCGCCCGGCGACGACCGAGCGACCGCCGGCCCCGCACGCCGACCTAAGTGAGGCCGAGCGTACCGAGATCGAGCGCCAAGTGGCGCCCATCGAAGACCAAAAACTGCGCGAGGCCCTCGAGAATGCCATGAGAGCCAGTGCCGAGTGGGCCAAGGGCGTGCAAAGCAAAAAAGAGCCTTAAATCGCATCTGGTGGCCTTGTAGAGCCAAATACCCTCGTTCCCGAGGGTAATTTTTTACGATAAACTAGTAAGGCTGTACACATTTTCTTGACTGAAGGAGGACGTGTGGCAAACGAAAACGATTACGATGGCGGCGAGATTAAGATCCTCGAAGGTCTCGAGGCCGTTCGTAAGCGCCCGGGCATGTATATCGGCTCGACGAGCGCCAGCGGTCTGCATCACCTGGTGTGGGAGATCGTTGACAACTCCGTCGACGAGGCCATGGCCGGTTTCTGCACCGAGATCCAGGTGACGGTCCACGCCGACAACTCCATCACGGTCGTCGACAACGGGCGCGGCATCCCCGTCGACGAGCACCCTGTTAAAAAGATCCCGACGCTCGAGGTCGTCATGACGATCCTGCACGCCGGCGGTAAGTTCGATAACTCGGCCTATAAGGTCTCGGGTGGCCTGCACGGCGTGGGCATCTCCGTCGTCAACGCGCTGTCCAAGCGCGTGGTCGTTCAGGTTCGTCGCGATGGCAACACCTACGAGATGGAGTTCTCGCGCGGCAAGACCGTCAAGAAGATGGAGGTCGTGGGCACCTCGAATTCGACGGGCACCACCGTCACCTTCTGGCCCGACGACGAGATCTTCGAGACCTGCATCTACGATTTCGATACGCTGCACAACCGTCTGCAGGAGACGGCGTTCCTCAATAAGAACCTCAAGATCGTGCTGACCGACGAGCGCGAGGCGACTCCCCACGTGGAGGAGTTTTGCTACGAGGGCGGCATCATTGACTTCGTCAAGTTCCTCAACGAGGGCAAGGACGTCCCCGAGGCCTTTAAGGAGCCCATCTACATCGAGGGCAAATCGGACCCGGACGCTCCCGTGGCCAAGATGGGCGAGGTCGAGGTTTCCCTGCAGTGGAATAGCGGCTACGGCGAGAACGTCATGTCGTTTGCCAACGACATCTACACTCCCGAGGGCGGCATGCACCTTGAGGGCTTCCGCACCGCGCTCACCCGCGTGATCAACGACTACGCGCGCAAACAGAACCTGCTCAAGGAAAAAGACGCCAACCTGACCGGCGACGATGTGCGCGAGGGCCTTTCGGCCGTTATCTCGGTCAAGCTGCCCGATCCGCAGTTTGAGGGCCAGACCAAGGCCAAGCTCGGTAGCTCCTATATGCGCGCGCTGACGCTCAAGATCGTGACCGACGGCCTCGCCGATTACCTCGAGGAGCACCCCAAGCCCGCCCGCGAGATCGTCAAGAAGGCGCAACAGGCCTGCAAGGCGCGCAATGCCGCCCGCAAAGCGCGCGAGGCGACCCGCCGCAAGAGCCTGCTCGAGACGGCATCCCTGCCCGGTAAGCTCGCTGACTGCTCGGTGCGCGATGCCGAGCTGACCGAGCTCTTCATCGTAGAGGGCGACTCGGCAGGCGGTTCGGCCAAGGACGGCCGTCGCCGAGACATCCAGGCGATTCTGCCCCTGCGCGGCAAGATTCTGAACGTCGAACGCGTTGGTGACCATCGCGCGTTCTCGAGTGACACCATCCAGTCGCTGATTACCGCGATCGGCTGCGGCGTCACGACGAGTGCCGGCGACGGCGGCGACTTCGATATCACCAAGGCGCGCTACCACAAGATCATCATCATGACCGATGCAGACGTCGACGGTGCGCACATCCGCATCCTGCTGCTGACGTTCTTCTACAAGTACATGCGTCCGCTGATCGATGCCGGCTACGTCTATGTTGCCTGTCCGCCCATCTTTGGCATTAAGGTGCGCAACAAGATTCACTACGTGTATCCCAACGGCCGCCAGCCCGAAGACGAGATCCTGCGCGACACCATCCAGAGTCTGGGCCTGAACCCCGACGATAACGACGAAGACAGCAAGGCCAAGGATGGCAAGATCACCAAGAAGCGCAAGGGTTATACCGTCCAGCGCTACAAGGGTCTGGGCGAGATGGACCCCAAGCAGCTCGCCTCGACGACGATGGATCCCAAGACCCGCATCCTGCAGCGCGTGTCGATCGAGGATGCCGTGGTGGCAGACCGCGCCGTGCGCGAGCTGATGGGTTCCGAGGTCGGCTATCGCCGCGAGTACATCGAGAAGCACGCGCATGACGCACGATTCTTAGATGCCTAACCTGTTCGGCTTTCCCAGCCACCGCACCTTCGCTCTCAATCGTCGGTCGCGTACCCAAGTACGCTTCCCTCCTCTTTCGAGCGAATCTGCGGCACCTGGAAAAGCCGTCTCCGTGGTAGGGAACTAATGGACCACGCAAACCATGAGGAGGTAACGTGGCAGACGATATCAACAATAACGAGGGCATGGGCGAGGCCGGCGATGCCGGCATGCCCGACGATCTGAAGCGCCTGCTTGCCCGTGCTGAGCAGGGCGAGGACGGCGATCCTGACGCCTATAACCCCGATGCCGATGATGACGAGGAAGAGGACGACGACGGTGAGCTCGAGGAGAGCTTTGGCGAAGTCGATCGTGGCGCCTCGGCCGGCGAGGATATAAACGGCGGCCAGCTCCAGATTTCGGAGTTTGGCCGCGAGATGAAGCAGTCATTTATCGAGTATTCGATGTCGGTCATCACGGCGCGCGCCCTGCCGGACGTGCGCGACGGCTTAAAGCCGGTGCACCGCCGCATCCTGTACGCGATGAACGAGAGCGGCATCTACCCCAACCGTCCGCACAAGAAGTCCGCTTGGACGGTCGGCGAAGTTATCGGTAAGTACCATCCGCACGGTGACTCCGCGGTCTACGAGGCAATGGTTCGCCTGGCGCAGTGGTTCTCCATGCGCACGCCGCTCATCGACGGCCACGGCAACTTCGGCAACATCGACGGCGACGGCGCCGCTGCCATGCGTTACACCGAGAGCCGCCTGGCAAAGCCCGCCATGGAGCTGCTGCGTGACCTGCAGAAGGATACCGTCGACTGGCAGCCCAACTACGACGAATCGCTCGCCGAGCCTCAGGCGCTGCCCGCGCGCTTCCCCAATCTGCTGGTCAACGGCAGCCAGGGTATCGCCGTCGGCATGGCCACCAACATCGCCCCGCACAACCTCACCGAGGCGATTGAGGCCACCTGCTACCTGATCGATAATCCCGACGCCACTGTCGACGAGCTCATGCAGATCATGCCCGGTCCGGACTTCCCCACCGGCGCTATCATCATGGGCAGCGCCGGCATTAAGCAGAGCTACGAGACCGGCCGCGGCTCCATTACCGTGCGCGCCAAGGCCCACGTGGAATCCACCAAGACCGGCCGCAACCGCCTGGTCTTTACCGAGATTCCCTACATGGTCAACAAGGGCACCCTGCAGGAGAAGATCGCCCAGCTCGTCAACGACAAGCGCATCGAGGGCATCTCGGACATGCGCGATGAGTCCAACCAGAAGGGCATCCGTCTGGTCATCGAGCTCAAGAAGGGCGTCATTCCGCAGGTCGTGCTCAACAACCTGTATAAGTACACCTCGCTGCAGACGACCTTCGGCGCCAACAACCTGGCGCTCGTCAACGGCGTTCCCAAATGCCTGAGCCTGCGCGAGATGCTGCAGCACTACATCGACCACCAGGTCGACGTCGTCACTCGCCGCACCCGCTTCGACCTTAAGAAGGCCCAGGCCCGCGCGCATATCCTTGAGGGCTACTTGATGGCTCTCGACCATATCGACGAGGTCATTAGCATCATTCGCTCCTCGCAGACCGATTCTGAGGCCAGCAGCCGCCTGATCGAGCGCTTTGGCTTTACGCCCGAGCAGACCACGGCCATCCTCGAGATGAAGCTGCGCCGCCTGACTGGCCTGGAGCGCGACAAGATTCAGGAAGAGCTGGACGGCCTGCGCCGCGCCATCGCCTACTACGAGGACCTGCTGGCGCACGAGGAGAAGATCCTGGGCGTCATTAAGGAAGAGATGCGCGAGATCTCCAAGAAGTTTGGCGATAAGCGCCGCACCGAGATCAGCCAGGTCGAGAAGGACCTGGACGTCGAGGACCTCATTGCCGACGAGGACATGGTCGTGACCATCACCCACACCGGCTATGTCAAGCGCATCCCGGTGGCCGCCTACCGCGCCCAGAAACGCGGCGGCAAGGGCGTGTCGGGCGTCAACCTCAAAGAGGACGATGTCATCGACGAGATGTTCATCGCGTCCACGCACGAGTACGTGCTGTTCTTCTCGAGCAAGGGCAAGGTCTATCGCCTGAAGGTGCACGAGCTGCCGGTGGGTACGCGCCAGGCGCGCGGTACCGCGATCGTCAACCTGCTGCCCTTCGAGGAGGGCGAGAAGATCGCGAGCGTCATCAGCTGCCGCGAGTTCCCTGCCGACGAGTACCTGATGTTTGCCACCAAGAGCGGCATGGTCAAGAAGACCGTGATGAGCGCATATGACCGCAGCCGTCGCGACGGCCTGATCGCTATCAACCTGCGTGACGACGACGCGCTGCTGAACGTGCGCCGCGTGCGCGAGGGCGACAAGATTATCCTGGCCACCACCGCGGGCAAGGCGATCATGTTCTCCGAGGAACAGGTGCGCGCCACCGGCCGCGATACCAGCGGAGTTCGCGGTATCGGTATGAAGGACGGCGTGAGCGTTCTGGGCATGGAAGTCACTAACGGCAACGGCGATCTGTTCGTCATCACCGAGCGCGGCTACGGCAAGCGCACGCCGGTCGCGGACTACCCGGAGCAGAATCGCGGCGGCCAGGGCGTCTACACCATCCAAATGACCGAGCGTAAGGGTAACCTCGCGGCCATGAAGACGGTGGGCCCACAGCACGAGCTGTTCATCGTGACGGAGGGCGCGACGGTCATTCGCGTCAAGACCGACGAGATCAGCCAGACCGGCCGCGCCACCCAGGGCGTCAAGATGATGACCGTCGACGACAACGACCGCATCTGCGCCGTAGCCCGCATGACAGCCGCCAAGGAGAAGCCCGAAGGCGAAGGTGCAGAGGACGGCTCTGCCCCCGAGGAAACCCCTGTCGATCTAGGCGACGGCAACGACATGCCAGAAGATCTCCTAGACGAGTAAGAGGAACTGGCTGGTAGAAAATATCAGACCCCATATATCGGCGGTCGACGCACCTGCGCGCCGACCGCTTTTTTGAAAATCTTTGAACTCCACGTCGGCCCCGGCTGCCCGGCGGCATGCGAAGTCGATCGCGAGTTCCGCACGAGCC
>CATYIU010000017.1:0-41623 GCA_958407445.1 uncultured Collinsella sp.
CGAGCGCAAAATGGATTCTAAAAAACACCTTGCCAAATAGGAGCGTCAGGACGCAAGTAACCCCCGCCGCACGAAGTGCGCAGCGGGGGTTACTTGCATGTCCGAGGACGTTCTGAAAAGTAACACCAGGGCGGGCCCGGACGAAAACAACCGACTACAGGTCGATGTGCGATTCCTTGATCGGGAACGGCTCGGCGAAGTGGCAGGCGCAGCAGTGGCCCGGGGCAACTTCCTTAAACTCAGGAAGCTTCTCGGAGCAGATGCCCTGCGCGATCGGGCAGCGCGTGTGGAAACGGCAGCCGGTCGGCGGATCCAGCGGCGACGGCGGGTCGCCAGCGAGGATGATGCGTTTGCGGGTCTTCTGGATATCTGGATCGGGCACCGGCACGGCAGACAGCAGCGACTGCGTGTACGGGTGGTGCGGCTCACTGTAGAGCGTCTTCCAGTCCGAAACCTCGACCATCTTGCCCAGATACATAACGGCAACGCGATCAGAAATGTGCTGCACGACAGAGAGGTCGTGAGCAATGAAGAGATAAGCCGTACCGAACTTGTCCTGGAGCTCCTTAAGAAGGTTCAGAACCTGGGCCTGAATGGATACGTCAAGCGCAGAGACGGGCTCATCGCAGATAATCAGCTTGGGCTTGAGCGCAAAGGCGCGGGCAATGCCGACACGCTGGCGCTGGCCGCCCGAGAACTCGTGCGGATAGCGGTTGATGTGCTCGGGGTTCAGACCGACGACGTCCAGCAGCTCGCGGACGCGCTCGATACGCTCTTCCTTTGTACCCACGCCATGAATGGTCATGGGCTCAGAAACAATTTCGCCGATGGTCATACGAGGGTTGAGCGAAGCATAGGGGTCCTGGAAGATGAACTGCATCTCGCGACGCATATCCTTGATCTCGTGCTTGCTCATCTCGGCAACGTCTTTGCCCTGGAAGAACACTTTGCCTGCCGTCGGCTTGGTCAGGCGCATGATGGTGCGGCCCGTGGTGGACTTACCGCAACCAGACTCGCCGACCAGGCCAAAGGTCTCGCCCGGATAAATCTCGAACGAAATGTCATTCACAGCAGAGACGACACGCTTGGAGAAGCGCTTGGCGAACATGCCGGACTCAGCGGGAAACTCCTTAGAGAGGTGCTCGACCTTCAGCAGTGGAGTACGCTCGTTGGTATCTGCCATTACGCCTCGCCTCCCTTCTTGGAATCCTTGCGCGTACGGGACGTCTCAGGAGCGTTCTTGAGGAACTCGGGGTCACCGGAGTAGTGGCACGCAGAGTAATGACCAGACTCGGTGACAACGCGCTCGGGGCGCTGCTTGCGGCACTTGTCGGTCGCATAGGGACAACGAGGGGAGAACACGCAACCCTCGGGCAGGTTCATGAGCGAGGGCGGGTTGCCGTGAATCGGCGTCAGCGGCTTCTTCTCATCGATAGCCTGCTCCGGGATGGAGCGGATAAGGCCCCAGGTGTAGGGATGACGGCTCTCGTAGAAGATCTCTTCGGCAGTACCGAACTCGACGGGACGGCCGGCGTACATAACCATGATCTTATCGGCCATATCGGCGACAACGCCAAGGTCGTGGGTGATCATGATAATGGCGTTGCCGTTCTTCTCCTGCATTTCCTGCATCAGCTCAATAATCTGAGCCTGGATGGTAACGTCCAGAGCAGTCGTGGGCTCATCGGCAATCAGGATATCGGGATCGCAGGCAAGCGCCATGGCAATCATGACGCGCTGACGCATACCGCCGGAGAACTGGTGCGGATACTCGTTGACGCGCTTCTCGGGCTCGGGAATGCCAACGAGGTCCAAAAGCTCGGTGGCGCGCTTGAGCGCCTCCTGCTTGGAGTAGCCACGGTGCAGACGAAGTCCCTCGCCCACCTGCTTGCCGATCTTATAGACCGGGTTCAGGGAGGTCATAGGATCCTGGAAGATCATCGCGATATCGTTGCCGCGAATATGCTGCATTTCTTCCTCGGTCATCTCGAGGATCGAACGACCGCGGTAGCGAACGTCGCCGCCCTCAATCTTTCCCGGAGGCATCGAGATGAGGCCCATGATGGTCATGGCGGTCACGGACTTACCAGAGCCGGACTCACCGACGACACCCAGGGTCTCACCGCGATCGAGCGTGTAGGACACGCCATCGACAGCGCGAACGACGCCATCCTCGGTGTGGAAATACATCTTAAGGTCATCGACCTCGAGCAGATGCTGGCCCTCGGGAACCGGCTGGTCCTTCAGGTCCACATAGTTCTTGTTCTTCTTCATCCTTATGCGTCCTTCATCTTGACGTCGAGGGCGTCGCGCAGACCGTCACCCAGCAGGGTGAAGGCGAGCACCGTCGAGAGAATTGCCAGACCGGGCATGATCATCATCCAGGGAGCAGTCAGCAGATACTGCTGACCGTCCTGAATCATGGAGCCCCACGAAGGCGTAGGCGGAATAACGCCCATGCCGAGGAAGGACAGAGCGGACTCGGTCAGAATGGCGCCACCAATGTTCATAGTCGCGTAGACCACGATGGACGCGACGGAGTTCGGGAAGATGTGACGCACGACGATACGAGCATCGGATGCACCCATCGCACGCGCAGCGTCAACATAGTCGTTTTCCTTGACCGTCAGGATTGCAGATCGGAAGACGCGCGCAATCGAAGGCCAGCCGAGAACACCGATGGCGATAAAGACGTTCTGAAGACCACGGCCGATAACGGCGATCATGGCGACGACGAACAGCACGTACGGGAACGCTAGGAAGATATCCGCACAGCGCATGATGATCGTATCCCAGATTCCGCCGTAGAAACCGGCCAGAGCACCCATGACCAAACCGATCACCGTGGAGATGGCGGTGGCCATAATGCCGACGGACAGCGAAACGCGTGCACCGTAGATAACGCGGACGAGAATGTCGCGGCCAAGGGCGTCGGTGCCAAACGGGTGCTCGGCACACGGAGCCAGCAGCGACGTCTCGGCCATGGTAGTCGAGTCGGAAGCCGTCGGCGAACCGAGCCAGGGCTTAGCCCACAGATCGGCGGTCAGGGCAACCAAAACGACGATGATAATCCAGCAGACACCGATAACGGCGAGCTTGTTCTTACGAAGACGCTTAAAAGCGTCGCCCCACAGCGTGCGGGACTTGGCGGGAGCAGATGCGGCCTTGATGGCGGTAGCCTGCTCCTGAGACTGAGAATCAGTTTCCTGCATGAGACGTACCTCCCTTAGGCCTTATCCGACGGACCGCCAAGGCGGATGCGCGGGTCGAGGAATGCATAGCTAATGTCGACGAGCAAGTTGATCACCATGACGACGACAACGATGAGCGTAACGCCACCCATAACGATGGGCCAGTCACGCATGCTAATAGCGCGATAGACCTCATAGCCGATACCGGGCCAGTTAAAGACCGTCTCGGTCAGGATGGCGCCCGAAAGCATGCCGCCAAAGTCGACACCAATATAGGTAACGACGGGGATGAGTGCATTCTTAAGCGCATGCTTGATGATGATCGCGCGATTGGAGAGACCCTTGGCCTTTGCCGTACGGATGTAATCCTGGTTCATGACGTCAAGCAGCTGCGAGCGCATAATGCGGGCAGCATAAGCGGTCGAAACCGAAGCCAGCGTAATGGTCGGAAGCACATAGTGCATCCAATCCTGATACTGAGAGCTGGAACCGCCGGCACCCGAAATCGGCATGGAGAATGCGCCGCCGGTGGCATCCTTGAGGATGACGCCGAAGAACAGCTGCAGCAACATACCGAGCCAGAAGGCCGGGACGGCAACGAGGATCGACGTGGTGAGCGTTACCAAAATATCCCAGAAGGAATAACGCTTAACCGCCGAAATGATACCCGCACCGATACCCATGATTGCCTCGAGTACGATGGCGCACGCGGCAAGTTTGACCGTATACGGATACTTCTGGGCAAAGATTTCCGTAACCGGCAGCTTGCGCTGATACGAATTGCCCAGATCGCCATGAAGCAGGCCGTTCATGTAATACAAGTAACGGTCCACGAGCGACGTTTGAACGGGGTCGCCGTTCTCGTCAAGGATCGCGTTGCCGTCCTCGTCCGTCTGGACCAGGTGATAGCGGACGCGAAGCTGAAGCTCCACCTCGGGGGACAGAGCCTTGTCTCCACCGATCAGCTTGATCGGATCTCCCGGCACGATATTCTGGAGGGCGAACAGAATCAGCGTAACGCCCAAAAATACCGGGATGAACTGAAGCACACGTTTAACGATGTACTTACCCATACCACTCCCCTATCTAGGGATTAACCTAAATGGGATGCCGATCGCCAGACCGGCATCCCAAAATTACCATCAGCCAGTTTACCCCAGGTTAGGGAGAACTGTATGTTTCCCATGAGGTCTACGTAAATACTTGACCCTCACGGAAGCTGCAAACTCTTAGGCGAGCTCAGCGGTACCCAGCTCGGCGTGCTTCTGCGGATCGACATAGAGGTGCTTGATGCGATCGGAGCCGGCGATGGTGTGCGTGTAGAACATCACCGGGATGACCGGGCAGTCGGCAGCGACCATTGCGTCGGCCTCCTGCATCTTAGCGACGCGCTCTTCGTCGTCAACCGTGGTACGAGCCTCGTCGACCTTGGCGTCGAACTCGGGGTTGTTGTAACCAGAGCGGTTGTCGCCACCGAGAGAGGCAGAGTGGAACAGCGGATACAGGAAGTTGTCCATGATCGGGTAGTCGGCAATCCAGCCCAGACGACCGAACTGATAGTTGAAGTTCTGGTACTGCTCGAGCAGCGCAGACCACTCAGGGGTATCGGAGACAGCGGTAACGCCAACCTTGGCGAGGTCGCCAATGATGGACTCCATGATCTCCTTGTGACCACCGTCCTGGTTGTAGGAAAGGGTCACGTTAATGCCACGATCGCCGTTAGCGCCGGCAGGAGCAACCTTGTCGAGGTACTCGTTAGCCTTGTCGACGTCGTAGGCGCAGAACTCCCATGCGCCTTCCTTGTAGCCATCGATGCCCGGAGGAACAATGCCGTCGGCGGGGGTACGGGTACCCTTGAAGATGGTCTTGCAGATGGCCTCGCGGTTAATGGCCAGGGAGATACCCCTGCGCAGGTCGGCGTTGTTGAACGGCTCGGCCGTGGTGTTGCAGGTCAGGTAGTAGGTGGAAGGCTCGGCGCCGAGCAGCATGCGCTCGCCGTCGCCCATGGTGTAGCCGTCCTTGGACACGCCGCGATCCTTCTTGGCAGCGTCGATCTGAGCAACGGGAACGTCGCAGATATCGAGGTTACCGGCCTGGAACTCCTTGTAGGCGGTCTCCACGTCCTTGATGACCTGGAAGTGGATGCCATCGATCTTGGCCTTGTCGCCATAGTAATCGTCGAACTTCTTGAGGTTGATCTCCTGACCATCCTCCCACTTGCCGTCCATCATGAACGGGCCGTTACCGATCGGGGCAAGGTAGAAGCTCTTAACATCGGACTCGGCGCACTCGGGAACCGGGGACAGAGCCGGGTGAGAGGCGACGAAGGGGAAGTCGGCGTAAGCGGAAGACAGCTTAACGACGAGGGTCTCATCGTCGGGGCAAGTAACACCGCTGAGCTCGGTAGCGTTACCGGCAAGCAGATCGTCATAGCCCTCGACCATGGAAAGGTGATAGGAGACCTCGGAAGGACCGTACTCGGTAGCGATGGCCGACTTGGTGTTGACCAGACGCTCCCAAGCGAGCTTGAAGGACTTGGAGGTAACGTCGTCACCGTTGTGGAACTTGGCCTTCTTGATCTTGAAGGTGAACTCGGTGGCGTCGTCGTTGGCCTCGAAGGACTCGCAAGCCAGCGGGACGATCTTGCCCTTCTCGGCGTCGTAAGAGGTCAGAGCATCAAACAGTTGGTACTCGACCTGAGTGCCCTGATCCTCCTGGACGTTGTAGGGGTCGATGCAGACCGGGTTGTTGATGTAGAAGTTCAGCGTCGAACCGGACTCAGAACCGGAAGCGTCGCCGCCCTTCTTGCCGCATGCGGCAAGAAAAGCCATGGAGCTCGCAGCAAGGGTACCGCCGACAAAGGCGCGACGACCCATAACGGGCTGGTGGAACATAGAATCAGCCATGCCATCCTCCTTATGAGATAGGACAAAGAAATGTTCAGTCGGACACATGTCGAGACAATCCGATCCGAACCATCAAAACGCCGCCCGCTGCTATGGCTGGTTATGCACAACAGGCCAACGTTTTGCAATACAGTAGCGCATTTTATTCACGATTTGGGGCTAATTCCGGTTAACGGTCGAGAATTTCTTTAGTTGGGCGAAGTATGTGGGGATATTTTGACTCTGTTACAAGTCTGTAAACAAAAAGGGTCCCGCACGTGCGGGACCCTTTACAAACGTATATACGCCGATGCTTAGTAGCCGACGATGCCCTGCGGGAAGAAGAACATGCACAGAACGACACACACGGCAAATACGACAGCCATGATGACGGTCAGGCGATCGAGGTTCTGCTCCATGACGCCCGTGGCAGAGCTGGAGTTATACAGCGAGCTAGCGATCATATCCGAAACGCCGGTGCCCTTACCGGAATGCATCAGGACGAGAATCGTCAACGCCACGGCAGAGACAGCCCAAACGACAAACAGAAGAATCTGAAACGGACCCATAGATAAGCTCCTTAATAGAACAATTCAAACTCCAGTACTGTACCACAACCCCCAGCACTCCCCCACCTGCCATTTGGGGACGGGGTAGAAATGGCAGAAATACCAAAAAGGGGGTTGTCCGGTTGCGGACAACCCCCTTACTAGAAAACGGTATTTGTTTTCTATTAGGCCTCGGTGGCGAGTACGCGACCCGTCATCTCGGCGGAAGGCTCAATGCCAGCCATGGTGAGCATGGTCGGAGCGATATCGGAAAGACGGCCGTCCTCGATACCGGTGAGCTGCGCCTTCTCATCAACGATGATGAACGGCACACGGTTGGTGGTGTGAGCCGTAAACGGATGCTTGGAACCGTCGGAAGCAACGTCAAACATGTGATCGGCGTTGCCGTGATCGGCGGTAATCAGCGCAAAGCCGCCCTTGGCGAGAATCGCCGGGACAACCTTGGACAGGGCATCGTCAACAGCCTCGACGGCCTTAACGGCGGCGTCGAAGACACCGGTGTGACCAACCATGTCGCAATTTGCGAAGTTCACGATGTAGAAATCAGCGCGATCCTCGTTGATGGCGGCGACGAGCTTCTCGGTAACCTCGGGAGCGCTCATCTCGGGCTGCAGATCGTAGGTAGCGACCTTGGGGGAAGCGACGAGCACGCGCTCCTCGCCCTCCTTGGGCTCCTCGATGCCGCCGTTGAGGAAGAACGTCACGTGGGCGTACTTCTCGGTCTCGGCGGTGTGCAGCTGCTTCAGGCCATTGGCGGCGATAACGTCGGCCAGGACGTTCTCGGGGAACGTCTTGGGGAAGGCGACCTCGACGTCAAACGTCGGATCGTACTCGGTCATCGTCACGAAGTGCGAGAGCTTAATCTGCTCGCGCTCAAAGCCATCGAACTCCTTGTCCGTGAACACGCGGGTCATCTGACGAGCGCGGTCGGGACGGAAGTTGAAGAAGATGGCCGCGTCGCCCTCGTGGATGCCCTCGTTGTGGGCCGCGAAAGGCTCGACGAACTCGTCGCCGCGCGGATCCTTCTCGTAGTAGGCCTTGATACCGGCAACGGGGTCGGTATCGGCATCGGACGCGTTAACCATGACGTCGTAGGCGCGCTGGATGCGCTCCCAACGGTTGTCGCGGTCCATGGCCCAATAGCGGCCCGAAACGGTGGCAACGCGAGCGTCGCAACCGGTCTCCTCGGAGATCTTAGCCAGGAAGGCGCAGAACTCGCTCATGTAGCCGGCACCGGACTGCGGGTCAACGTCGCGGCCATCCATGAAGGCGTGGACGCGAACGGTCTTGACGCCATGCTGGGCAGCCATCTTGACCAGAGCCTCGACGTGGTTCATGTGAGAATGAACACCGCCAGGGCTCATAAGGCCCATGAGGTGGAGAGTCTTGCCGTCAGCCTTGACGTCGTCCATAGCCTTGACGAAGACCTCGTTCTTGGCGATGGAGCCGTCCTTGATGGCATTGTTGATGCGCGAAAGCTCCTGGAACACGATGCGGCCGGCACCGATGTTGAGGTGGCCTACCTCGGAGTTGCCCATCTGACCGTCGGGAAGGCCCACGTCCTCGCCCGAAGCACCGAGCGTGGTGTGAGGATACTTCTCGTACAGGCTATCAAGGAAGGGCGTCTTGGCAGCGGCGACGGCGTTCTCGCCATCGGCCGGAGCAAGGCCGCAGCCATCCATGATGATCAGGAGTGCAGGAAGATGACGCTGTGCCATATGTCCTACTCGCCTGCCTTGACGACCATAGAGGCGAAGTCGGCAGCCTTGAGCGAAGCGCCGCCCACGAGGGCGCCGTCAACGTCGGGCTTGGCGACGAGCTCGGCAATGTTGCCGGGCTTAGCGGAACCACCGTACAGGACGCGGATACCGTCGGCGAGCTCCTCGCCAAACATCTCCTTGAGGGTCTCACGGATAGCGCCGCAGACCTCCTGGGCGTCCTCAGCGGTAGCGGTCTTTCCGGTGCCGATGGCCCAGATGGGCTCGTAGGCGACGACGACCTGCTTGGGGCAGGTGATCTCAAGTCCAGCAAGGCCAGCCTTGACCTGGTTCACGACGTGCTCGACATAGGTGCCAGCCTCGCGGACCTCGAGGGACTCGCCGCAGCAGAAGACGGGAACAAGACCGGCGGCAACGAGGGCCTTGGCCTTCTTGTTCTGGTCCTCGTCGGTCTCGTGGAAGTAGTCGCGACGCTCGGAGTGGCCGATGATGCAGTAGGTGCAGCCAGCGGACTTGAGCATGTCGCAAGAGGACTCACCGGTGAAGGCACCCTTGGCCTCCCAGTACACGTTCTGTGCACCGAGGGCGATGGGGGCAGCCTGAATGCGGTCATGAACCGTGGTGATGTCAATGGTCGGAGGGCAGACGAGCACCTCGACGCCAGCCGGAACCTCGGGCAGAGCCTGAGCCAGCTCGTCGGCGAGCTTGGCGGCCTCAGCGACGTCGTTGTTCATCTTCCAGTTACCAGCGATAAGAAGGGTGCGATTAGGCATCGAGAAGCGCCTCCACTCCGGGCAGGGCCTTACCCTCGACGAGCTCCATGGAAGCGCCACCACCGGTGGAGATCCAGCTCATCTTGTCGGCCAGGTTGAACTTGTTGACAGCCGCGACAGAGTCGCCACCGCCGATGATCGAGGTGCAGTCGGCCTCGGCGACGGCCTCGGCGATAGCCTGGGTGCCGTGAGCGAAGTTGTCGAACTCGAAGACACCCATGGGGCCGTTCCAGAACACGGTCTTGGCACCCTTGACGGCCTCGGCGTAAAGCTCCTCGGTCTTGGGGCCGATGTCCATGCCCTCACGATCGTCGGGGATAGCGTCGGAAGCGACAACCTCGGGGACAGCGTCCTCGCCAAAGTGATCGGCAACGCGGTTGTCGATGGGGAGCAGGATCTTGACGCCCTTCTCCTCGGCCTTCTTGAGCATCTCGCCAGCGCGCTCGACCCAGTCCTCTTCCTTGAGGGACTGACCGACGGTCAGGCCCTGAGCCAGGAAGAAGGTGTAGGCCATGCCGCCACCGATGATCAGGGTATCAGCGGAGTCGATGAGGTGATCGAGAACGCCGATCTTGGAGGAAACCTTGGAACCGCCGACGATAGCGACGAAGGGGCGCTCGGGCTCGGCGAAGATGCCAGTCAGCGTGTCGACCTCCTTCTCGAGCAGGAAGCCGGCGACGGCAGGCAGGTAAGCGGCGGGACCCACGACGGAACCCTGGGCGCGGTGAGCGGTACCGAAAGCATCGAGAACGAAGACGTCACCATAGGAAGCGAGCTTCTTGGCGATCTCGGGATCGTTCTTCTTCTCACGCTTGTCAAAACGGACGTTCTCGAGAACGAGGACCTTGCCCGGCTCGACGGCGGCAACAGCCTCAGCAGCCTTCTCGCCGTAGGTGTCGGCGACAAAGGCAACATCGAGACCAGAGAGCTCAGCGAGCTTCTTGGCGACAGGCTCAAGGGAGAGCTCGGGCTGGAAGCCGGTGCCATCGGGACGGCCGAGGTGGCTCATGAGGATGACGCGAGCGTTGTGCTCAACGAGGTAGTTGATGGTGGGCAGGGCAGCCTTGATGCGGGTGGTGTCGCCAACGACGCCATCCTTGATAGGCACGTTGAAGTCAACGCGGACGAGAACGCGCTTGCCGTCGACATCGATGTCGCGGACGGTCTTCTTGGTAAAGGCCATGTTTGCTTCTACCTTTCGTACGTGTCTGCCTCCCATTACGGCAGACGATTTCCTATAAAAAGGGCGCGACCCTAGGGTGTAAGCCCTATGAGGCCGCGCCCTTCTTTAGACGCTCAACGAGCTATTCGCTAAAAGCTAAATTAAGCAACGAACTTCTCGAAGTACTTGATGGTGCGGACCATCTGAGAGGTGTAGGAGTTCTCGTTGTCGTACCAAGAGGTGACCTGAACGAGGGTCTGGCCGTTGCCGAGGTCAGAGCACATGGTCTGAGTGGCGTCGAAGATGGAGCCGTGGGTCTCGCCGATGATGTCGGTGGAGACGATGTCGTCCTCGTTGTAACCGAAGGTCTCGGAGATGGTGGAAGCGTAGGCCTTCATAGCGGCGTTGACCTCGTCGACGGTGACCTTCTTGTCAACGACAGCGTAGAGGTTGGTGATGGAGCCGGTCGGCGTCGGGACGCGCTGGGCGGCACCGATGAGCTTACCGTTGAGCTCGGGGAGAACCAGGCCGATAGCCTTGGCAGCACCGGTGGTGTTGGGGACGATGTTGACGGCGCAGGCGCGGCTACGACGCTTGTTGCCCTTGCGCTGCGGGCCGTCGAGCGGCATCTGGTCGCCGGTCCAGGCGTGAATGGTGGTCATGATGCCGGACACGATGGGAGCGAAGTCGTTCAGACCCTTGGCCATCGGGGCGAGGCAGTTGGTGGTGCAGGAAGCAGCGGAGATGATGTTGTCCTCAGCGGTCAGCGTCTCGTGGTTGACGTTGTACACGATGGTGGGCAGATCGCTGCCGGCCGGAGCGGAGATGACGACCTTCTTGGCGCCAGCGTTGATGTGGGCCTGAGCCTTAGCCTTGCTGGTGTAGAAGCCGGTGCACTCGAGAACGACGTCGACGTCGAGGTCGCCCCAAGGCAGGTTGTTGGCGTCGGCCTCCTTGTAGATCTTGATCTCCTTGCCGTCAACGGTGATGGAATCCTCGCCAGCAACGACCTCGTGATCGCGAGCGTAGTTGCCCTGCGTGGAGTCGTACTTCAGCAGGTAAGCGAGCATATCGGGAGAGGTGAGGTCGTTGATAGCGACGATCTCGGAGCCCTCATGACCGAACATCTGACGGAAAGCCAGACGACCGATGCGACCGAAGCCGTTAATAGCAACCTTTACTGCCATTGTGTCTCCTTTCGTAAGGCCCCCGCAAGCTACAGCGCCCGCCGTTGAGGCCCACAAACTAACCACTCGCCTAATATACCTTTTTTTTGACTTGAATTTCACGAGAATAGTCGAAATTGAAAATCAAATTTACGTTAAAACGTTTTAAAGAATAAAATAGCAGCTAAATCCGTATATAAGTCGATACTTTAAACTACCGATTTGCTTCAATGAGCTTTTCAAGCCTCAAAACTCGATGGTAGAGGGCCGACTTCGACAAGGGAGGGTCAGCCATCTCCCCTAAATCACGCAGCGACAGATCGGGATAGCGCTCGCGCAGGTCGCAAAAGACCGCCAAGGCATCCGGAAGCGCATCGCGAAGGCCGCGCTGCTCGAGCTCATCGATAAGCGCAAGCTGATGTTGGGCAGCACCGGCGCTTCTGGTCTGGTTGGCGAGCTCGGCGTTCACGCGACGGTTCACATCGTTCTTAACCAACTTGACCGCGCGCGCCTCCTCAATCTCGGCAACGCTGCGCTTGGCACCAATCAGCTTTAATAGATGCTCGATTTCCTCGGCGCTCTTAATGTACACGGCATATGACCCCCGCCGTGCATTAACACGAGCATGGACCCCAATCTGCCCCAACAGGTCGCAAAGCCCCTTAGCATATTGCTCGCCCTGCACCGCGATCTCCAAATGAAAATCGCCGCGTGGATCGGCCACGAAGCCGCCCGCGATGAGCGCGCCGCGGATGTAGGCAAGCCTGCAGCAGGGACGGGCAACGATGTGTCGGGGAACACCAGCAACGAGCCCTCCCCTGCGGTCTAGAATGCCCAGCAGCACCAGAGCCTTGTCCAGGTCGGGTTGATCGGGCAGGGTAATGAGATAGTTACGGACCTTATGCAAGACCGATTTACGAACGGTGAATTCCGTTTTAAGCTTAAGAATGCGATGCGTCAGCGTGATCATCGTGCGCGCGACGGCTCCCGTCTCGGTCGCGACCGTCAAACGATACCGCCCGGAGCCGGCCAACGAAAGCGTACCGCTCACACGCGTCAGGGCGGCAAGCGTCGACAAATCGCAGTATTCACATTCGGGTTCGCAGCGCGCAAGCTCGTCACGCACCTCGGCGGTAAACGACATGCAGGCCTATGCTTTCGTGTTGGCGCGCGACAAGTCGCGATGGGAAATGCTCACGTGATACTGGGCGCCTTCCAAATAACGTGCCGTGGCCTCGGCGATGGCAACGCTGCGGTGCTGACCGCCCGTGCAACCGATGGCAATAGAAAGCTGCGGCTTGCCCTCTGCGATATAACCGGGCATGACCGTATCGAGCAGCTGCGTCCAGGCCTTCCAGAACTCCTGCGTCTTGGGATGGTCCAGAACAAAGTCGGAGACTTTCTTATCGAGACCGGTCATGGTGCGCATCTCGGGATCGTAGAACGGATTGGGCAGGAAGCGAACGTCAATCATAATGTCCGCCTCGACGGGCATACCGTGCTTAAAGCCAAACGAGAACACGTGAACGTCCATGAGCTGCTGGTCGGACAACTCGGAGAACGCCATGCGCAATTTGTTGCGCAGCGCAGAGGTGCGTAGGCGGCTCGTGTCGATAATCATATCGGCTCGATCGCGCACACCCTGCAGCTGCAGGCGCTCGCGCTGAATCGCATCGGCCGTAGTCTCCCCCGGCTTGGCAATGGGATGACGGCGGCGATTTTCGCTGTAGCGACGAATCAGTACCTCGTCAGAAGCCTCCAGGAACACGATGTCGCAGCTCATCTCGCGCTCTTCGAGCGCGGCGACCGCATCGAGCAGCTCATCGAACAAGCCCTGGCTACGCAAATCGCAGGTGACGGCGAGATGCCTGCCCACGCCCGTATTAATGCCGACGAGCTCGGCAAGCTGGGCGATCAGACGCGGAGGCAGGTTATCGATGCAAAAATAGCCCATGTCCTCGAACACGTGCATGGCCTGCGTGCGGCCCGATCCGGACAATCCGGTGATGATGACGATATCGGGGATGCGCTCCGAGCGCTCCGCCGCATCCATGGCATCTCCCTTTTGCATGTGCTGCCTCCCGAAAACAAGCGCGGGACCCAGCAACCCGGATCCCGCGCGGTCAATTGCCTTTATTGAGTATACCGCCCCGAGCGGATACGAGGCCTGTCTTACGCCTCAAGCGCAGCCTTGAACCAACTTGTAATACTCGTGGGGTGCGTGATGGCGGTGCCGACGACAACGGCCCAGGCGCCAGCATCGATCGCGGCGCGAGCCTCCTCGGGCGTATGCACGCGACCCTCGCAAATGATGGGAAGGCCGGGGAATTCCTCGGTCGCCTGACGCAGGAGCGGCAGGTCGGGGCCATCGGCCATGGTGCAATCGATGGCGGCGACACCGTGAGAGAGCGTGGTAGATACCAGGTCGAAGCCCATATCAACCGCACGGCGAATGTCCTCGATGGTGGCACAATCCGCCATCAGGAGCACACCCTCCTCGTGCAGCGGACGGAAGGTATCCTCGACCGTCTTGCCATCGGGGCGCGGACGATCGGTGGCGTCGATCGCCACGATATCGGCACCAGCAGCAACGCAGGCGCGGGCGTGACGCAGCGTCGGCGTGATGTAAACGCCCTCGTGTCCATCCTTCCATAGGCCAATAACAGGAACCTCACAGCGACCCTTAATGGCGGCAATGTCGGCAAGGCCCTGGCAGCGAATGGCGGCGGCGCCGCCGAGTTCGCAAGCGCGAGACATTTGAGCCATGGTCTCGGGCGTACGAAGCGGCTCGCCCATATACGCCTGAACGCTCACGACGAGCTTACCCTTCAGGGATTGAATCAAAGGATCGACGGTCATAAGGCTGCAACCTTTCTCAGAACAGCCTCCCGAGGCGTGTTGTCTCGGGAGGCTCCTACAGCAGATACGTTTACTTTAACGAAGCGAGAAGATGCTCGGCGGCACCGATGAGCGGAGCATCGCCCTCCAGAGACCCGATGAGAATCGGCGTGTCCTGGAGCGGATCGAGCGCCTGGCTGGCATAGCCCTCGTGCACCGAATCCTTCCACGTCTGCGAACGCCAATCGGGACCCTGATGAATTACGCCGCCCGAAAGCACGATGACCTCTGGATCCAGAATATTGGCAAGCGAGCCCAAGCTGGCGCCCAGCGCAAAGCCGGCGTCATGGATGACCTCGGTCGCCTTTGCGTCGCCAGCACGACACAGGTCGTTCACGTCGCGACCGACCGAAGGACGGCTGGGGTCAACTCGACCGAAGCGTTCGTCGTACATACGGCCAATCGAGGTGCCCGAAGCAACAGACTCAAGATGGCCGGAACGCCCGCAGGCGCAGGGAATGCCGGCGGCAGCCGAGCACTCGATGTGGCCCATATGACCGGCAGCACCATGGAAGCCCTGCATCACGCGGCCGTTCTCGACATATGCGCCACCGATGCCCGTACCGATTCCCAGGCACAAGACGGAGAACTTGCCCTTGCCGACGCCCCAGTGGGCCTCGCCCAGAGCATGAGCCTGCACGTCGCCCACAACGGCAACGGGAAGACCAAGGTCCTCGCGCAGACGCGGCCCCAACTGAACGCCGGACCAGCCGGGCATGATCTCATTGGCATAAGCAATGGCGCCCGTTTTGGGATCGACGACGCCTGCGGCACCGATACCGACACCGAGAACCTCGACATCGGGATTCGCCTCAAGAGCGGCCTTGATAGACGCCTCGATACGCTGGAAGACGGCCTCGCCGCCCTCCTGGGCCTCGGTAGGAACCTCGGCCTCAAAAACGGGATGGGGCACACTACCGTCAGCCGGGTACTCCATGATGGCAGTCGCAATTTTAGTTCCGCCGATATCGACAGAGCAGACGTACTTGTTCTCCATGTCGCTCTCCTTCGGAGATAAAAACAACTACAGGAAATGCGCCGTCAGGCTAGCCGTCACAGCGCAGTAAAGGTTTTCCAGGTGTCCGAGATCGCCGAGAAACCGTGTGGCCATTGACCTAATGGGTCATGGCCACACGGTTGAACGGCGAGGTCGGGTGCCTGGGAAGCTTTACAGGAGACCGTTGTCCTGAAGGACCTTCCTAATCGCCTCGACGTTCTCGCCGGTCATGGCCTTCACCGGGCGCGGCATGGTCGGGCTGTCGAAGATGCCCATGAGGTTCATAGCGGTCTTGAAGGCGCCGACGCCACCGGCATAGCCCTGGACGCCCGAGGTGACGTCCCAGATGTGCGAAATCTCATTGAGGCGATCCTGCTCGGCCTTGACGGTAGCCCAGTCGCCGGCCTGAGCGGCCTTCCACTGGCGCACGTAGCCCTCGGGCTCAACGTTGGCAAGGCCCGGGACAGAACCGTCGGCGCCACCGAGGTAAGCGCCGTCGACAACAACCTCGTGACCGGTGAGGATGCTCATTGGATGGCCGTTCTTCTCGTTCTCCTGAACGAGATAGCGGAACGAGATGTCATCACCCGAGGAATCCTTGACGCCAGCAAGGACGCCCTCGGCGCCGAGCTTGGCAAGGAGCTTCCAGGGGAGCTTGGTGTGAACGCAGACGGGAATGTCATAGGCAAAGATGGGCAGGTCGAGCTCCTCGTGCAGGATGCGGAAGTGCTCCTCGACCTCGGTCATGCCCTGCAGGGCATAGAACGGGCAGGTGGCGACAAGCGCATCGGCGCCCAGCTCCTGAGCGACCTTACCGTGCTCGATCATGCGCTCGGTCTCGGTATCGATGATGCCGACCAGGACGGGCACGCGGTGGTCGACGATACGAACGGCCTCGGCGATGATCTGGCGACGACGCTCATCGGTGGAGAAAACGACCTCGCCCGAAGAGCCCAGGAAGAACAGGCCATCGACGCCGGCATCGATCATGCGGTTGATGCTGCGCTCAAAGGAGGCAACGTCGAGCTGGTGGTCTTCGGTATCGGGAACAACGACGGGAGGGATAACGCCGGTGAATTTCTGAGTTGCCACAAGAATCTCCTTAGTTGTCTGGCGGGCGGCCCTATGCCACCCACTCTTGTTGGCAGTGTCCAGGCCGTCTAGGCCAAAGAACACGGGTAGAACGTTTGGTTAAAAAAGTCGATGACTTCGTTTTCGAACGCGTTGATGCGCTCATGAGCGTATTTGGCATAGATGATATGCCTCCGGTCACACTCAAGACCGTTGAATACGGCAAACTGGCCCTTGGGATCACTCACGGCATCCATGAGCGATGTGCCCATGAGCACCGATCCACGCACCCGAGACGACAACGTCTCGAGGCCACCGGGAATTGGATTGGCAACCGCCGTGCAGGCGAGGCCCCGCTCGTCCAGAGCAGAAACCGCCAGCGCGACTCCGCCGCCAAGGCCCTCGCCCCATGCAAAGATGCGGTCGGGGTCCACGCCATCAAGATTGCGCGCCACCTTCGCCATCGCGCAACCCCAACGGACGCGCTTGACAAAAGCAGGAGAGGCAATCCCCTGCTGCAGCTCGCTGGATCCAATCGCCTCATCGTCCAGCGCAAGCACGGCATATCCCATGGCCGCAAACCTCGTCATGTGATGCCATCCCCGCACGGGTCGGTCGATGTCGTGAAACATCAGACATAGCGGCACAAGCTCGGATGCTCGGGCGCGACCGGCAGGCTCGATCAAACGTGCGTGGACCACATCGCCACCAAGCTCAAAGGAAACCTCGGAGTAGCGGGCATACGGATTGGCGAAATCGATCGCCGTAATACTCGGCCCGCAAACCTCAAGGTCCGAAGCGGCTATCTCTAATTCGGAAACATCCGCAGAAGCATCACCGCGCCAATCCCGGAAATCAGCGAGCCTTGACGAGACCGTTCCGGGAATCCCCACAAGGTCGGAGACAATCAGCTCATTGACATTGCTCTCGCACTTAGACATGAGCCTCCCCTCCCTTGCAGAAAAACGGAATGATCAGATCGTCAAAATCCTGAATCTCCTCGTGGCCAAAGCCTTCAAAGAACTCATGACGCTTTTCACAGGTCAGGTTGTTATAGACCGCAAACTGCGTCGCTGGCGGACAGACGGTATCGGCTGTGCCGGTGCCAAACAGCACGGGGCATTTGACCATAGGGGCAAAGTTCTTGGAATCGAAGCACGCCAGCTTGGCATAGGCTTCGTCGATACGAGTCGAGTCCTCGTCAAACCAGCGAGACCAATAGCGCAGGCCCTCGTAGGCAATGTCGTCGGCATCCAAATCCCAGACCAGGCGGAAATCCGACAGGAAGGGATAGAGGATGGCGGCGCGATTGATAAGCTCGCTGTTAAGTGCACAGGTCGCAATGCCCAAACCGCCGCCCTGCGACGCGCCGTTCACAAACACACGGGCAAGATCGATGCCCTCGAGCTCGCGAACGATGCGGCACAGGATGCGAATATCTTGGTGCAAGCGGACATAGTAGAGGTTGGCCGGATCGCCGTCGATACCGGCGACGATATGGCCCGCGACCGTTGTGCCCTCAAATCCACCAATGTCCTCGGAGGGACCTCCTTGGCCGGGGCAGTCGAGGGCGATGAGTGCCATGCCCATGCCCGCAAACGACGCCTGCTCAAACCAGCTGCGGCTTGCACCCGGATACCCATGGAACTGAAGTACCAATGGCACGGGCTCGTCCGAGACGGGTTTAAGGTACTTGGCATGCAGGCGAGCGCCACACATGCCGGTATACCAGAGGTCGAAAAGCTGGCAGGTCACGGCATCGGTGACCGATGCCGTCTCGATCGCATAGTCAAGCCCGACGGCGTCGGCCTCGGCCATGCGGTCCTTCCAAAAGAGATCGAAATCTGATGGACGGGGCATGGCGCCCCGATACCCACCAAATTGCTGTTGTAGCTCCTGAGCACTTGGCATGGCTCGTGAACCCAACCTTTCGAAATCGCAACGGAGGTGCGCCCGGCAAGGGAACCGGGCGCACGGGAGGGAAAGCGAGGCTACTCGCCGAGCTTGGGATGCAGCAGCGACGGCGCAGCACCGAGCAGCATCTTGGTGTAGGGGTCCTGAGGGTGCTGGAAGACCTGCTTGGCCTCGCCCTGCTCGACGATCTTGCCGCCATTCATAACGATGATGTCGTCAGAGATATAGCGGACCGTCTGGATGTCATGGCTGATGAACACCATGGCCAGGCCGAGCTCCTTCTTAAGGTCGGTCAGCAGGTTCAGAATCTGCGCGCGGACCGAAACGTCCAGAGCCGAGGTGGGCTCGTCGGCGATGATGGCATCGGGGTTCAACGACAGGGCACGGGCAATTGCGACGCGCTGGCGCTGGCCGCCCGAAAGCTGGCCGGGAAGAACCTCGGCGGCAGAGCTGGGCAGACCGGTGAGCTCCAGGAGCTCCTTGACGCGCTTCTCCTGCTCGGCCTCGGTACCCAGGTTGTGGACGCGCATGGGGTCGAGCAGCTGCTCGCGAACGACCATGCGGGGATTGAGCGCCGTAGCCGGATTCTGGAACACGACCGAGATGACACGGCCCATGTGACGACGGTCCTCGGCGGTACGCTTAGTAACGTCCTTGCCCTTAAAGTAGACCTTGCCGCTCGTTGGGGCCTGCAGGCCGCACATGACGTTAGCGGTGGTGGACTTTCCGCAACCGGACTCGCCGACGATGCCGATCGTCTGACCGGGCATGAGCTTAATCGTTACACCCTGGACGGCGTGAACCAGGTTGGGGTGCAGAATCGAGCCGGTACGGGTCCTAAAGGTGACGTGGACGTCATCAAGGAAGATGATCGGCTCGACGCCGTTGACTGCGGTCTCGCTCATCTACATCACCTCCGCGTGAGGGGTCAAACCATTTGCCTTGAGCACCTCGTCGGGGAGCTCGGAATAGAAGTGCTCGGTGCCGGGCACGCGCTTGAAGACCGGACGGGTGTCCAGGCCAATGCGCGGATGGCTCGAGCGGGGCGCGAAGCGATCGCCCTTGGGGAAATCGCGCGGGCTCGGAACGGCGCCGGGCACCTGGTGCAGACGGCCCGAACCGCTCTCGATGGACAGAACGGAGCCCAGAAGACCGCGGGTGTACTCGTGGATCGGGTTAGTGAGCAGCTCCTTGGTGGGCGCCTGCTCGATAACCTGACCGGCGTACATAACCGTGATGTTATGGGCGACCTCGGCGACCAGCGCCAGGTCATGCGAGACGAAGATCATGGCAAAGCCGAGCTTGGCCTGAAGGTCGTTGAGCAGCTTGATGACCTGCTTCTGGACGGTAACGTCCAGAGCGGTCGTGGGCTCGTCGCAGATGACCAGCTTGGGGTCGCGGGTAAGGGCCATAGCGATCAGAACACGCTGACGCTGGCCACCGGAAAGCTCATGCGGGTAGCTCTCGAGCGTACGCTTGGGGTCGAGGCCCACGAGCTCCAGGAGTTCCTCGGCGCTGCGGGTGCCGCCGCGCTTGGTGAGCTGCTTCATCTGGGCAGAGATGAGCATGGAGGGGTTGAGCGAGGACAGGGCGTCCTGATAGACCATAGCGATATCGGTACCGCGCAGGCCGAACCACTCCTTCTTGCTCATCTTGAGCAGGTCGCGGCCCTCCCAGAGGACCTGGCCGGAAAGGTGCTCGTCATCGTCGGTCAGGCCCATGATGGCCAGCGTGGTGATGGACTTACCGCAACCGGACTCGCCCACCAGGCCCATGGTCTGACCAGGACGGACGTCAAAGTTGACATGGTCGACGACGTTGATATCGCCGTGATGCTCAAACTGAATGCAGAAGTCACGGACCGAGAGAATCGGTTCGACAGACTCGTCGGGCACATGGCGATCGTCACGCTTGAGCTCGACATCGCGCAGGGCGCCAAGGCGAGCGGAGAGGGACTGGGCCTGCTCCTTGTAGGCGCGAACGGGGTCGGAGACCAGCAGGTCGGCCTCGCGACGCTTGGAGGAATCGGTCGGATCCAGGGCGGCGGAGGGGGCAGCGGCCATGGCGTCGGTAATGCCCTCGGAGAGGATGTTGAGCGCCAGGCAGGTGATCATGATGGCCAGGCCCGGGAACAGCGCCTGCCACCAACGGCCGGCGAGCACGCCGCCGCGGGCGTCGGCGAGGATGTTGCCCCAGGTAGCGGTGGGCTCCTGGATACCAGCGCCGATGAAGGTCAGCGAGGCCTCGAAGATGATGGCGTCGGCGACCAGGGTAACGGTGAAGACCATGATCGGGGCGATGCAGTTACGCAGAACATGCTTGATCAAAATCCACGGAGCCTTGGCGCCGGAAACGATGACCGCGCGGACATAGTCCTCGCCGTACTCGGACACGATGTTGGCGCGCACGATACGGGCAATCTGCGGAGTGTACATAAAGCCGATGGCGAAGATGATCGACGGCACGGAGTTGCCCAGGATGGAGACGAAGACGGCCGCGAGGGCGATGCCCGGGATGGACATGATGATGTCCAGGATACGCATGATCGTCTCGGAAACGGCCTTGCGCGAAACCGCCGCAAGGGCGCCCACGACCGAGCCGCAGACCAGAGCCATGGCAGTGGCGCCAAAGCCGATAATCAGCGAGTAACGACCACCGTAGAGCATGCGCGACAGAATGTCGCGACCCTTATCGTCGGTACCGAAGATAAATCCGTTGCCGGGAGCCTGGCGAGCCGTAAAAATCTCGACCGGGCTATAGGGGGCAAGAAGGGGCGCCAGAATCGCAGTCAGGGCGACCAGCACCAACACGACGGCGGCAATCTTAGAAGACAGCGTCATCTTCTTCCAGCCACCGAGCTTGAGCCCCTTGGAGGCAGCCTTCTCGAGCTGCTCGGTTTGCTTCTCTCGAATCTTTACCATAATCTACACCGTCCTGATGCGCGGGTTGATGAGCAGGTAGAGCATGTCAACCACGATGTTGATGATGATGAAGGCAAGAGCAACGACGATAACGACGCCCTGAACCAGGTTCGCCTCGTTGCCCTGAACGCCCTGCAGAATCGCGGTGCCCATGCCGGGGAGGTTGAAGATAACCTCGATGACGACGGCGCCGCCCATGAGGTAACCGATCTTAAGACCGAGGGTGGTGACCGGGGTGATCAGCGCATTGCGAAGAACGTTGATGCCGACGACGACCTTCTCGGGAACGCCGGCGCCGCGAGCCATACGGACATAATCCTTATCGAGCTCCTCGACCATGGCGGTACGCACGATACGAGTCATCTGGCCCGTCAGCGGAAATGCCAAGGCGATAGCGGGCATGATCATACGTCCCAGATAGCCAGCCGGATTCGTGGTGAAGTGAGGCAGAGCACCCGATGCCGGAAGCACCTTAAGGTAGGAAGAGAACAGCAGGATCAACAGAACGGCAAGCCAGAACGACGGGGTTGCCAAGCCGGCGATGGAAAAGACGCGGATCACTTGGTCCGGCCATTTGTCGCGATACAGTGCCGCGATGACGCCGAGTAAAAACGAAACGACCGCACCGATGGCAAGGCCGATGAAGGTCAGCTGCATCGTGACGGGCAGGGCCGTGGAGATGCGCTTGGCAACGGAGTTGCGAGCAGCACCATAGGTGCCCATGTCGCCATGGATCAAATCGCCCATATAGCGCACGTAGCGCACAGGCCAGGGGTCGTCCAGACCATACTTCTCATGGTACTCGGCAACCGCCTCGGGCGAGGCACCGTCACCCAACGCCGTGTAGGCGGGGTCGGTCTTGGAGAACGACATAAGGAAGAACACCAGGACGGTGACGCCCAATGCCATGATCGGCAGCGCCACAAGACGCCTTCCAATCAAACGTAGCAAGTTGTTCACGTTCTCTCCCCTTTCTTTTGTCGGTAGGACCAACTGGTATATGAGTACGGATACTCATTACAAGACCCGAGCGACATCGAGGTCGCCCGGGTCTTTGTTTCAACTATGAGGATACGGTCCCAACGACCGACATCCTGCATACAGACTCAAGCGAGTCTTACGCCTTGACGGTCGCAACGCCCCTGAAGGACATGCTCGTCGTGCCGATGCCCTTGAAGCCATCGAGGGCCTCACCGTTGGGCGCAGTGGACGGATCGTCCCAGGAAGCGGAGACGGTCTTGACGTGGACAACGGGGTACAGAACGGCGTTGTCGGCAATGATGTCGAAGCACTCGTTCCACTTCTTCTGCTGCTCATCGCCCTCAGCGGCAAGAGCCTCGTCCATGAGACCGTGGAGCTTCTGCCACTCAGCGGACTCCTTCCACGGGCAACGGGTCTGCATCCAGACGTTGTCGCCGTACCACCAGTTGAGCAGCAGGTCGGGGTCGGCGCCGAAGCAGGAAGGATCGCCAGGGGCAAGGAGGATATCGTAGGCCTCGCCGCCGTCGATGGCAGCGTAGGTGGCCGGCGAGGTATCGGTCTGGATGGTCACATCGAAGCCGAGAGCGTCGAGGTCATTCTTGACCTGGGCGGCCATGCCCTTAATCTGCTCGTTGTCGGTGGTGCGCAGGGTGATGGCACCCGGGGTGATGCCGGACTCCTCGATGAGCTTCTTGGCCTTCTTGGCGTCGGTCTTGTACACCGTGGAAGCCTCATGATAGTTGGTGAAGCTCTTGGGCAGGTAGCAGCTGGCAGCGGTGGCAAGGCCGGCGAAGGTGTTGCTGACCATCTTCTCGGTGTCGAGCGCATACATGACAGCCTGACGGACCTTGACGTTGTTCCAAGGCTCCTTGGCGACGTTGAACATGATGAAGCGGGTGCCGAAACCCTGAACGTTATCGATCTTGCAGCCGGCGCTCTCGAGCTGGTCGACGGCGTCAGCGGTAACGAGCTCCATAACGAGCGTGGAGCCCTCCTGCTGAGCGGTAACGCGAGCGGTGGGGTCGGTCAGGATGCTGTACTGGATCTTCTTATCCTCGGCAGCATACTCACCGTTGTACTCGGGGTTGGGAACCAGGGTGATCTCGGTATCGGAGATAGAGTCGTACATCCAGGGGCCGGAGCCGATCGGCTGCTTGGCGCGATCCTCCTCGGTCTGGGTGGCCGGGGTAACGCGGACGATGGCCAGACGATCCTTGAGCAGGGAGAAGTTGGGGACCTTGGTCTTGACCGTCACGGTGCTGGCGTCCTTGGCCTCGATGGACTCGAAGGGCTGGAAGAACGGAGCATAGGTAGCGGAAGCGGCGCAAGCGGTGTAGGAGGCAACGACATCGTCAGCGGTGACCTCGGTGCCATCGGAGAACTTGGCGCCCTTGCGGATGGTGACCTCGAAAGTGGTGTCGTCCACAGACTTGGGATCGTCGGTGGCGAGCTCGTTGAAGGTGCTGTAGTCGTGGTAATCGATGCCGTAGAGGCCCTCGACGACGTGCCAGTTAGCACCCAGGCCCACAGCGGAGCCGGTGCTGGCGGGATCGAAGCTGGACGGAGCGTAAGCGGAACCAGCGGTGATCACGCCGCCGCCACGGTTGGCGGAATCGGTGGAACCGGAAGCGGAACCCTCGTCGCTAGAGCTGCCACCGCAGCCGGTGAGACCAAGCCCTGCGACAGCAGCGACGCTGCCGGTGAGGCCGAGGAACGAACGCCTGGACATACCCTTGTTGATGATGGCCATGTCTTCTCCTATCAATAGAGAATCTTACCCGGGAGCGCCTAGACGTGCCCCCGCGCAACTTGCGGACGATATATACCTTACCTACCGACGAACCCAACTGAGGTGCCGCGCTCGGCGACCGATACATACATACGCTTGAACGGTATTTGCTACCGTTCACCGAATTCATTGACAAACGATTCGCCAGACAGTATGTATCGACGAGGTGAGATATCAGTCTTCGTCAACCCGCAGGATAGCAGGGTTGTTCACCATGGCTAGTCAAACGTTTTAGCGTTAATTAAACCCGAAATCGGCTGGTAATCGCCGTGAAATAAATGATTGAAAATCACGCAATCATGTATATCAGTTGTTTAGAGGCGTGTTTAGTTTTCGGATTGCTTTGCCGCCGCCTCGGCGCGCTCGGCATTCCATGCAACGAGCGCCTCGTGAACCGCTTTGGCGACATCGGCAGGAACGCCTCGAACTTCCGCGATCTCTTGCTCGCTCGCCGCGCGCAAACGCTTCATCGAGCCAAAATGGCGCATAAGGGCACGTTTTCTGGTGGGTCCCACGCCTGGAACGTCATCGAGTACCGAAACCGTCATGGCTTTATCGCGCAATTCGCGATGGAACGTGATGGCAAAACGGTGCGATTCATCGCGCACCTGTTTAATTAGATAGAGCGACGCGGACCCGGTCGGCAGCACGACGGGAGTCTCGTCCCAAGGCACGAAAACCTCCTCATCGGCCTTTGCCAAGCCACAAACTGGTATATCGAGCCCAAGAGCCTCAAGTTGCTTGATCGCAGCGGTCAATTGCGGCTTACCGCCATCGACAACGAGCAAATCGGGGCGCGAGCCAAAGCGCTCGTCGGCCATGCGCTCGGGAGCATAACGTCGTCCCAAAACCTCGGACATCGACACGAAGTCGTTTGCCTCGTCCAATTCGGCCTGAATTTTAAAACGACGATACTGACTCTTGTCGGCGCGCCCGTTGGTAAACACCACCATCGAGGCGACCGTAAAGGTGCCATGCAGTGTAGAGATATCGAAGCACTCGATACGCAACGGCGGCGATGGCAGCGCCAACGCACTTTCGAGCTCCAGGAGCGCTTGATTGGTGCGGTCGTCAGCGTACCCCGTTCGCATCATGTAGCGCATGAGGGCATGGCGCGCATTTTTGGATGCCATATCGAGCAGACGGTGCTTTTCGCCACGCTGCGGCCTATGGAGATGGCAGGAACGCTCACGCTTGCCCGCAAGCCACTCCCCCAGCGCTTCCGCATCCTCAAGCTCGACGGAAAGGTTGACCTCAGCTGGAATATCAGCCGTCTCGTCGTAATAGCGCTTAAGAAAGCCCGACTGGAGCTCTTCCTCGTCAACATCAAGACCCTTGTCGAGAATGAACTCGCAGGTGCGAACTGTTCGGCCCTCGCGAACGACGAAGACGCAAGCGGCGGAGATGGTCTCCTCGCGATAGAAACCAATGACATCTATATCGACACTGGAGGGAAAAACGACTTGCTGACGATCGTCCAGACCCCTGATGACCTCCAAACGACGTTTGACGCGTGCCGCGCGCTCAAAGTCGAGCGCCTCAGCGGCATCCGTCATCTCGGAGGTCAGCTCATCGACGACATCCTTGCGATAGCCCGACAAAAAGCGCTCGACACGCTTGACGTTCTTGGCATAGTCTGCCGGGGAAATCGCGCCGACACACGCACCCGGGCCGCGCCCGACATGGTAGTCAAAGCAGGGGCGCCCGTTTTGCGCGCAAATCATATTGACGATGTCTTCCTCGCCCTTGTGGGACTCGACGATACGGCGACAACGACGCCACTCCGCACAGGATGCGGAGCAGATGGGGATAACCTTGCGCAGCGTATCTATCGTCTCACGTGCCGCGCGGCTATCGGTATAAGGTCCAAAATAGCGCGTTCCCGGCTTATGACGCTCACGCGTGTATTTGATAGCGGGATACAGGTCGCCCTTTGTAATGGCGATAAAGGGGTAGCTCTTGTCATCCTTGAGGTCGACGTTAAAGTACGGATGGTACTGACCAATCAAATTGCGCTCGAGCACCAACGCCTCGTGCTCGGTCTCCACCACGATATAGTCAAAGCTCGCCACCAGCTGCATCATCAGCGGGATCTTCTGGCGCTCGTCCTGCAGCGTCACGTACTGACGCATACGGGCGCGCAGGTTTTTCGCCTTGCCCACGTAGATGACATCGCCCTTGGCGTCTTTCCAAAGGTAGCAGCCGGGCTGCGTGGGAACGCGCGAAACCTGCTCGGCAAGCGTTGGAATGTTGTCGTGACCGGCCACGCGCACCTACTTGCGACGAATCAGCGCCGAGACCTCGGGCATCTTAAGGACGACGGCAAGGCCAAAGGTAACAGCAAGCGAGACGACACCCGCAACGCAAACGTAGCCAAGAGTAATCAGAATCGAGCCGCCAAGTGCCCCGACAAAGTGCTCAAGCGCCCACATGACGCCGGCGCCTGCGGCAGCACCCAGGCCACCGAGCAAAAGGCCAAAGAAACCGCCATGCAGGATAGATTTAACCTGAAGACCACGCAGACGACGACGCAGCCACCACAGCGAGCAACCGACCAAGATCACGTAGTCGACGACATACGAAAGCGCGATTGCCGGCATACCGAAGCCCAGCACAACGCCAAACAGCAGAACCGAGCCGGCCTGGCCGATGGCGGAATACAGACAATAGCGGCTATAGGGCTTCATGTCGAGCAAGGCAGAGAAGCTCTTCTGCATCAGCACGACCACGCCGTAGAGCGGCAGGGAAAGTGCCAGGTAGATAAGGAACTCCGACACCAGCGCCACACCGGACTCATCGAACTTGCCAGCGCAGTAGATCATGTTGAGCGGACGCGCGAAGACAATCAGGTACAGCGCGAATGGAATCAGGAAGAACAGCATCTGGGCGACGCCACGCGAAATGCCCGTGCGGACGCTGTCGTAATCCTTCTCCTGTGCGTCGTGAGAGAGCTCGGTATAGAGCGCCGTCGAAAGCGAGGCGGCAATCAGCGCGTAGGGCAGCGTGTACCACAGGCGCGCATAGGCGATGACGGAAGGACCAGTCTCGGGCTGGACCACCAGCGCAGCAGCGTTGGTGATAGAAGTCGAGACAAACATGCACACCGTGGCGAGCAGCGTCGGGATACCGAGCGCAATCGTCTGGCGCAGTGCGGGGTCCTTAAAGTCGATATGGATATGGGGATGCACGCCGTGCTTGCCAAGCGCGGGGATCTGACATGCCATCTGAACAAAGACACCGAGGGTCGTACCGGCCGCAATCAAGATGATGCCGGCACGTCCGCCAAACTGTGCGGACACGGGCGCAAAGCCCATAAAGCTCGCAATGACGATCACATTGTTGAGGACCGGGGCAAACGTCGACCAGAAGTAGTCGCGGTGTGCGTTGAGGACGCCCGAAAACACCGAGCCCAAACCATAAAACAGAATCTGGATGGCAAAGAAACGGAACATGAACGCAGCGGTATCCATGCTGCCGCCGTCACCCGAAAGGAACGATTGCGTCCAGATAAAGCCCGGGGCGAACACGGTCCCCAGCAACGAAATGCCACCCAGCACCAATAGCAGAATACCGAGCAGGTTGCCCACGTACTCGTTAGAGGCCTCGCGACCCTGCTCACGCCTCACGCCCATGTACACGGGCAAAAACGCCGTCACGAGCATGCCGCCCATCACGAGTTCGTAGAGCATATTGGGCAGGTTGTTGGCGACCTGATAGGAAGACGAGAGCAGCGACATGCCGATAGCGGCCGCCATTGCCCACGTGCGGATAAAACCGGTGACGCGAGACACGATGGTCAGGATGGTCATAAGCCCGGCGGAACGACCAACCGTGGAGTAGTCCGACGAGCCCATGTCGTCAGTGTCGTCTCGCGACGAAGAAGCTTCGGATGAGGGTGTCTGAGGCGCAGATTCTTTTGCAAAATGAGCTCCGCACTTCAATTCTTCCTGCGGCATCGCTCAGTCCTCTCTCGTAATTGGGGCGACCGTCGCCCCGCAAAATGCAATTAAATCATCAGGTGCAAGCTCAAGCTGATAACCACGCTTGCCTCCCGAAATAAAAATGGTATCCCAAAGGACACATGTCTCATCAATGAGCGTCCGGTAGCGTTTTTTCATACCGACCGGACTGCAGCCGCCGCGAACGTAGCCAGTCGCCGCAAGCAAATCCTTCACATGCATCATGGCCAAGGACTTCTCCCCCGCGGCACGCGCGGCGGACTTTAGATCGAGCTCGTCGGCAACAGGGATGCAGCACACGACGTGGTCGTTGGACGGCGTCACGCAGACCAAGGTCTTAAATCCTTGTCCGGGCTCCTCGCCAAGCTGCTCCGAAATCGCGACCCCCAGGCCCGCCGACTCATCACCATCGTCTTCGTACGTATGTAGAACATAGGAAATGCCGGCGCTTTCCAGCTCGCGCATCGCATTGGTTTTTGGCGTCTTTACAGCCTTTGCCATGGCATATCCTTTCCCTCGCATTCGGACGCAAGGATTAAGTATATGTCCAATTCGGCTGCATACGTCACTTCGACACAGCAAGCGCCATCGAATCACAAGGAGTCGATGGCGCCCATAAACTGAATCGCCTATTTATTGAGCATCAAGTTGAGCCTGACGCTCCCGGTCACGCCTGAGCAACGGCGCCAAAAACTTGCCCGTATAACTCTGCGGACAGTCCGCAACCTGCTCCGGTGTGCCCGAAACCACGACGGTTCCGCCGCCGTTACCGCCCTCGGGGCCCATATCGATCAGGCGGTCGGCAACCTTGATGACATCAAGGTTGTGTTCAATCACCAGCACCGTGTTGCCCGCATCGACCAAGCGCTGCAGCACATCGAGCAGCTGGCGGACGTCCTCAAAATGAAGGCCGGTCGTCGGCTCATCCAAAATATAGAACGTCTTGCCCGTCTGGCGTCGATGAAGCTCCTTGGCGAGCTTCACACGCTGCGCCTCGCCGCCCGAGAGCGTCGTAGCGGGCTGGCCCAGGCTCACGTAGCCCAAGCCTACATCGTACAGCGTCTGGAGCTTGCGCTTAATCTGCGGGATATTCCCAAAGAAGGCCAGTGCCTCGGTGACGCTCATGTCGAGCACGTCCGAGATGGTCTTACCACGGTAGGTGACCTCAAGCGTCTCGCGGTTATAGCGTTTGCCGCCGCAGACCTCACAGGGGACATAGATATCGGGAAGGAAGTGCATCTCGATCTTAATTTGTCCGTCGCCCTTGCATGCTTCGCAGCGACCGCCGCTCACGTTAAAGGAGAAACGTCCCGGCGAGTAGCCGCGCGCCTTCGACTCCGGCGTACTCGCAAACAGCGCGCGAAGATCATCCCACAGGCCAATGTACGTAGCAGGGTTGGAACGCGGCGTGCGGCCAATCGGCGACTGGTCGATATCGATAACCTTATCGATACACTCGATGCCCTCGATTTTCTTATACGGACCCACAGGGCGCGTCGAACGGTGAATGGCATTCGTAAGGGCAGGTGCGATAGTGTCGGTAACCAGGGAGCTCTTACCCGATCCCGACACGCCGGTAACGACCGTAAGCGTACCAAACTCGATCTTGGCGGTAACGTTTTTGAGGTTGTTGGCGCGGGCGCCCGTGATCTTAAGGCAGCCGCGACCGGGCTTGCGGCGTTCATCGGGAACCCGGATCATTCGTTTGCCGGTCAGATAAGCGCCCGTCATCGACTCGGGACACGCCATGATATCGGCAGGCGTTCCCGCCGCGACTACGTGTCCGCCGTTCACGCCCGCGCCGGGGCCCATGTCGATCACATAGTCGGCAGCACGAATCGTATCCTCATCATGCTCGACGACGATGACGGTATTGCCGATATCGCGTAGGCGCTCAAGCGTCTTGATCAGGCGCTCGTTATCGCGCTGATGGAGGCCAATCGATGGCTCGTCCAAAATGTACAGGACACCCATGAGGCCGGCGCCGATCTGCGTTGCCAGGCGAATGCGCTGGGCCTCGCCTCCGGAAAGCGTCGCCGAGGCACGATCGAGGGTCAGATAGTCGAGTCCGACATCGACCAGAAAACGCAAGCGCTCCAGGATTTCCTTGACGATGCGCCCGCCGATAAACTGTTGGCGCTCGGTGAGTTCCAGGCCCTCAAAAAACTCGAGCGACTCACGGCACGACAGACAACAAACCTCGTAAATGGACTTGCCGCCCACGGTGACGGCGAGCATCTCGGGGCGCAAACGAGCGCCGTGGCAGCTCGAGCACGGCTCCTCGCGGATGTACTTCTCCAAGCGCGCCTTGGTGTTCTCATTCGTCGTCTCGGTATAGCGCTCGTACAGGATATTGCGCACGCCCGAGAACTTGGTGTCCCACTGGCTGCGGCGCCCATCGAGCTTTTGATAGTCGACCGAAATCTTCTGGTCGCCCATGCCGTCTAAAAACGCGCGACGCACCCGCGGAGGCAGATCCTCCCACGGCGTATCGACGCTCACCTTAAAGTGTTTGCAGACCGCAGCGAAAATCTGCGGATAGTAGTTAGAGTTGCCAAACAGGCTGCCAAAGACCCCGTCGGCGATCGACTTCGAGGGGTCTTCGATTAGGGCCTCGGCATCGACCGTCTTCTTAAAGCCCAGGCCATCGCACTCTGGGCACGCGCCATAGGGCGCGTTGAACGAGAAATCACGCGGCTGCAGGTCATCGATGGAGTGCCCATGCTCCGGGCACGCTAACGCCAGCGAATACTCCAGCAACTCGCCTTCGGTCCCCTCGGGAGCGTCGCGGTCGGGCAGCAAGTATACGTTCACATTGCCGTGCGCCAGCGCGGTCGCCTGCTCAACAGACTCGGCGATACGGCCCAGAGAGTTCTCACGGATCACGATGCGGTCGACCACGACCTCGATATCGTGCTTGAACTTCTTGTCCAGATCGATCGGATCGTCGAGCGAGCGCACTTCACCGTCGACACGCACGCGGCTAAAGCCCTCGGCGCGAAGATCCTCAAACAGTTTGGTGTACTCGCCTTTTCGCCCGCGCACCACCGGTGCTAGCACAAACGCGCGGCGGCCCTCCCCCGCCGTCAAGACCTTGTCGGCAACCTGGTCGGTCGTCTGGCGCTCAATGACACGGCCGCATTCGGGACAGTGCGGGGTGCCCACACGGGCGAACAGCAGGCGCAGATAGTCATAAATCTCGGTTACGGTGCCAACCGTCGAGCGAGGGTTTTTAGACGTCGTCTTTTGGTCGATCGACACCGCCGGCGAAAGGCCGTCGATTGAATCCAAGTCGGGTTTGTCCATCTGTCCCAAGAACTGGCGCGCATAGCTCGAAAGACTCTCGACGTATCGACGCTGGCCCTCGGCATAGATAGTGTCAAATGCCAGCGAACTCTTGCCCGAGCCAGAAAGACCGGTAATGACCACGAGTTGGTCACGCGGAATGGAAACATCGATATCACGGAGGTTGTGCTCACGAGCGCCGCGAATAACGATAGAAGAATCAGACATGGAAGCTCCTTGCCTCCTATTGCATCGAATCATACTGCCGATGAGTTTAGCGCACTCGACGCGCACAGATGTTCGTAATACAAGATTCGCAGACCTTTAGCTTTGCGTATCGGGCGCTTTGTTTCTCGAAATGCCGTGGAAAGGTTACAGTAATCTAATACTGAACTTAATTTGCTGTAACAGAGGAACGTCCATGACCGAAGATATCCCCCTTGAAATCACTTCGAGCGACATGGCCAATCTGCCCATATTCATCGCCGTCCTTATCGTGGCCGCCGTCGTCGTGCGCGTGTATTTTTCAATCAAACGCAACGAAAAGCCACCCATTGCCCGCGTCTTTTGGTGCGCGACGCTCCTCATCCCGCTCGGCGTGGTAGCTGCATGGATTACGAATCAATCGCTCGTAAATGAGGGCAGCTCCCTATGGGTCCTTTCTTATTCGGCGCTCGGTGCTGCCGCCGTCATGCTTCTTGTCGAGCCCTTGGTTTCGGGACTTATCGACCAAACCGACCTTGCGACGGGAACGGTTGCCTGTATTTGCCGCGACATCCTTGTCATCGCCGCTGTTTCAGCGCTCTCGTTCGTTTCAATCGAAATTGCCTGCAACGAAACGTTCTATCGCATTCCCGCCAACTCATTCGGGTTTTCCGTCGGGTTGCTCGCGACGGTTCTGCTCTCCCTTTATTTGCTGGGACAGCGTCATGGAGGCGTCATGGTCCTCGTGCCCGTCGTCTGTTGCATCCTTGGCATTGCCGAGCACTTCGTCATAACGTTTAAAGGCGAAGCCATCCTGCCAAGCGATATCTTGGCCCTTGGCACCGCAATGGAAGTGAGCGAGGGATACGAGTTTACCTTTACCGCCGGAATCGTAACCTCTCTCGCCCTGCTGGAGATTTCCCTGGGGCTTCTTTCGCTCATCCGACCGCGGAAGCTCCGTACGCCCACCCATGTCTTCCCCGCTATCGCCGCTAACCTCTGTGCTTTTCTGCTAGTGACCGTTGTGGGGCTCTCAGGCTTTTCCAACATCGACTTGGAGCAGGCGCTGGATTTTGGATTTGACCGTTGGCAGCCCATCACCACGTATGCGTCTCAGGGTTTTATCACTTCGTTCACCGAAATGGTCAACGAGTTGCCCATTGAGAAGCCCGAAGACTATACGCCCGATGAGGCGCAGAGCATCGAGCAGGAGCTCGCCGCCGCCTACGACAGCACATATGGCTCGAGCGAGCAGCGCGCGGCGGCCGTTGCCCAGTTCAATGAAATCAAGCCGACGATTGTTGCCGTCATGAATGAGAGTTTTAGCGACCTTTCGTGCTTTGAGCAGCTCCAGGCGGCCGGGTACACCGGCCCCGCATTCTACAACTCGCTTCCCGACACACTTGTTCGCGGCACCATGCTCGCTTCGGTCGCCGGTGGCGGAACGGCGAACTCCGAATTCGAATTTTTGACCGGAGCGACAACGGCCTTTGTCGGATTAGGCAAGATCCCCTATCAGCTGTATCAGATGAATGGCGTAAACAGCCTGGCAAAGGACCTTAAAGAGCTTGGGTATACCACTACCGCTATGCACCCGCAAAACCCCGTCAACTACCATCGAGATAAAATCTATCAGCAGCTGGGCTTTGGAGACTTTCTTTCAATCGGCGATTTCGAAGGTGCGCCCTATTACCATGCCGGCGTATGCGACTACGCCACCTACGACAAGATACTCGACCTGCTTAGAACCGACGAAGCGCCGCAGTTCATCTTTGACGTCACGATGCAAAATCACGGCGGCTACGACTATGGCACCGTTCCCGCCGAAGAGCTGACAAACTATTGGGTCGAGGGAGCCAGCGAAGGCGCCAACAGCGCGCTCAACACCTATCTCACCTGCATCAACGCGTCCGACCGGGACCTCGAGTACTTTATCAACGAGCTCCGCAACATCGGCAGACCGGTTGTTCTTGTCTTTTTTGGCGACCATCAGCCGAGCGCCGCAACGACTCTCAACGACGAGCTGTACCCTCAGGAAGATACGGCAAGCCACGCTTTCCGTATCTATCAGTCGACATATCTCGTCTGGGCTAACTATGAGATCGCCGGCAATACCGAGCTCAACGTCTACGACACCGTCGGGGCAAACGAGATTGCAGCCATTACCCTTAATAAGATCGGCGCCCCGCTCACCAATTACCAAAAGGCCCTGCTTGCGACAAGGTCAGATGTGCCCACCATCAATGTCGCCGGCTATCTCGGTGCCGACGGGCTGCGCTACGACTTGGAATCGAAAGACAGCCCCTACGCCTCGACGATCGACAAGCTGCAGCGCATGCAATACCTCGAGTTCGCCAGCAAAGTTCAGTAAGCCCGCCCATTCGCTTGGGCCCATCGTATTGCAAGCACGCTCGGCCCAAACGCATCGCAAATGACTCCCGCTCGCAAACGAGGGTACAATGACGCTCGTGTCACATCGCGGGGCCCCGGCCCCAGCATATACAAAGGAGTCATACATGGGTTGCGAACACGCACAGGCCGCCGGCGGACAAACGTCGCCGTCGCAATTTGAGGAGAACACGCTGTCCGAGGTCAAGCGCGTCATCGCCGTGCTTTCCGGCAAGGGCGGTGTCGGCAAGTCATTTGTCACCGGTGCCATCGCCACCGAGCTTGCCCGTCACGGCCACAAGGTCGGCGTCCTCGATGCCGACATCACCGGTCCCTCTATCCCCAAGATGTTCGGTATGAGTGGACGCCACGTCCATGCCCTTGGCAACCTTATGCTGCCCGAAATCTCCGAGCACGGCGTCAAGGTCATGAGCTCCAACCTGCTGCTCCAAAACGAGACCGACCCCGTCCTTTGGCGCGGTCCGGTCATCGCAGGCGCCATTAGGCAGTTCTGGAGCGAGACCTCGTGGGGCCCCATCGACTACCTACTGGTCGACATGCCTCCGGGAACAGGCGACGTCGCGCTCACCGTCTTCCAGTCGCTGCCGGTCGACGGCATCGTCATCGTCACGAGCCCGCAGGATCTGGTCTCGATGATCGTCGCCAAGGCGGTCAACATGGCCGAGAAGATGAACGTCCCCATTCTGGGCATTGTCGAGAACATGAGCTATATTGAGTGCCCCGACTGCGGCAAGAAGATTGAGGTCTTTGGCAAGAGCAAGCTCCCCGAGGTCGCAGAGCGCTATAACCTCGACATCTTGGGCCAGCTTCCCATTAATCCGGCACTCGCCGAGGCCTGCGATAAGGGCGAGGTCGAGACCGCGCTGCCCGATGGCATGTTGCCCAAGGCAGTCTCTGCCGTCGAGGCTATTACCCCGCACGAGACCGACGAGGCCTAAGTGAACGCGAGCGCCCTCTATGACGTCTTGGTAATCGGCGGCGGGGCTTCAGGCCTCGCCGCCGCCATTACGGCCGCACGCGCTGGCAAAAGCGTCTGCATCGTTGAGCGCGATGTCGCCTGCGGCCTCAAGCTCCTTGCGACCGGTAACGGCCGTTGCAACCTCTCCAACGAATCGATTGATCCTCAGCGGTATAACCACCCCGCATTCGTCGAATCCGTCATGGGCCCCCAGCCCGAACAAGAGCTTATGGGTTTCTTCTCCTCGCTGGGCATCATGACAACCTCCGAGGAAGGCCGGCTGTACCCGCGCTCCCTTCGCGCCGAATCGGTGCGCGACGCGCTTCTCAGCGTTTGCGACCGCCTAGGTATCACCTTAATCTGCGGAGCCAACGTTGCCTCGGCGCACAAAGCTTCCGAAGGCTGGGCACTCCAAATAGACCGTCCAGCGCGGGCACTCAAGGCAAAAAAGCACGACGACCGAAAATCGGAGCTCCGCTCGCTTCGGAAAGCGCTCGCCGATGTCCCTCGCAAGAACGAGGCCCTGCAGGCACATGCCGTAATTATCGCTACGGGCGGCAACCCCACCGGTATCGCCGATACGTTTCGCCTCCCCCTCACTTCGCTGCACCCCATCCTCTGCCCCGTATCGGCAACGGTCGTTGGCGATCGGGCGGCACTCAAGACGTTGGATGGCCTGCGCGTCCGTGCCCGCTTGACGCTCGCCCACAATCATAATGAGCTCTGGCACGAAGACGGTGAAGTGCTGTTTCGAACCTTCAGTATCTCAGGCGTCGCTGTCTTCAACCTCTCTCGTCGTATCCAGCACGGCGATACGATCCTGCTCGACGTTTTCCCCGACCTCTCCAAAGACGAGTTGCTCGATACGCTCAACCGGCGCGTTGAGCTGCTCGGCGGCTTTTCGCCCCGCGATCCCCGTTGGCTCGACGGCATGCTCGCCCCGCAACTCTCCCGCGTCGTCTGCACAGCGTTCGAGCAGTGCCATCCAGGCTCCAACGATGTCATCCACCTGGTCTCGATCCTCAAGCACTTTAAGTTGCTCGTCAAGGGAACAGCCGAGGAGCGCTCAGCGCAGGTCACGCGTGGTGGCGTATCTGTCGAGAGCATCTCAACACCCAGCCTACGCGCGCGCAGCGTTGTCGACGCCCCGCTTTACGTCTGCGGTGAAGCGCTCGACATCGACGCCGATTGCGGAGGCTTTAACCTTGCGTGGGCCTGGATCTCGGGCATTCGCGCTGCAAGCAGCCTGTAGCCGCGCAGTCTATAATCAAAAACGCATTCGGGCCGTCTGGGATACCGGACGGCCTCTTTCTTGCCTCTAAGGAGACCTCGATGATCGAAATCACCCAAGTCAACGCGTCGCTCGATGAAGCCGGCGATGAAAATGCCTGTCTCATTGTTGGCAAGCGAGTCGCCAAGCGCGTCCTACGTTGCAAGGACTCCGAGATCAAGTCCATCGAGCTCCACCGCAAGTCAATCGACGCTCGCAAAAAACGAGACGTCCATTTTATCCTGAGCTTTCGTGTTGAGCTGACTAGTCCCCACCTCGAGCGAGAAGCGGTCGACAGCGTTGCCGAGCGTGACCGCTCGCGCGTACGCGCGATAGAAGACGATGAGCCTTCATTCCCCTCCCCCGCCTCCGACGTACCTCAAGAACGCCCTGTCGTTGTCGGCGCCGGATGCGCCGGCCTTTTCGCTGCGCTTACGCTCGCCGAAGCAGGTCTTAAGCCCTTGCTCATCGAGCGCGGCGACCCGGCATTTCGCCGCTCGCAGGCGATCGACCTCTTTCTAAAGGAGCGCATCCTCGACCCCGAGAGCAATATCCAGTTTGGCCTGGGCGGCGCGGGGACCTTCTCGGACGGCAAGCTCAATACGGGAACCAAAAATCCCGCCCATCGCCTTATCCTCGAAACCTTCGTCGAGGCGGGTGCGCCCCGCGATATTCTGTGGGATGCCAAGCCGCACATTGGCTCCGACATCCTTCCCACGGTCGTCACCGCTATATCCCAGCGCATCGAGCAGCTCGGAGGTGTCGTCCGTTATCGAACGAAGCTCGTCGACATTCGCATCGACGCGTCTGGCGCCATCACCGGTATTGATGTCCAATCGTCCCAAGACACCGCTTGCGAGCCAATCGAGACAAAGCACCTCATCCTCGCCTGTGGGCATTCTGCTCGCGATATTTTTGAGCTCCTTAAGGACCACAACGTGGTCCTCGCACAAAAGACCTTTGCCATGGGCGTTCGCATCGAGCATCCGCAGCGCGACATCGACCGAGCCCAATTCGGAGCCTCGGCGGGACATCCTGCCCTCGGAGCAGCCCCCTACAAGCTCGTCGCCCATCTTCCCAACGGCCGCAGCGTGTTCTCGTTTTGCATGTGTCCCGGCGGGCAGGTTGTCGCCGCCTCTTCCGAGCAGGGCCACTTGTGCGTCAACGGCGCCAGTCTCAATGCCCGCGACGGACGCAACGCAAATGCCGCCCTGCTCGTTAACGTCACGCCTGAGGACCTTCCCAACGATGACCCACTCGCCGGCATCGAGCTCCAGCGCGCCTGCGAGGCGGCCGCCTACCGCCTGGGCGGTTCCAACTGGAACGCACCGGCACAGCTCGTCGGAGATTTCCTCGCAGGACGCGCCAGCAAGGCGCCCGGAAAGGTAAAGCCCACCTATCCGCTCGGTGTGACCTGGACGGCAATTGACGAAGCCCTGCCGCAGCATATCGTCGAGTCGCTCCGCCTGGGACTTCCCCTACTTGGAAAAAAGCTACGAGGCTACGACCGCTCCGATGCTGTCCTTACCGGCGTGGAGACTCGCTCGAGCTCACCGGTCACCGTCACCCGAGACCGAACATGCCATGCCGTTTCGACCCCGGGCCTCTACCCTTGCGGTGAGGGAGCTGGATATGCCGGCGGCATCATGAGCGCCGCCACCGACGGCATCCGTTGTGCCGAAGCCCTGATCGCAGACCTCTAACGCACGAATTCCAGCGCGCAAAAGACGCATGCCCCGAGCTCCGCAGGGAACTCGGGGCATGTTCGCTATTTCTTAAACCGTGCACCCTGGCGTTTTCTGCCCGATGCGAACGTGGAACCCTTGCGAGCCTGCGAACGTAAGCGCTCGATCGTCTCGTCCTCAGACGCACCCTCGAGCATCGCCCGAATCTGAACGACGGCATCGCGCAGGCGCGCCGCCTCCTCAAAGTCCATGGCGGCAGAAGCGTTACGCATATCCTCTTCCATGGTTTCGACGATCCGCACGAGCTCGTCATGCGGCAGTTCTTCCAACTGCTCCGCAAGTGTCTGCTCGGGCGCCACCGTTTCCGGCACGCCACCCTCGCCCGACTCATCGGGCGTATAGAATGCGCCATGGCCAAGAGAGTCGCCCTTCGAGCGTCCCTTGGAACCCACGGTTTTTTCGGCCTCGGCAATAAAACTTGAGATGTCGTTGATGGCCTTGCGCACCGTCTTGGGCACAATGCCATGCTCTTCGTTATATGCCATCTGAATCTCGCGACGGCGCTGCGTCTCCTCGATGGCCTCTTTCATCGAATCGGTCACAACGTCAGCATACATGATGACTTCGCCATCGGCGTTACGGGCCGCGCGGCCAATCGTCTGAATCAGCGAACGGCGGTTGCGCAAGAAGCCTTCCTTATCGGCATCGAGAATTGCCACCAGTGAGACCTCGGGAAGATCCAAGCCCTCGCGAAGCAGGTTGATGCCAACGAGAACATCGATCTTGCCCTCGCGCAGCGTTCGCAGGATCTCGACACGGTCCATTGTCGCCGTATCAGAATGCATGTAATTGACCTTAATGCCCGCATCAAGCAGATGGTCGGTCAGGTCCTCGGCCATGCGCTTGGTCAACGTGGTCACCAGCACGCGCTCCTTGCGGGCAACGCGCTCGCGAATCTCGTCCTCAAGATCGTCAATCTGACCGCGAACCGGACGCACATCGATCTTGGGATCGAGCAGGCCGGTCGGACGAATAATCTGCTCAACATCGTTCTGGCTCACCCGCAGCTCGTAGTCGCCCGGCGTGGCCGAAACGTAGATGAACTGGGGGATCCTTGCCTCAAACTCATCGAAACGAAGCGGGCGGTTATCGAGTGCCGAAGGAAGGCGAAAACCGTGTTCCACCAGCGTCACCTTACGCGAGCGGTCACCTTCGTGCATGCCGCGAATCTGCGGCACCGTCACATGGCTCTCATCGATGATGCAGAGCATGTCCTTAGGGAAGTAATCGATCAGGGTAAACGGCGGCTCGCCCGGTTTTCGACCGTCCAGATGACGCGAGTAGTTCTCGATACCGTTACAAAAACCCATGGTCTCGAGCATCTCGAGATCATAGTCGGTGCGCTGCTGCAGACGCTGTGCCTCGAGCAACTTGTCGGTCGCCTTGAGCTCGGCCACACGCTTCTCGCACTCTTCACTGATTGATTTCAGAGCCGCCTTGACCTTCGGCTTCTCGGTCACGTAGTGCGATGCCGGCCATACGGGGATGGCCTCGTACTCACGAAGCATCTCACCGGTAACCTCATCGATCTCGGCAATAAGCTCAACCTCGTCGCCAAAGAACTCAAACCGCAACGGATGCTCGGCATAAGGCGGATACACGTCGACAACATCGCCGCGCACGCGGAACGTGCCGCGCGCTAGGTCATAGTCATTGCGATCATATTGAATGTCGATAAGTGCATGGATAAAGTCATCGCGCTCGAGCGGCACCTTCTTGTCGACGTTTGGAGCCAGACCCGCATAGTCCTCAGGAGAGCCAATGCCATAGATACACGAGACCGATGCGACAACGATCACATCGCGTCGAGAGAGCAGTGACGCGGTCGCCTGATGGCGCAGCATCTCGACCTCTTCGTTAATCGAGGAGTCTTTCTCGATATATGTATCGCTTTGCGGCACATACGCCTCGGGCTGATAGTAGTCGTAGTACGAGACAAAGTAGACCACAGCGTTGTTGGGAAAGAACTCTTTGAGCTCGCTCGCAAGCTGAGCGGCGAGCGTTTTATTGGGAGCCATGACCAGCGTCGGCTTCCCCAGGGCCTCAATAGTCTTAGCCATCGTGAAGGTCTTGCCCGAACCAGTCACGCCCAGCAAAACCTGATAGCGATCTCCGTCCCTCACACCCTGCACAAGCGACTCAATGGCCTTAGGCTGAGAACCTGCAGGCTCATAGGGAGACACGACCTCAAACGGCACCTCAGAGCCCTCAACGCCAAAACGTTTGAGCTCTCCTCCAACACGCTCAACTTCAAATTCCGCCATGGATACTCCTAACTCATATATCTGCAGTATACGCAGGCGGCAGGCATAGTCCTATACGAACCGATCGGGATAGAGGGTCTTGTAGCGAACCCAGGCATTATTGACACGAATCAGATACGCCTGCGTCTCGGGAAAGGTGATTGCATTATGAAGCGACGTGCTCTGCTGCGCCCATCCGTCGACATTGCCCATGCCGGCGTTATAGGCGGCAATGGCGCTGTCAGTCGACCCGTTAAAATACGTTAGAAGATACGAAAGATACGCACAGCCAAACTCGATGTTCGTAGCGGGATCGTTAAGGTTGTCGGCGGAATACTCGCTACCATCGACAAGACCCTTGGCAATCATATCCTGGGCAGTCTCGGGCATCAGCTGCATCAATCCCCGAGCGCCTTGATTCGACTCAGCCTCGGGATCCCAATTCGATTCCGACTTTATGACAGCACACACCAGATATGGATCAAGATTGTGCGAAATGCTCGATTGCTTTACATACGCCTCGTAGTCAATTGGATACAAAGGCTTAAAGAAGGCGGCAGGAGCATACGAGTAGACGAGCGAAATAAGGCCGAAGGCAAAAACGGCAGCCAGCGGTATAAGGCGATACCACGCAAAGAAACGTGTCTTAGGCATCGGCATCCTCCTGATTCGCAGTGTCTATAAACCCATGGCATGCAAGCCATGAGTCAAGCTGCTCAAAGAGCGAATTATCACCTGCAGTATTATCAATCACCGTTGTAGCGAGATTGCACAGCGCAGACTCATCGGGCTGGCAAGCAGAACGGGCATCGAAATCAGATGGCTCCATGCCACGCTGAATAGCACGCTTGCGACGAACTGACAAAGGGGCGCTGATGACCAGAATTTCATCAGCCAAGCCAAATGCATCCTCAAAACCAGTCGGGGCAGAAACCTCGACCACCGCAAAGGGGTAACGGGGAGACGAAACCGTACAACAAACCGGATCGAGAATCCTAAGCGAAAGCTGTTCAATGAGAACGGGATGCACAAGGCCATTGAGCCGTGCGACCGAATCAGGAGAAGCGAAAGCTCGAGAAGCGAGGATGCTGCGGCGAATGCCGCCTTCCTCATCCAAAATGTCCCAACCGAATTCATCCGCGAGAGCATTGACGATATCAGAGCCCGGTACATACAGCGATTTTGCAAGCTCATCCAGATCGATAAGCATAGCGCCACGAGATTCGAAATAGCGGCAGGCAGTCGACTTACCCGAAGCAATATTGCCCAAGACAAAAACGGTAAACATCAAGTCCTCCCTAACGCCAATGGGAGTTATTATCGCGCAAATACAAAAGAAGGACTCAAAATACAGCCAAACAGTAAGACAAGCTAAACGAAAGCGAGTTCTTGTATTACAACTATCTTTCAAACGCAAAAAAGGGGGAGGCCGCGAGGCCTCCCCCTTCTTCAAGTCATCAGACGGCTCGGTGCCGTCCACCGGTCAGCGGCGCCCTGGCCTCCCACGGGCTGGCC
>CATYIU010000018.1:0-39221 GCA_958407445.1 uncultured Collinsella sp.
GGGAAGGGGTGGGGAAAGGTGTTGAAAAATGGGGCGGTTCCCCATATTATTAATGACGTCGACAGGCGGGGTGGTTCCCCGCGTACGTGCCATCTGAGTAACCGAGGGGAGGGCGCACATGGGAATGACTGGTGCATACGAGCGCAATCTCGATGCAAAAGGTCGTCTGTCCCTGCCTGCACCCCTTCGCGAGGAGCTTGGAGAGCACGTTCGCGTGTTTAAAGCCCTGGATGTCGATGCTCTGTACGTGTTCTCTGCCGAGGCCTTCGATAAGTGGGTCGAAGGACTCTTCGCGGGTCGTGAGGGCCACGAGGGTTTTAACCCGCGTGACATTAACGACCAGAAGCTCATGAGGGCGATCAACAAGCGCACCACGTCGATGGACGTGGACAGCGCCGGTCGTATCGGTCTTTCCGAGTCTCTCCGCAAGCAGGCGAACCTCGACCGCGAGGTCACGGTTGTGGGCAACTACGACCACCTTGAGGTTTGGGATCGCGCCGCGGCCGATGAGGACGATGACGATGAGGCCCTGCTGGACCTCTTCTTCTCGTAAGGGCAAGGCACGGGTAACGGATGGAGCGTGGGATCTTGACACAAGAATATCGGCATGAACCTGTCATGCTCGGCGAAGTGCTTGAGTCGCTGCGGCTAAAGAGCGGCTCCGTTGTCTGCGATTGCACCCTTGGCGGTGCCGGCCATTCGGTAAAGATGGCCGCGCAGGTGGGGGAGACGGGCCTTTTGCTCGGCGTCGATCAGGACGACATGGCCCTCGAGGCCGCTGGCGCCCGTCTGGACCGCGAGGTTCCCGGCGTTCCGCACCAGCTGCTGAAGGGCAACTTCGGCGACTTGGACGAGCTGCTTTGCTCGGCCGAGGTGCCCGGGGTCGATGGCTTCCTGTTCGATTTGGGCGTTTCGTCACCGCAACTCGATATCCCTGGCAGGGGCTTTTCGTATAACGAGGACGCCCCATTGGACATGCGGATGGATCCGGGTAATAACACCTTAAACGCAGCTGAGGTCATCAACACCTATAACGAACACGACCTCGCCCGGATTCTACGCGTCTACGGCGAAGAGAAGTTCGCCTCGCAGATCGCGCGCGAGATCGTGCGCCGCCGCGAGCAAGAACCGATCGAAACCACCGGCCAATTTGTCGAGATCATCAAGGCGGGTATCCCGGCTGCCGCTCGTCGGCATGGCGGACACCCGGCCAAGAAAAGTTTCCAGGCCATTCGCATCGAGGTCAATCACGAGCTCGATGTGCTCGAACGAGGGCTTGATGCCGCCACCAGGTGGCTCAACCCGGGCGGACGTATCTGCGTCATCTCGTATCACTCGCTCGAGGACCGTATCGTAAAGAACCACTTTAAGGAGATGAGCCAGGGGTGCACGTGTCCGCCGGAGATTCCGGTGTGCGTGTGCGGCAACGTGCCGATACTCAAGGTCATCACCCGCAAACCCTTGGTTGCCCAGCCTGATGAGGTTGAGCGCAACCCTCGGGCGAGATCAGCCAAAATCCGCGTGGCGCAGCGTCTGTAGGCGCGGCCGCGCGATATTGGACCTCCCGCTCGCACCATAAACGAAGCTTAAACACACTACCAACGTACTCGGGATGGGAGGCGGCATATCATGGGCTACAACACTTCAAGCGCAGCACTCGCCTATGATATGAACGCCATGCCCGCCTATCGTGAGACGCCGCAGGCCCCCGTTGCTCCCCGTGAGCAGCGCACGCCGCGCTTTGATGTCTACACGGGCGCGGGCCGTCAGGCAAACCAGGCGGTAAGCCCGGTTTTCATGAGCGTTCTTAAAACGTTTTGCATCATTGCGGCTATCTTCATGACGATCGGCGTCGCCCGCGTGGCGCTCGCCGGCGTTACGGCCCAGGTGCTCAACAGCAACGCCGAGCTTACCAACACGCTCGAAAAGGCGACCGATGAGAGCTCCGACCTGGAGGTCATGCATTCGGTCTATGGCGCCGACACGCGCATTCGCGACCTTGCGGGCGCTTATGGCATGGTGGAGCCCAGCGAGAGCGTTACACTTGACTTTTCGCAGGATGCAGCCGCGGGCGCCAACGCGACCGCGACCGCTCAGTAGCAAGACGGTAGCTGAGTATGACAAATGACTATCGCCGCGGTTCCGATGGGGGCCGCGGTTCTGGACGTCCCTCGTCGCGGGGACGTTCTGGTTATCAAGGAACGGGTCGGCAATCTTACAACGCCGGGCAGTCCCGTGGCAACGACCCGGCGTCGCGACTTCGCGGCTCGGGCGGCCCTCAAGTGCATAACAACAGGTCGCGCAAGAGTTCGTCGACCGAATGGCTCACAGGCGCGCCTCTGCCTCGCCGCAAAGCCGTCATGGGATTCATTGGGTTTGGCTTGGGCTTGGGCGTCTTTCGCCTTGCCGACTATCAAATTGTCGAAGCCGATAAACTGCGCGAGCGTGCCGATGCGCGCCGCCTGCTTGCGCAGACCCTCTATGCCAAACGCGGCACCATCTACGACCGCAACGGTAACGTGCTAGCGTCGTCGGTCGAATGTCGCAACATCGCCGTGAACCCGCAGCTTGTCGAGGATGTTGACAAGACGGTGTCGGCGCTGGTCAAGGCAACTGGGATCGATAAAAAGACCTGCCGCAAGCTCGTCGAGTCCGATGGCACCTGGGTGTATATCAAGCGCCAGGTGGACGAAGACGATGCTGCGGCGCTGGAGAAGAAGAACCTGCCCGGCGTGCTTTTTGAGCAGGCCATGAAGCGCGTATATCCATACGGCAATCTGGCATCGCAGGTGCTGGGTGTAGTGAATGTAGACAACGACGGCTTGACGGGTCTCGAGAAGCAATACAACAAGCTTCTGACCGGTACGAACGGTTCTCTTGTGCGCGAGCGCGCGAGGGACGGCAGCTATATCGCGGGCGGTGCCTATAAAAAGGTGGCTGCGGTCGACGGCGTTGATATCGTGACGACGCTCGACGTCAATATCCAGCGTGCGGCCGAGGATGCCCTGGCAGAGGCAGTTGAGAAGACTAAGGCCAAGAACGGCTCGGCGCTGGTCACCGATCCTACGACAGGCGAGATCTTGGCAGCCTGCTCGTATCCGACTTACGACCAGACCGATCTGGAAAACGCCAAGACCGAGGATATGAACTTGCGCCTGGTCACCGACGCCTACGAGCCCGGCTCGGTCTTTAAGACGCTCGTGGCGGGCGCCGGCTTCGACTTGGGCGTCGTGCGATCGAGTACGTCGTTTGAGGTGCCGGCGAGCATCAAGGTGGGTGACGATACCGTCACCGATGCCGACAAGCGCGACTATGCCATGACCATGGATGTGCGCGAGATGATGCGCCGTTCGTCCAACGTGGGCTTTGTCCTGGTGGGGCGCAAGATCGGTGCGGACGACTTTGCCGCCTATGTGGACAAGTGGGGCATAGGTCACAGCTCCGGTGTCGATTTTCCGGGCGAGAGCCTGGGCATCGTCAAGGAGCGTGACCAGTATGACGGCGCCACGCTGGGATCGATGAGCTTTGGACAGGCGCTGTCCGTCTCGCCGATTGAGATCGCACGTGCCGTGGGCGGCATCGCCAACGGCGGCGTGATGATGACCCCGCACTTCTATAAGTCCAGCAAAGGCGACGAGAAGGACTGGGGCGAAGGCGAGCGCGCGATTTCTGAGGACGCCGCATCCCAGGTGACATCGTGCATGCAGACGGTCGTGTCCGAGGGAACGGGCGTTGGCGGCGCGGTTGACGGCTGTGACGTGGCGGGTAAGACCGGTACGGCCGAACGAGCCGACGAGAACGGCGGCTACCTCAAGGAGAACTACATGTCGTCCTTTATGGGCTTTGCGCCGGCACAATCGCCCAAGGTGCTGTGCTATATCACGCTCGACGGAACGCCGAGCGGCTCAGATGCCGCTGCGGTGCCGTTCCAGTCCATTATGGCCAACGCGCTCGACGTGCTGGGTATCCCGCACACGAAGTAGGGGGTTACAATCTTTGGGGCGTGGTTTGTTGTCCCATATGAGGGGTGTTCACATGCCCTGCACCACGCATGCGCGGCGCTGGGATACAATACGCCGATAGCATTATTAGGTTTACAGGGGAGCTGCAATGATAGAGATCGCCGTCAACAACCTCGCGGCCGCAACAGGGGCCCGAACCGTGACGGGAGAAGCCGATCGGGTATGCCGCGGGTGCGTTATCGACTCGCGCCAGGTCGAGGAAGGGACGATTTTCGTCGCCTTTCCCGGTGAAAACGTCGACGGCAATGATTTTGCTTCCCGTGCCGTCCAGTCGGGCGCCGGCGCCGTCGTGATGACGCGTGAGCCCGAGGCCGAGCTGGTCTCGCTGGCGCAGGACAAGGGCTGTGCCATCTTGCTGACCGATGATCCCGAGGAGTTTCTGCTGCGTTTGGCGCACACGTACCGTCTGGAGCTTGGCTGCCTGGTCGTTGGTATTACCGGTTCTATCGGCAAGACGACGACCAAGGACGTGCTCGCCGCCGTGCTCGCCAAGCGCTATCGTGTCTGGGCCACCAAGGGCAATTTCAATAACCTGATCGGCATGCCGCTCACGGTGCTTTCCGCTCCGGCCGATACCGAGGTCCTGGTGCTCGAGATGGGCATGAACCATTTCCACGAGATCGAGCGCCTGTCCCAGTCCGCCAATCCCAACCTTGCCATCGTGAGCAAGATTGGTACCTCTCATATCGGCATTTTGGGTAGCCGCGAGAACATCGCCCGCGCTAAGGCCGAGATTGTCCAGGGTATGTGCGCCGCCGGCGACTTCTTGCCGCTGCTGGTTTTGGGCGGCGAGGACGACTTTACGCCGTTCATTCGCGATACGTTCGCCCAGCCTGCTGGTATCGACGTGATGCTGGCCGGCGTCTCGGACGATGATGAGGTCCGTGCCCGCGACGTTCGAGTTGATGACGAGGGCCGTCCGGTCTTTACGCTCGATTTTGGTCAGGGCGAGACAATCGATACCATGCTTGCCATCCCCGGCGTGCAGTCCGTCCCAAATGCCGTTAAGGCCGCCGCGGTTGCCTATCGCCTGGGCGTGACGCCCGAGCAGATCGATGCTGCCTTTAGGGGCCTCACGATTACCGGTCATCGCCAGGAGATCAAGCGCGCCAAGAGCGGTGCCCGCGTCATCGACGATTCCTATAACGCCAGCGCCGAATCCATGGCTGCTGGCCTCGATCTACTGTGCTCGCTTTCGTGCACGGGGTCTCGCATGGCGATCTTGGGCGAGATGGGCGAGATGGGCGATGAGGCCCCTCGCATGCATGAACTCGTGGGCGCCTATGCCGCCGCCAAGAAGCTCGACATGCTGGCGTGCGTGGGTGGTGAGCTGGCCCAGCTTATGGCCGATGCCGCGCGCATGATGGGCATGGACGAGGACCGCATCCAGGTGTTCTCCGATTATCAGCAGGTGCTCGACCGCATGGGCGGCGCGCTTGAAAAACATGATGTTGTACTGGTCAAGGGTTCCCGCTTTGTTGAGCTCGACCGCTTTGTGGAAGGTGTGTGCTAGCCCATGTTCGGCAATCCCTCGTATCCAACGTATCAGGCTTTTTTGGGGCTTGGCATCGCCGCTGCCATTGCGCTGCTGCTCATGCCGTGGTGGATCAAGCTGCTCAAGGTCGAGGGTATCGGCCAGCAGGTTCGTGCCGACGGCCCCAAGCGTCATTTGGTTAAGCAGGGAACGCCCACCATGGGTGGTGTTGTCATCCTCGTCGCGATCTCGCTGACCTGCCTGCTGATGGGCAAGCTCACCACCGAGCTCGTGCTCGTGCTGCTCGCCACGCTGGCGACCGGCGTGCTGGGCCTGATCGACGACCTGACCTCCGTTACGCATGGGCGCTCGCTCGGTCTGACGCCTCATGCCAAGATGATCGGCCTAACCATTATCTGTGTCACCTTTACGGTACTTGCCGTCAACTGGTGCGGCGTCGCCCCCGAGATTCGTTTTCCCGGCGGCCTGACGATTGACCTCGGTGTTCTTTCGACCACCATCTGCGGCCTTTCGTTCCCGTGGCTCTACATTGTCTTTTGCTGGCTGATGATCGCCGGTCTTTCTAATGCCGTGAACCTGACCGATGGCCTTGACGGTCTTGCTGGTGGCACCTCCATGATTGCCATGCTCGCCATGGCTGCCATGGCGTTTTTGCACGGAGACGTGAACCTGTCCATCTTCTGCACCGCGTGTGCCGGTGCCTGCTTGGGCTTTCTGTGGTTCAACTGCTATCCGGCGAGCATCTTTATGGGCGATACCGGCTCGCTTGCCCTGGGCGCCGCGTTTGCCTGCACGTCCATCATGACCAACACCGAGGTCGTCTCCCTCATCATCGGCGGCCTGTTTATCGTTGAGACCCTGTCGGTAATGATTCAGGTTGTCTACTTCCACTTTACGCACAAGCGCGTCTTCCTTATGGCGCCCATCCATCATCATTTCGAAAAGAAGGGCTGGGCCGAGACCAAGGTCGTCATCCGTTTTTGGATTATCGCTGCGGCCTTTGGTGCCGTTGGCCTTGCTTTGTTCTTCCAGTTGGGATAGTGGTCTTTCATGCCTCTTGCTGATGTCTTTAGCCTGCTCGTTTTGGGTCAGGGCAAATCCGGTCTCGATGTCGCCCGCTGGGCGCTGGCACATCCCGAGCGCGTAAGCGCCGTTACCGTGTATGGCGGCGGCACCTCTGAGCCCAATGACGCCACGCGTGCGCTTGAGGCTGCTGGTGCGTCGTTTGTCTATGGGACCGAACAGGTCGAGGGCGCCTATGACGTATGCGTGACGTGCCCGGGCATCTCGGAGTTCTCGGGCTTCTTTAAGGCCGGGCGCGAGCATGCCGCCCAGATTATGGGTGAGCCCGAGTTTGCCTATCGCCTGTCGCCCGATAACTGGATTGCCATCACGGGTACCAACGGCAAGACGACCACCACGTCGTTGACTGATTATCTGCTCAAGGCTGCCGGCGAGGTCAGCGTAGCTGTCGGCAACATCGGCGAGCCGCCGGTCAACGAGATTGACGGCCGAGCCCACAACGAGTGGTTTGTGGCCGAGCTCTCGAGCTACCAGATTGCTACGACCGCCGAGCTTCATCCTCGCGTGGCGGTGCTGCTCAACATCACTCCCGACCACTTGGGCTGGCATAAGAGCCATAAGAACTATGCGCTTGCCAAGATCAAACTGTTTGACAATATGGTCGATGACGATCTGGCGGTTGTCGACGTCGAAGACGCCGGCATTCACGAGTTCGATGAGTACATCTACACGCCGGGTCGTCGCATCTGCAAGGTTGCCTTTGACGAGCCTGAGGGTGAGGATGCCGCCTTTGTACGCGATGGCAAGATGATCGTGCGCCTGAAGGGCGTCGAGACCCCGCTCATCGCTACATCCGAGCTCAAGATTTCGGGCCATCACAATGCTATCAATGCCCTGTGCGCTGCCACGGCTGCCCTGGCAGTCGGTGCCGATGTCGATGGCGTCTGCCGCGGTCTGGCCTCGTTCCAGCCGCTCGAGCACCGCGTGGAGCCGTGTGGCGAGATTGACGGCGTGCGCTACGTCAACGATTCCAAGGCGACCAACACCGATGCGGTCGAGAAGGCACTGACGGCATTTCCCGATGACGACGTGATCTTGCTGCTCGGCGGCCACGATAAGGGCACGCCGCTCACGGACTTCGCGCGCGTTGTTATGGATAACGTACGCTCGGTCGTCTGCTTTGGCGATGCGCGCGAGCGTTTCACCGCCGCTATGGACGAGGCCGATGTCGATGGCGATGTGGATATCGCCCAGGCGGATGACCTGCGCGATGCCGTGGACGTCGCCCGTTCGCTGTCGAGCCGTGGCGATGTGATCTTACTTTCTCCTGCCTGCTCTTCGTTCGATGAGTTCTCGGGCTATGAGGAGCGCGGCCGCGTGTTTAAGGACTATGTGGCCCAGCTTGCCGCTGCGGCGAAATCGCAAATGGAATAGGGGTTGCCGGTGAGAGAGGAGAGCCCCCGACAAGGTATGAGGAGGCCCGACTCGGACCGTGCTTCCTCGCGGCGCAGCACACCGCGTTCCGGTCGCGGCGGGCAGACGTTTAGCGAACGCTATATTGCCGGCGTTCCCGCCCGTATCATGCGCCCCCGTTTGATATTCATGGCCTGCCTGTTTACCTTGGTGTGCTTTGGCCTGCTGATGGTGTACTCGGCGTCTTCGGTCGAGGCGCTGCACGAGAATGGCTCGGCGACGTTTTTTCTGTTTCGACAAGCCGCGTTTGCCGGAGTTGGCGTGCTGGCTATGGTTGCCATCGTGCGCATCTTGCCGGACAGTTGGTTTGGGGAAGACGTGCTCAGGATCTTCCTCATCGGCATGATGGGGCTACTGCTTCTGGTGTTCTTGGTGGGCAGCGGCAGCCGTGGCGCCACGCGCTGGCTCAACATCGCCGGTATTCAGTTCCAGCCTTCCGAGTTTTTAAAGCCATTTGCCATTGCGTATTCGGCCATCATGCTTGATCGTTTCTTTTCGCCCGGTGGCAACATCAACGAATTCCTTCGCAAGATGGGCATCTACTTGGGCATTTCGCTCTTTCTGATCTTTATCCAGCCCGATTTCGGTACTGTCCTGATCATCCTGTTGACCCTCATGTGCATGGCGTTGTTTGCGGGTCTCGACCCCAGATTTATCATCGGCGTGCTAATCTTCGGCATTCTCGTGATCGTGATTGCGCTTGTTGCAGAGCCGTACCGTATGGTGCGTATTCAGGTTGCCTTGAACCCTTGGGCCGACGAGTATGGTGACGGCTATCAGGCCACGCTTGCCATCATGGCCTTTGCCTCGGGCGGTCTGTTCGGCCGTGGCATCGGCAACTCAACCATGAAGTACTCGTATCTGCCCGAGGCGCACAATGACTACATCCTGGCCATCATTGGCGAGGAAGTCGGTTTTGTCGGAACCGTGCTGTTCTTCTTGGTGTTTGCGATGCTGATCTATTCGGCGTTTCGCATTGCCGAGCAGGCGACCGATCGTCGGGGCGCGCTTATGGCGTCTGGCTCCGCGGTCATTCTCGCGGTGCAGTTTTTGATTAACGCGTTGGGCATCCTCAACGTGTTTCCCATGACGGGCAAACCGTTGCCGTTTATTAGCTACGGCGGTTCGTCGATTATTGTGTCGCTTATGCTCGCCGGTCTGATCCTGCGCGTTTCGTACGAGAGCGCCCGTCGCGATGAGTACGACCGTCGCCGCGAGAGCTTTGCCGTTATGGATGAGAGTACCGCCGGCGTAGCCCATGTGCGCGGTGAACGACCTTCGCGTAGCGGCTTTACCGTTCTGGATGGTTCTGCATCCGAGCCGGCAGCTCGTCCACGCCCGCGAATGGCTCCGCAAGGTCGTCCGCAGCGCCCCAGCCCTCGCAACGCGGGCGGCGGATATAATCGAATCGATTTGAACTCGGACCCGTCGGCGCGTCTGCGTACCGACGACCAGGGACCGCGTGTACGAAGGGGCTACCATGACCGATAAAATGACCGTTGCTATTGCAGCCGGCGGCACGGCAGGACACATCAACCCCGCGCTCGCCTTGGCCGAAGAACTGCGTGACCGTGGCCACCACGTTGTGTTCGTGGGTCAGTCGCGCAAGCTCGAGGGTCGTCTGGTCCCCGAGGCTGGGTTTGATTTTGTGCCCATTACGGTCACGGGCTTCGACCGCTCCCGTCCTTGGACGGCGCTGACCTCGCTGTGGCGTGTCAACAAGGCCAAACGTGCGCTCGCCAGTCATTTCTCAAAGGTCGGCAAGCCCGATGCCGCCATTGGTTTTGGTGCCTATGTCGAGGTTCCGCTGCTGGGGTGGTGCAAGGGCGCGGGCGTTCCGTATCTGCTGCATGAGCAGAACTCTGTTCCGGGCCTGGCCAACAAGATGATGAACTCCCACGCCGCCCGCGTGTGCATCTCGGTGCCGGCAGCGCGTTCGGTCTTTGAGCGCGAAGGTGACCCTGGCCACGTGCTCATGACCGGCAACCCCGTACGTCGCTCGGTAATCGAGGGCGATCGCGCTCGCGGCCGCAAGGCACTTGGCGTTCCCGAGGACGCTACGCTGTTGCTCGTCTTTGGCGGTTCACTTGGCGCCCAGCACCTCAACGAGCGCGTGGCTTCGCTCAAAAACGAGCTGCTTTCGCGCAAGAACCTCTATGTGTTGCATTCGACGGGTGCCGACGGCTTTGAGGAGACCGAGCGCGCTTTGGCGCTGACGCCCGAGGAGGCGAAGCGTTACCGCGTCCAGCCTTACATCGACAACATGGGCGATATGCTGGCTGCTGCCGATTTGGTGCTCTCGCGTTCGGGTGCATCGAGCGTGGCCGAGATTGCTGCGCTCGCCGTGCCCTCGGTGCTCGTGCCGTATCCGCATGCGACGGCCGACCACCAAACCACCAATGCCCGTTATCTGGTCGACGCCGGGGCCGGTGTGCTCTGCGCCGATGCCGATATCGACGGTTCTGCCTTTGCCGATGAACTGCTGCACCTGGTCGATGACGCGGCGGCGCGCGACGCCATGCGTCAGGCGGCGCGTGGTCTGGCTCAGGATAGGGCCGCCGCTCTTCTGGCCGATGCGGTAGAGGGTTTGCGTTAGTTAGACGGGATATCGTCGGTCGCCCTCGCGCTGATGCGGTAGGTGCGGTACAGTTAACGGGTTACAGGCAGTGTTTACGCAAGGAGTACACGAGCACATGGCTGATTCCCAGACTGCAACCTCCGCGCCCGAGTTTAAGAGCGCCCACTTTATCGGTATCGGCGGCGCCGGCATGAGCGGCATCGCCCTCGTTCTTCACGAGCGCGGTTATGCCGTTACCGGCTCCGACCTTAAGACGTCACGTTATATCCGCCAGCTTTCCCGCGCTGGTGTGAAGGTGCATGTGGGCCATGAGGCCGCCACGATCGACGAGGTCAAGCCCGACGTGGTTGTTGTCTCCACCGCTATTCCGGAGTCCAACCCTGAACTCGTGCGCGCTCGCGAGCTTGGTGTTCCCGTGTGGCCCCGTGCCAAGATGCTCTCTGCTTTGGGCCACGGCTACACCACCGTCGCTGTTGCCGGCACGCATGGCAAGACCACCACGTCTTCGATGTGCGCCACCATGCTCGACCGCATGGGTCTGGATCCGAGCTTCTTGATCGGTGGCATCGTCGAGGGCTATGACACGAACGGCAAGAACGGCTCGGGCGACTACTTTGTCGCCGAGGCCGACGAGTCCGACAGCTCCTTCCTGTTCCTGAACCCCAACGTGGTCATCGTGACCAACGTCGAGGCCGACCACCTCGATCACTACTCGGGTATCGAGGAGATCGAGGCAACTTTCGCCAAATTCATGAGCCTGGTGGGCGAGGACGGCACCGTCATCGTCTGCGGTGAGGACCCGCATCTGGTCGAGCTCGCCAAGTCGACGGGTCGTCACGTGCTTTCCTACGGCTTTGCCGAGAGCAACGACATCGTCTGCATGCACCCGGATGTCAAGGGCATCCAGAGCGACTTTATCGTTCGCTTTGAGGACGGCACTGAGCACGCTGTGGAGATCAAGAGCAATCCCGGTCGCCACAACATGCTCAACGCCACGGCGGTGCTCACCGTCGCCCATGTCCTGGGCCTTGACATCGACGCCGCCGCCAAGGCGCTCTCGAGCTTTGAGGGCGTCCGCCGTCGCTTTACCCACGTGGGCGATATCGATGGCATCACCGTGGTCGATGATTACGGCCATCACCCCACCGAGATCAAGGCGACGCTTGCTGCCGCTTCGTCGCTGGGCTACAAGCACGTCGACGTCGTGTTCCAGCCGCACCGCTATTCGCGCCTGCAGGCCCTGTGCGACGACTTTGCCGATGCATTTGCCAATGCCGATAAACTGCTGCTGATTGATGTGTTCTCGGCTGGCGAGATGCCCATTCCGGGTGTCACCTCTAAGATGCTCGCCGATACCGTGCGCGCCAAGCATCCTGGCAAGGAGGTCGTGTACTGCTCCAGCCGTCTTGAGCTCAATCAGGAGCTCGAGCAGATGGTGGGCGAGGGCGACCTGCTGCTCACTATGGGTGCCGGTGACGTTACGACCGTCGGCCCCGAGTTTATCGAGTATCTGACTGCCAAGAAAGACGCTTAAGTCTAATGGGTCTGTTTAACGCCGTCATGGCGCTTTCGGGCATGATCGACACGGATGTGATCGAGGACGAGCGCCTTGCGCGTCATACGAGCTATCGTATCGGCGGCAAGGCCGACCTCTTTGTAACGTGTCATAGCTATCATGCCCTCCGCCGCGCCGTGGCGGTGCTCGATCGCGAGCAGGTGCCGTGGGTCATCATCGGCAAGGGCTCCAATCTGCTGGTTGCCGATGGCGGTTATCGCGGTGCCGTCATTTCGCTCGGACGTGAGTTTCAGCGCACGGTTGTTGCCGATGACGGTTGTACGCTGACGGTCGGTGCGGGCGTGATGTTTGCGCGCCTGGTCAACGATGCCCTGTCGCGTAGCCTCTCGGGCCTTGAGTTTGCCGTTGGCATCCCTGGTTCGGTCGGCGGTGCGATATCTATGAATGCCGGCACACGGACCGAGTGGATTGGCTCGCTGGTTGAGGATGTCGTAACGTTTGACCCGGCATCCGGTATCAAGCATTATGCGGGGTCCGAGATCACTTGGGGCTACCGCGAATGTAGCCTTCCCCGCAATGAGATCATCCTCGAGTGCGTGCTCAAGCTTAAACCGGCGCCCAAGGCCGACATTCGCGAGCGCATGGAGCGGTACCTGACGAGGCGCAAGCGTACGCAGCCCATGGGTCGCGCATCCTGCGGGTCGGTCTTTCGCAATCCGCCCGATGCGAGTGTGGGCAAGCTTATCGAGGATTGTGGATTAAAGGGTTTTTCAATTGGCGGCGCGGAAGTTTCGCCCGTTCACGCTAATTTTATCGTTAATAACGGAACTGCCTCGGCCGATGACGTTGCCGCGGTTATCAGACATGTGCACGGAAAGGTGAGGGAGGCGTATGGCATCGAGCTCAGACCGGAAGTTAAATTCCTCGGCTTCTAGAGCATCGAAACCCACCTTCCGCCGCGCCGGAGGGCGTTCCGGCGCGCCTGCCAAACCTCAACGCAATACCGTCGCGCATTCTAAGTCTGTCGGGCATGCTCGACAGACCAGTCGTCCGGTCGTCGGCTCGCAGCTCGGTAATCGTCCGGCCGCAAAAAAGTCCTCGCGTCCCTCGGTGAGGTCAAAGCCTGTTATGGGCGCCAAACCTGCCCGTCCCATGGCAACTCCTAAGCCCTCGACGGGAACTAAAACGCCGCGTCCAGGTCGCACGCTGGGCGCATCGAAACCGCGCTCGCTGACATCGGTCCCGGTTACCGTCAAGAAGCCTTCGGGTAAAAAAAGCGTCAACCCGTTGTCTTCACTTGGGGCGATGGTAAATAAAACATCAGACGCCGCTTCTGTCGTTACAGGCAAAGGCAAAATCGTGGGCGGCGTTCTGGCCGTCTTGGCCGTGCTCGTCGTCGTTGCCATCGTGGTGATTAACTCTGGATTGTTTACCGCCACTGATATTCAGATTCAAGGCAGCGAGCATGTGACGAAGCACGATGCTATCCAGCTGATCGATTTGCCCGAGGGAACGTCGCTTTTTAACGTCGATCCCGACCAGATTACCGAGGATCTCAAGCAGAACCCGTGGGTCTCGGGCGTGGATGTCCAGCGTCAGTTCCCGCATACGCTCATCATTACGCCTATGGAGCGCAAGGTCATCGCAATTGCCTATATCAGCTCCGATGACCTTGCCTGGGCCATCGGGGATGATGACACCTGGATCGCCCCACTGTCGACGTCGGTCGAAGTGGACGACCAGGGCAACGTCATCACGACAGGGCAGGGCTCAAATACCTTGACCGGAATCGATGCCGCGCTGGCGCTCGCTAAGCATTATGGCGCGGTGCTGTTGACTGATGTCTCGGCGGATGTCGCTCCGGTTTCCGGCCAGGCGGTGAACTCCAAAGCCGTTAAGGCCGGCCTGGATTATGTGCGTGGTTTTTCGAGCGAGTTCTTGGGACAAGTCAAGGATATTTCCACGCCTTCGGTCGAAGCCATCTCGGCAAACCTCAATAACGGCATTGAGGTGTCGCTGGGCGATTCGAACGATATCGCCAAGAAAGAACGCGTAGTCACCAAGTTGCTTTCGCAGGTAGAGGGCGTAACGTATATCAATGTGCGCTCTCCGGGCAACTACACATTTAGGAATGCTCCGACCTCGTAGCGCTGGTTGTTACTTTGTTGAGGGGCCATACCACGCCGTTTATCTGGTTTGTTTGGTTTTCACGGTCAATTATTTGACTGATACGTTCATAATGTGCAAACATAATACGGTTTACCTTTGCATTTACTTTCAACCTGAAGGTTAATGTGCGCAGGGGTCGACCCATGCTATGGCTATAACCTTTGTTCGGAGGACCGACATGCACGAGACAGAGATCAACAACTACCTTGCCGTCATTAAGGTGGTCGGCGTCGGCGGCGGCGGTACCAACGCGGTCAATCGAATGATCGAAGAGGGCATCCGCGGCGTCGAGTTTGTTGCCATCAACACCGATGCTCAGGCACTCGCGATCTCTGATGCCGATATCAAGGTGCACATCGGCACCGACCTTACCCGCGGCCTGGGCGCCGGCGCCAACCCCGAGGTTGGCCGCAAGGCTGCCGATGAGTCCCGCGACGACATTGCCGAGGCGCTTGCTGGTGCCGACATGGTGTTCATCACCTGCGGCGAGGGCGGTGGCACCGGTACCGGCGCTGCTCCCATCGTTGCCGATATCGCGATGAACGAGGTCGGTGCACTGACCGTCGCCGTCGTGACCAAGCCCTTCACCTTCGAGGGCCGCAAGCGCAAGAAGAGCGCCGAGGAGGGCATTAAGACCCTCTCCGATTGCGTCGACACCATGATTGTCATCCCTAACGATAAGCTGCTCGACATCGCCGAGAAGAAGACCACCATGCTCGAGGCCTTCGCGATTGCTGATGGCGTCCTTTCCCAGGGCACCCAGGGCATCACCGACCTCATCACCGTCCCCGGTATCATCAACCTGGACTTCGCCGATGTTAAGACCATCATGAAGCAGGCCGGTACCGCCATGATGGGTATCGGTACCTCTTCTGGGGATACCCGTGCCGTCGACGCAGCCCAGCAGGCCATCTCCAGCCCGCTGCTCGAGAGCTCCATCGATGGTGCCACACGCGTGCTGCTCTCCATCGCCGGTTCCAAGGACCTGGGCATCCAGGAGATCAGCGACGCCGCCGACGTTGTCGCCAACGCCGTCGACCCCGAGGCCAACATCATCTTCGGTACCGTTGTCGACGAGTCCCTGGGCGATCAGGTGCGTATCACCGTCATCGCTACGGGCTTCTCCGACTCCAACGTCAACCGTCAGGACGAGCTCTTTGCTGCTCAGCAGTCTCAGAGCAAGGCCGCTGCCTCCGCTGAGCCGCAGCGCACCGCTCCGGCCACCAGCCCGGCTCAGGCCGCTCCGACCCGCAACGTCGGTGGCACCGAGCTTCCTAACTTCGGCAACGATCAGTTCGAGCTTCCCGACTTCCTGAAGCGCGGCAGCTTCTAAGTCGTTCTTTGCATTGTTGTGCACAGGGGCGTGTCCGTATGGACGCGCCCTTTTTATTTCGACTTTGTAAACTAGAACCTCCAATCTCTTTACGTTCCCTTTACGATTGCCTCCAGCGCAGCAGGTATCCTTTTAGAGAAGTATGACAGCCGTATAAACGCTGGCTGTAGCGGCGATGCCGCGGTACTTGTGTTATTAGGAGGCTTTAGTATGGCAGCACGTGCGGACAAAGTTTCGCGTGTCGACCATGATGGAGTTACGTTGGTGGAAGGCGCGACATCCGATGTTCGCTTTGCCTTCACCGAGCGCGCCGGTGGTGTTTCCGAAGATGCGTACTCCTCACTCAACTTGGGCTCGCATGTTGGCGATGATCCCTTTGCTGTTCAAGAAAATCGTCGTCGCGCGCTCGAGGCTATGGGTGCCGCCGAGTGCGAGCACAACCTGCTCGTTCCCAATCAGGTCCATGGTGACCATATCGTTGCGGTGACCTCGAACGGCGCCGATGACCTTGAGGACGTCCGCGAGCAGATTGCCGAGGGCTGCGATGCCATCGTCTGTACGGCGCATAACGTACCCGTGCTGCTCTGCTTTGCCGACTGCGTTCCCGTGGTGCTGGTGGCCCCCGGCGGATTTGCCGTGGTGCACTCCGGTTGGAAGGGCACGATTGCACGCATTTCCGCCAAGGCGTGCCAGGCGCTTTGCGATGCTGCCGGTTGCGATGCGAGCGGCGTTTCCGCCTATATCGGCCCCCATATCTTGGGTGACGAATATGAGGTATCCCAGGAACTCATGGATCGCTTTGCCGCCGAGTTCTCTTGCATCGATGCGAGTACCTCTCGCATGCTCGATCTTTCCGCTGCCATTCGCGAGGCGCTGGTAGATGTCGGTGTCGACGCGGATAATATCGTGGATACCCAGCTTTCGACCGTGCGTCAGAACGACCGCTTTTATTCCTACCGTAACGAGGGCGGCACCTGTGGGCGCCATGCTGCGATCGGCGTGATGCTATGAGAAAGATCGTATCGGTCCTGAGCGCCGCTGTGCTTACGCTTACGCTGTGCGCCTGTTCTTCGGGATCTTCTACCTCTTCCATTACCGTCGCTGGCTCCACGACCTGCCTTCCTATCGCCGAGATTGCGGCCGAGGGCTTTAAGGAGGAGACCGGCATCGACGTGCTCGTTTCCGGTTTGGGTTCTTCTGCTGGCATCGAGGCCGTCAGCGCCGGCACGGCCGCTATCGCCAGCTCCTCCCGTGGACTCAATGCCGACGAACAGGATCTGGGCCTGACTCCCATCGTCATTGCCCACGACGGTATCGCGGTCATCGTGAACGACGATAACCCGGTCGATAACCTCTCGACCGAGCAGCTCCGCGATATTTACGCCGGCAAGATCACCAACTGGAAAGAAGTCGGTGGCGAGGACCTGAGGATTCAGGTTATCAACCGAGATGAGGCGTCCGGCACGCGTGAGGCCTTCCGTACCATCGTGATGGACGGCACGCCGTTCGATCGCCGCTCGGCCGTTCTTTCGGGCACGGGCCAGGTACGCGATGTCGTGTCTCGCTCTCGCGGTGCTATTGGCTACATCTCGCTGGGTTTTGTCGAGAGCCTCAACGCCAAGACTTCGGTCAAGGCCGTCTCGGTTAATCACGTCGAGGCGTCCGAGAAGACAGTCGCGAGTGGCGGTTATCCCATCTCCCGCGACCTCTATTTCTTTGTGAAGGGAACGCCTTCGCAGCAAGCGCAGGATTACATCGACTACGTGACGTCCGAAAAGATGGACAAGCAGATTCGCGAGGCGGGCTTTATTCCCGTCACCAACGACGAGAAGGGGAGTGAGTAGCATGGAAGCACAGGAAAACTCCCAGACTGAGCAGAATGTTCAGACGCCCAAGAAGCGCGAGCTGGCGCTCGTATCGCGCAGTACCTATATCAAGGAGAAGGCGCTGCAGTGGATCTTCTTTGCCTGCGCGTTCTTGGCGGTCGTTACCGTCATCCTGATTTTTGTCTTTACCACGTACTCGGCGCTGCCCGTCTTTACTGACATCGGTCTGGCTGACTTCTTTAGCTTTACGTGGGCGCCTTCCGAGGGCCACTACGGCATCTTGTCGCTGCTTGCTGGCTCGGGTCTGGTGACCGTCGGTGCGCTCGCCATGGGCGTGCCGCTGGGCGTGGGTACGGCCGTTTACCTGGTCGAGATTGCCAGCAAGCGCGTGCGCAAGCTCATCAGCCCCGCCGTTGACCTGCTGGCGGGCATACCCTCCATCATCTACGGCTTCTTTGGCATGATCATCATCCGCCCGTTTATCGCACAACTGACCGGCGGCCTTGGTTTTGGTGCGCTGACGGCGTGGTTTGTGCTCGCCATCATGATCGTCCCTACCATCACCACGCTCACCATCGATGCTCTCAATTCCATTCCCATGGGCATTCGCGAGGCATCGTATGCCATGGGCGCCACAAAGTGGCAGACCATCTATAAGGTCGTGCTACCTGCCGCGAAGCTGGGTATCGTTGATGCCATCGTGCTGGGTATGGGCCGTGCCATCGGCGAGACCATGGCCGTGCTCATGGTCGTAGGTAACGCCCCGGTTATTCCCGACAGCATTGCGAGCCCCATCTCGACGCTCACGAGCCAGATTGCGCTCGACATGAGCTATTCCTCGGGTCTGCACCGCTCGGCGCTGTTCGGCATGGGTGTGGTCCTGTTTATCATCTCCGCCACGCTGGTGGGTATCGTTCGTCTGATTTCCAAGAAGAAGAGGGGGTAGGCTATGTCCGATTCCGTTGACACGACGGTCGATACGACCTCGTCGCGCGAGCGCATCAAGCGTGCCCTTTCCCACGGCAAGAAGGGCCGCATCAACAAGGACCTGTCCAACAAGATCATGCTTGGCGTGTTTCGTGCCGCTGCCTACATCACCACGCTGGTGCTGGTCGCTATCATCGCCTACGTGGTCATCAACGGCCTGCCACACATCTCGCTCGACTTTATCTTCGGTTGGCCCCAGGGCGTCAACGCCGAGGGCGGAATTTGGCCCACGATCGTCTCGACCGTCTACGTGACGGCGCTCGCCATGCTTATCTGCACGCCGATCGCTGTGCTGGCAGCCGTCTATCTGGCCGAGTACGCCAAGCAGGGCAAGGTCGTCGAGCTCATTCGCTACGCTGCTGACGCTTTGGCCTCGGTGCCCTCCATCGTTATGGGCCTGTTTGGCTACGCCTTGTTTGTCGAGGCTATGGGCCTGGGCCTTTCGATGGTCTCGGCCGCTCTGGCGCTCGCGCTCTTGATGCTTCCCATCGTCATGCGCACCACCGAAGAAGCCATTCGCGCCGTTCCGCGCTATATCCGTTGGGGCGCGTACGGCCTGGGCGCTACCAAGTGGCAGGTCGTCTCCAAGATCGTGCTTCCTTCGGCCTTTGGCCGCATTGCCACGGGCATCGTCCTTGCCATCGGCCGTGCCATCGGCGAGACCGCCGTGGTGCTCTACACCATGGGCCAGGCCATCAATCTACCTATTTCGCCGCTCGATTCCGGTCGTCCCATGACCGTTCACCTGTACCTGCTTGCCAACGACGGCATCAACATGAACGCAGCCTACGGCACCGCGCTCTTGCTGATGGTGATCATTTTGGCCTTCAACCTGTTTGCGCGCTTCCTGTCGCGCAAGCGTCGCTAGTTAAGGAGTCCCATGTCCGTTTATCAGTCCGCTCCCGCGTTGGAGCAAGCGGCCATTACGGCCAAGGATTTCAACTTTTGGTACGGTGACTTTCATGCGCTGACGGGGCTTGACCTCAACATCGCCAAAAACGCCATCACCTCCTTCATTGGCCCTTCGGGCTGCGGCAAGTCGACGTTTTTGCGCTGCATCAACCGCATGAATGACCTGATTGAGGGCACGCGCGTCGAGGGCACCATGACGCTCGACGGCAACGATATCTATGCCGAGGGTGTCGATCCGGTCGATCTCCGTCGTCGCGTGGGCATGATCTTTCAGCAGCCCAACCCGTTTCCCAAATCCATCTACGAGAATGTCGCCTTTGGCCCTCGTCTGCAGGGCGTGACTAGCAAAAGTGACCTCGATGACATCGTGGAAGAATCGCTCAAGCGCGCCAACCTCTGGAAAGAGGTATCCAATCAGCTCAACAAGGATGGTTTGGCGCTCTCGGGCGGTCAGCAGCAGCGTCTGTGCATCGCGCGCGTGCTTGCGGTGCAACCCGATGTCCTTCTGATGGACGAGCCCTGCTCCGCCATCGACCCCACGTCCGTCTCTAAGGTCGAGGATCTGATGGCCGAGCTGGCGCCCGAGATGACGATCATCATCGTCACGCATTCAATGCAGCAGGCAGCTCGCATTAGCGACTACACCGCATTCTTCTTGCAGGAAGTTGCCGGCGAGCCCGCTACGCTCATCGAGTATGGTCAAACCGACGCGATCTTCACCAGCCCGGTGGACTCGCGGACGGAAGACTATATCACCGGCCGCTTTGGCTGATCGGTGCGACTAGTCCCAAGCCGATCGGATCTGGTCCGGTGCGTATTCACTGTGCGGGCGGCATGACCGCACCCAACTGATTGGAGTGAACCATGCGCAAACTGTTTTCCCGTCAGCTCATCGAGGCCCGTCACGAGATGCTGAGCATCTACGAGGCCGTCGATCTGGCCCTCCACGATGCCGTGAAGGCCTATGTGACCGACGACCGCAAGCTCGCCACCAAGACCAAGAAGCGCACGCTTTCGATTGACGCACGCTGCGCCAACCTGGAGGCCGTCTGCTACAACCTGATTGCCACGCAGTCACCGGTCGCCTCCGACTTCCGCTTGCTGCAGACGATCATCTACGTCGACTTTAACCTGCAGCGCATGACCGATAAGGTTCGCCAGATTTGCCGCGCCACGCGTCATATGATCAAGGCCGACATCTCGCTGCCCAAGGAGCTTGTCGGCACGGTCGAGGCCGAGGCTGAGGCCGTCTACCAGGTGCTGGGCTCTTCGCTTTCTGCGCTCGTCACCAACGACATGTCCATCATCTGCAACTTGGCCGTCGAGGACGAGCCAGTGCACGCCGCCTACGAGAAGTTCTTCCGCACCTTTAACCGCATGGACACGGGCGATTTTATGGACGACGACAGCAACTATGACGACCTGCGCCGCGCCATCATGGTATCGCGCTATCTCGATCGCATCGCCTCGATTTCCATCGATGCCGCCTGCCGTCTGACCTTCCTGTTGACCGGACAGCGTATGACTGCCGGTGATATCGCCTGCACTGATGAGGATGAGCTCGAGAGCATGCGCGTGCCTTCGGGCGAGGGTGTTATCATGAGGCCCGCCGTCGATGCACGCTACGTTGCCAAGGTGCCCGTTAACGAGGTCAGCGAGGGTCTTCGCTACCTGCTCGATCATCTTGAGGATGAGGACGATGGCGAGGACGACGAGGAGTAAGTAACCCCGTTCGTCGAAAGATTGTAAATACCTAAGTGAGCGCGGCCTTGCACATGCGGGGCCGCGCTCTTGCGTTAGCATGGGACTACTTGTTTGGCTGTCAGCGGAGGCGATTGGCAATGGATAACTATTTGGACTTGATGCGCGCTCGCCGCGAGCAGATTCTGGAACGTTTTTATGCGGCGCTCGATCGCGCGGGCCGTCCCCACGACGCCGCGAGCCTCATTGCCGTGTCCAAGACCGTTGGTGTCGATGAGACCGTTGCCGCCATCCAGGCGGGGTATCGCCATTTTGCCGAGAACCGCCCGCAGGAGCTGGTTCGCAAGCTCACGGGTCTGGCGGAGCATCCGGAGCTGCCCGAGGTGCGCTTCGATATGATCGGCAACCTGCAGACCAATAAGATCAATGCGGTGCTGGGCTCAGCCGAGCTGATTCACTCGGTGGGTTCGCTGCATCTGGCGCAGGCGATCTCGAGCCGTGCTGTTCGCAAGATTGAGGCAGGCGAGCTCGTCGGCTCCCAGCGTGTGCTCATTGAGGTCAATGTGAGTGGTGAGGAGTCGAAGGGAGGCTTTTCACCCGATGAGATTCGCGCCGCCGCGGGTGAGCTTGCAGAACTTGAGGGAATTTGCGTACAGGGGCTTATGACTATGGCGCCCCGGGGGAATAAGGATGTGGCACGCCGCACCTTTGCGGGGCTTCGTGAGCTGAGGGATGAGCTGGAGGCGGCGCATCCCGATTTGAACCTGCCTGAGCTTTCCTGCGGTATGAGCGAGGACTTTGAGTCTGCCCTTGAGGAGGGCTCTACGCTCGTTCGCCTGGGCAGGGTAGTATTTAGCCCGGAGTTTGCAGTAAAATAAGGCTCTGAAGTGCGCACTGATTATCGGGGCGCCTGCACTAAACCGCGAGAGGACACAACCATGGGCTTCCTTGACGAGATTAAAAATAAGATGCACCTGGGCGGCCAGCAGGGTTACGACCAGGGTTATGGCCAGGACGACGACTACGGCTACGATGACGGCTACGACGATGGCTATCAGAACAACGGCTACAGCGGTGCTTCGGGCGAGGGCTTCTACACCCAAGACGAGCCGAGCAACGGCCTGCTTGGTCAGACGCGCCGCGGTGAAGCTGAGTCGGTTGCCGTGTATACGCGCTCCGGTCAGCTGGTCGGCGATGACTCCCGCCATGCCACGACGTATAACCCGCCTTCGCGCTCGCAGGACAGTGTTGCGAGCGGTTATCGTCCCGGTGCCTATGACACGCCGTCGAGCTACGCCGAGAATACCCGCGCCCGTGCCGCCGCTGCACCCGCGCCTGCACCGAGCGATGCCTCGGCCTATGCGAGCAATATCATCAACGCCACGCCGCAGCTGCCGGCCTATGTCCTGCGCCCCGAGAGCTATGACGACGTGGAGACTGTGGTGCGCCGCGTTCGCACCAAGCAGCCTGTCGCACTGATTTTTGTGGGCGTACGCACCGAAGTTGCCAAGCGCGTCTTGGACTTCTCTTACGGCTTTGCCTGCGGTCTGGGTGCCACGGTCAAGGAGGTGGGCGACCGCGTGTTCATGGTGCTGCCCGCCGGTTGCGAGGTCAAAGATTCCGATCTCAAGAAGCTTCGTGCCGACGGCTACCTTAAGTAAAGACAAGACGAGGAGATTCCCATCAACATCTACACTATCGTCCAGCTGGTCAACACGCTGTTCAACTTCTATTCCACGCTCATTGTCGTCTACTGCTTTATGACGTGGATTCCCATGAAGCAGGGTGGTTTGCTTCAGGATATTGCTGCGGTGCTTGATAGCGTGTGCGGTCCGTGGCTCAACCTGTTCCGTCGTTTCATCCCGCCGATGGGCGGTATCGATTTTTCGCCGGTCGTTGCGATTATTGCGTTGCAGTTGGTGCAGAGGCTGGTTCTGCAGCTTCTTATAGGTATACTCGTGTAGAACTGTCTTAGTAACTTACGTCGGGCGTGTAGCGCCGAGGCGATGAAAAAGGAGACTTGTTATGGCTATTACCCCTGCAGACATCCAGGCTCAGACTTTCTCTGAGGCCAAGCGTGGCTACGATCCTGCCGAGGTCGACGTCTTCTTGGAGACGCTGTCCTCCGAGGTTGACGCTATGCTCGCTAAGATCGTCGACCTTAAGGGTCGTCTGACTGCTACCGAGCAGCAGCTTGCCGATGCGCAGGCTCAGCTTGCCCAGGCTCAGGATGCCACCGCCCAGGCCGTTCCTGCCGCCCCCGTGGCTGCTCCCGCCCCTGACTTCTCCGCTCAGGAGCGCCAGATTTCCGCTGCCCTGATCGCTGCCCAGCAGACCGCTGAGACCATCGTCAACGATGCCAACGAGAACGCTGAGCGTATCCGCAACGAGGCTGACGCCAAGGCCCGCGAGGTTATCCGCCAGGCTCTGACCGAGAAGCAGGCCGAGCTCGAGGAGATCGATCGTCTCAAGGCTTCCCGTGAGGAGTTCAAGGCAGAGTATCTCAAGCTCATCCAGCACTTCATGGACGATGCCCAGAATTCCTTCCCGGCCGATCTGATGGCTTCCACGCCGGTCGGTTCTGCCGCTTCTCCTGCAGTGACTGTTCCCGCCGAGCCGCTGCCCGTCGCTGACCCGGTTGTCCCCGTGGCCGATCCCTTCGCCCCGATCGACAACTTTGCCGCCGACGACCTGGACTAGCATCAGAGCTACAATCTAGTGTCCTTAAGAGGAGCTCGCACCTGCGGGCTCCTTTTTTGTGGCTGTATACGGGTTGGGAAACAAAACGCCGAGCTCTGCATGCGATAGGACAGAACTCGGCGAAGGGCGCGTGGTAAAAGGTAGATTTTAAGGTATGTCTAAAAACTACTTGAGGAGGAAGTTGGAGAGGGGAATAGTGCGGGCCTCGCGATGCTCGGGATCGGCGATGTGGTCGGCGGGATAGCCACAGACGAGCATGTGATAGGGATAGACGCCCTTGGGCAGATTGAACTGCTCCTGTGCCACCTCAGGCTTAAAATGGCATACCCAGCACGTTCCCAGGCCCTGCTCGGTGGCCTCCATCATCATCTGGTCGCACACGATGGACGTATCGATTTCACTGGAATTCATCTGGTCATACGGGCGCACCCAAGCATCATCGGTAACGCTGCAAATAAGGAAGACAAGCGGAGCTCCAAAGATAGACCCATCACGAGCAAACCGAGGCTGACAAGCAGCAGCCTTCTCCAACAGCTCAGGCGTATCCAGCACCATCACACGGGCTGGATGATTATTACAAGCAGAAGGAGCAATCCGCCCAGCCTCAACAACAGCATCAATCACCGCCCGCTCCACAGCACGATCCTCAAACAAACGACAAGAATACCGAGAACGAGCCAAATCCAAGTAGCTCATAACAAAGCCCTCCAAAGTCAACGAATCAATCCCAAGTCAACCAAAAAGGTACCCAAAGCAACACCCACCCAAACGCTCAGCACAGCCCCAAAGTATTCTTTCGAGCATCAAGGGCCGCATCAGCCAAGACCTCATTACACCCAAACCATCAGCCAAAGTTTCAATGGCGGTACGTAAGGGAGCGGGCCCGACCACTAATACCTTTCGAACGACTCTGCAAAGCAGCCGGAGTGAGAAAGGCATTAGTGGTCGGGCCCGCGACCGGTGGGATACGTACAGCTAATTAACTGTTCTTCATGACAATCGAATCCACGACATCGGCCACATTCTCGCAGCAGTCGGCGCAGTACTCCAGGAAGGCGTACACGTCACGCCAGGCGATGACCTCGAGCGGGTCCTTGCCGTTGACATGCAGGTTACGCATGGCGTTGATATAGAGCTCGTCGGCCTCGGACTCGATGGTGTTGATCTGGATGACGAGTTCGCGCAGGGTCTTGGACTTGCGGTAGTTGGGCAGCTCGACCATCAGGTCTTTCATGGCGCGGCAGGCGTCGGTCACCTTGTGGGCGATCACGATGGCATCGGGATGGATGCTCTGGATGTTGGTGAAGTAGACGCGCTGCACGACGCCCTCGATGCGGTCGAGCACGGTGTCGAGCGAGCAGCTCATCAGGTCCAGATCCTCGCGCTCAAGCGGGGTGATAAAGGCGGTGAGCAGGGCGTCCTCAAGCTCATGGTGCTTCTTGTCGGCCGCATGCTCGATCGCATGCATCTTGTCGAGCATATCGTGAATCTTTGCGGGATCGAAGTTCTCGAAAATCTTGGTAAGCAGCTCGGCGGCCTGGACGGCGAGGTCGGCGCAGGCGACGTAGTTGTCAAAGTAGAACGAATCGGGTTTCTTTGCCATGAGTGGGTCCTTTCGAGGCGAAGACGGGTGGGCGAAGTTTTGCGGTCCGGATGGACGCTCGGTGTGGCTAGAGGAACATCATGAACAGCTTGGCCATGACAAAGCTGATGAGTCCGCAGGCGGGGAAGGTGAAGAACCAGGTGAACATCATGTCCTTGACCACGCCGAAGTTGATGGCCGAAAGGCGCTTGACGGCACCGACGCCCATGATGGCGCAGGTCTTGATGTGGGTGGAGGACACGGGGATGCCGGTAAGGGTGGCAAGCAGCAGGTTTGCGGCGCCCGCGAGGTCGGCGGAGAAGCCCTGGTACTTTTCGAGCTTGACCATGCTCTGGCCGACGGACTTGATGATGCGCTCGCCGCCCACACTGGTGCCGATGCCCATGGTGGCCGAGCACAGCAGCATGATCCAGATGGGGATGCCGGCGTCGCCGACGCTAGTCTGGCCGTTGGCGAAGGCGACACCTAAAAAGAGCACGCCGATGAACTTCTGTCCATCCTGCGCGCCGTGCATAAAGCTCATGGCCGCAGCACTCGCGATCTGAGCGTATTTAAAGAAGACATTGGCACGTCGCCTGTTGGCGGCGGCGAAAAGAATCGAGACGAGTTTGCACAGGATCCAGCCCATGACAAAGCCCAGACCGATGGAGAGCGCCAGGCCGTAGATGACCTTCATCCACTCGTGGACGTTGACGCTGTTCGCGCCGCCGAGGGCGATGGCAGCACCGGTCAGGCCGGCGATAAGGCTGTGGCTTTGCGAGGTGGGGATGCCAAAACGCGACGCTGTGGCGCCGTAGACGACGATGGAGAAGAGCGCCGCGCAGAGGCACGCGAGTGCCATGGTGCTGTTTCCGCCAAAGTCGACGATATGTGAGATGGTGTTGGCGACGCTCGCGTTAAAGTGCGTCATGATGAGCACGCCCAAGAAGTTGAATGCGGCGCTCATGAGGATGGCGGCGCGGGCGGGCATGCAGCGCGTGGTGACGCAGGTCGCGATGGCGTTGGGCGCGTCGGTCCATCCGTTGACGAAGATGGCGCCGAGCGCGAGGATCACGGTGACGGCAAGGACTGGGTTCGACACAAGCTGGCCGAGGAAGGTTGAGAACGTTACGTCCATATATGGGCTTTCTCGATATTTGCAGACTCGTTACAAAAACATGATAAATCGTATCACCTCCTGCGGGTTTCTTTACGGAGTTCTGATGGGAGAAGTGAATTTTTTGGTACTAAAATTGAATATTAGCCCTGTTGACCGCGGTCGTTCTTTTTGCTAACACGCCATGCGGACGCGTGCGTTCGCTCCGACACTCCAAAACCACAGTCTGTTCGCTTTACAACATGCAAACATGCGTTCGATAATAGGGCCATGGAATATCGACAGACAGATGGCAAAACTCGACGCGTGCACAAGCAGTATGTGGACGTTGTGGCTCGCATCCTCGCGGGCGGACAAGTCGTGCCGGTTACCGTCTGCTGGGTCGACGGTCGCTGCTTTACAATTGACGAGATTGTCTCGTCCACGGGCTTTGGCTTAACGGTTCACGGTGTTCGTACGGCAACGTATAAGGTTCGTTTTGGCGGGCATGCGACCGAGTTGTATCTGGAGGACCAGACGCGCGAGCGGGCGGACGGCTCGCAGGCACACGTGATGCGTTGGTGGGTTTGGGCGTTTGACCGTACGCTTGAGGGCGAGCGCCGTAGGTAAGGACGCACGGCGTTCGGGTACAATGACAGGAATCTTGTCACCTGCTGCGCTGTCGTGGCGCTTTTTGAAAGGACGAAGCATGAACGATATTCAGGGCTATCAGAACGGCCCCGTCGAGACCGGCGCAAGTCGCGCCAAGGAGATGTCGCCGCGCGCGTACAATCTCGCCATATCTGCCCTGATCTTCTTGGGCTTTTGCGCCATGGGTGCCGGCGCCTACTTTACGAGCACCATGTCGTTTGCGCGCATGATGATGAGCGGCGCCGCCCTGCCACTGGTCTTTGGCTCGTTTATTTTAACCATCGTCGGCATGGTCATGATGTCGGCTGCTGCGGGCAAGCAGTCCGTGGGTCTGTCCCTTGTGGGCTACGTAATCTTTGCGAGTACCTTTGGCCTGACCGCGTCGTTTGGCCTTGCCAACTACGACCTGCCCACCATCAACACTGCCTTTATCGCCACGGCCGCCATCACCTTTGTCTTTGGCGCCTTGGGCGTGACGTTCCCCAAGTTTTTCCAGCGCGTATATGGCATCGGCTTTGGCATTCTGCTCGCCACGATTCTGGTTGAGATCGTGCTGATGTTCATGGGCGTCTCGCAGACCATCACCGACCTGATCGTGATCGTGGTGTTCGCCGGCTTCATCGGCTACGACACCTATGTGGCAACGACGGTGCCGCCCACGCTGCCCAACGCCGTGCTCATGGCATCCAACTTGTTCGTGGACATCATCAACGTGTTCCTGCGCATTCTGAACATCCTCGGCCGTCGCGATTAAAGCGCGGCATTGCGATGCTTCCTGCCGGACACGGTAAAACGATGCGAAAGGCGGTCCTTCGGGGCCGTCTTTTTTGTGCGCGGCGGGGTATCATGGATGGGAAAAGCCGATAGCGGCAGCGACAGGAAAGGTGACCACTTATGGCAGACGTCGACAACAGGAACCGTAACCGCAGGTCCAACCGAGCGGGTCAGCCCAATCCCAAGCGCGAGGCCCGTGCCAAGGCCGCCGAGCGCCATGTGATGACTGTGTCCGAGGCCTGCGCCAAGGATATCGAGCGTTCGCTTGCTGGTGTTCGCGAGTTTGACGGCATGCCCGCCGGCTTTGTCGCGGCGATGAAGGCCAAGGTTCAGACTGCTGTGGCCCCCGAAGAGCAGGTCGCCGAGGACGTCGAGAACGCGGAGACTGCCGAGGTCGAGGCAGCGCCCGAGACCGAGGCGGCGCCCGAGCCCGTCGAGGAGCCTGCCGAGGAAATCGCCGAAGCTGAGTCCGCGCCTGCTGAGGAGCCCGCTCCGGTCCTGCCCGAGGTCACTGTGCTTGATGCCTCCGCCACGCAGGCAATCCTCGATAACGGTCGCGGCTATGCGCAGTTCTGCGACATGGCCGTGCTCGCCTTTGCCTCGTTTACCAATCCGGGCGGTGGATATATTCAGGGTTATCTGGGCCAGGAGGCCACGCTGTGCGCCGATTCGTATCTGTACAACGTCCTCGATAAGCAGCGTAAATGGTACGGTGAGAACCGTCGCCGCAACATCAACTGTGAGCTGTACCGCAACCGTGCGCTGGTGGTGCCCGCGGTGCGCTTCGAGCGCAAGCATGTGCACGCCTATGCCGACGTGATCGTCGCCGCTGCACCCAACGCCAAGCGTGCTCGCCAGGAGTACCGCGTGAGCGACGATGCCTTGCTTGACGCCCTGCGCGACCGCATTCGCTTTGTGCTTGCTATCTGCGATGAGCTTGGCCGCGAGAAGCTCGTAGTGGGTGCTTGGGGCTGCGAGAACAACGGCTTTGACGCAGAGGCCGTGGCCGAGCTCTTCCGCAAGGAGCTCGCATCGGGCGACTTCAAGGTCAAGCAGGTCTTCTTTGCCGTGCCCTCTACGCGCTGGGACGAGGACTTCGCCAAATTCGAGCACGTGCTGGCAAACTTCCCCGAGCGCAACGAGGAGTCCTATGCTCAGGTTGCCGCCCGCGCCGCAGCCGCCCGTGCCGCCGAGCAGGCTCAGGCCGCTGCCGAGGATGACGAGGATGACGACGACTGGCGCAAGTACCTGTAAACGGTGCTCGTGATGCGATATACCGAGCCGACGGGAGAGGCTGCTCCTGTCGGCTTTTTATTGAGTGGGGAGCTTACGATGAAAAACGTTCTGTGCTTTGGTGACAGCAACACCTATGGTTACGATCCGGCGGGCATGCGCGACGGTACCGCGGTGCGCTATGCGCAGGATGTGCGCTGGTGTGGCGTGGTCCAACGTGACTTAGGCGAGGGCTGGCATGTAATTGAAGAAGGCCTCAACGGCCGCACGACGGTACGCGACGACATGTGCCATCTGGACACTAACCTCAACGGCATTCGCGCGCTTCCGATGCTGCTCGAGGCTCATAAGCCGCTGGACGCCATTGTGATCATGCTGGGCACCAACGACTGTAAGACGGTCTTTAACGTGACAGCTTCCGATATCGCCCGTGGCGCCATGGCGCTGATTCGCGCCGTCCGCGCGTTTCCGTGGACCGACGCTGCGCCTTGCCCGCGCATCCTGCTGATGGCTCCTATCAAGATCAAGCCGCAGATCGCCGATGTATATATGACCGATTTTGACGAGCGTTCCGTCGAGGCATCTGAACATTTTGGCGAGTACTATGCGCACGTGGCCGAGCAGTTTGGCTGCGACTTTTTGAATGCCGCCGAGTTTGCCGAGCCGGGCGATATCGACTATCTGCATATGATGCCCGAAAGCCACGAGAGCTTGGGACATGCCGTGGCAGCCAAGCTCCAAGAGATGCTCGGTGAGTAGCGCGACCCCAAGCCACCGCAAAGGGGACAGGCACCTTTGCGGTGGTTTTGCCCGGGTAAACGAACGGATTGGCTGCCATATGGGCATGGACGAGCTCATCGACCTCTTTGCCGAGGGCGATGAGCTCGTCTCCAATACCGCTTTTGAGGATTTGGATCTTGCCTACGACGTGGCGAACGGCGCGACCTTCGATGGCGTTGTGTTCCGATCTTGCGAGTTCGATAGCGTTGACTGGAGCGGCTCGACGTTTCGCGACGTGGTGTTTCGCGGTTGCCGCTTTATCCGCTGCAACATGGAAGGCTGCTGGCTCAGCCGCTGCGACTTCGTTGACTGCTCGGCACCGGGACTCAACTTGCTCAAGGCGCGCCTGTCGAGCGTGTCGTTTGGATCGTGCGATTTGAGCTATGCGAACCTTTCGGAGGGACGCATTGGCCCTATGACAGCATGCGATACACGTCTGAGAGAGGCTGCGTTTCAGGGTGCCAAGCTGGGTCAGATACGCCTGGATGGCTGTGACCTGACGCGTGTTGATGTGTTCAAGACGTCGCTTTCCGGCGTTGATGTGTCGCGCTGTGCATTTGCAGCGCCCGTTGTTTCGGGCGATTACCATGAGTTGCGTGGCTTGACGGTCAATGCCGAGCAGGCGCTGGCACTCTCGGGTTTGTTGGGAATTCAACTCGCCGACGAATAGGCGCTCTGGTCCTTTGCTCGACCGCTATCTAAAATCAAACCGTCGCAACATTTAATGATTTTTCGCGTTTGCACGATTTTCATCGAATGTTGCGACGGTTTTTGGTGCAAAGTAGCCTGTCTCTTTTTGGCAGGTTACTGGCTATTTAGTATTGCCACATGTGGTTGACGGGGCCGGAGCCTTTGCCCATGTTCAGGCCGGCGGCGAGAGCACCCGTTAGGTAGGCCTTGCCGGCGTTGACGGCATCGGCAAGATCCATGCCCTGGGCCAGCGCGCAGGCGATGGCGGACGAGAGCGTGCAGCCGGTGCCATGTGTGTTGCCGGTCTCGATGCGCTTGTGGCGGAACCACGTGGTGAGCGGATCGCTCAGATGGTTGCCCTCGTCATCGAGTGGCGCGGGTTCGGCCAATACATCGTTGGCCTCGTTGACAAGATGCCCACCCTTAACGAGGGATGCGCAACCAAAGCGGCGGGTGAGGAGCATGGCAGCATTTTGCTGTGTGCGCTCGGAGTCGACCTCGTAGTCAAGCAGGGCCATGGCCTCGGGAATATTGGGCGTGATGACGGTTGCTAGTGGGAACAGGCGGCGGGTGAGCGCCTCGGCGGCATCTTCGGTAATCAGCCGTGCGCCCGAGGTGGCTACCATGACGGGGTCGACGACCACGTTTGTCGCGTTCCAGGCGCTCAGGCGGTCGGCGATAACCTCGATAATCTCGGCAGAGGAAACCATGCCGATCTTGACGGCGCTGGGGCGGATATCGTCAAATACGGCGTCGATCTGCGCAGCGACGATATCAGGGGAGATATTCTGCACGGCGGTGACACCGAGCGTGTTTTGTGCGGTGATGGCGGTGATGGCCGTCTCGGCATACAGGCGGTGCGCCGTGATGGTCTTGATGTCGGCCTGAATGCCGGCGCCGCCGCTGGAATCGGATCCTGCGATGGACAGGACGGCAGGTACCTTACTGCGATCCATGTTTGCTCCCTTGTTCGGTCGGAATCAAATGGGTCTTTAAGCCAGCATTATAAAGATGCCCGGGCCGACTCTATGTCGAACCCGGGCGGGCGATGCAATCTTTACGCAAATGTAAGCAAATGTTCACACGTCAACAATTGACGAACACCATGTTACCGATTGTGGCTCCGATGACGAGTTAGTCCTCCATGCCGAGGTCGATCGTCGTGCCTTCGAACACCTTGTTAACGGTGCGGACGGCGCACATCTTGCCGCACATGGTGCAGGTGCCCTTGGTGGCGGCGGGGGATTCTTCGTAGCGTTTCTTGCCGGTGACCGGGTCGAGAGCACACTTCCACATGGCATCCCAGTCGAGCTTGCGGCGTGCCTGGCCCATCTTGTCGTCCATGTCGCGGGCGTGCGGCACCTTCTTGGCGATATCGGCGGCGTGCGCGGCGATCTTGGTGGCCATGAGGCCGTCGAGCACGTCCTGGGCGTCGGGCAGGCACAGGTGCTCGGCGGGCGTCACGTAGCACAGGAAGTCGGCACCGGAGCTGGCGGAGATGGCGCCACCGATGGCGGCGGTGATGTGGTCGTAGCCCACGCCGATATCGGTCACCAGCGGACCCAGCACATAGAACGGGGCGTTGTGGCACAGGCGCTTTTGCAGTTTCATGTTGGCGGCGATCTCGTCGAGCGCCATGTGACCCGGACCCTCGACCATGACCTGGACGCCGGCAGCCCAGGCGCGCTTGCACAGCTTGCCCAGCTCGATCATCTCAGCGGTCTCAGTGGCGTCGTTGGAGTCGTAGAGGCAGCCCGGGCGGCAGGAGTCGCCGAGCGAAATCGTCACGTCGTACTCGTGGCAGATCTCGAGCAGCTCGTCAAAGTACTCGTAGAAGGGGTTTTCGTTGCCGGTGACCTCCATCCAGCCAAACAGCAGCGAGCCGCCGCGGCTCACGATGTTCATCAAGCGGCCGGTCTCCTTAAAGGTCTTGGTGACTGACTTGTTGATGCCGCAGTGGATGGTCATAAAGTCCACGCCGTCCTCGGCGTGCGCGCGCACGACCTCGAACAGGTCATCCTTGGTAAGCTTGACCAGCGGCTTTTCCATGTAGCCGATGGCGTCGTACATGGGGACGGTGCCCACCATGAGCGGCGTCTCGTCGATGAGCTGCTGGCGGAACTGGCGCGTCTTGCCCGAGTTGGAAAGGTCCATGATGGCGTCGGCGCCAAAGTCCTCGGCGATCTTGACCTTCTTCCATTCCTCGGCGGCATCGGCTTTATCGCCCGAGATGCCCAGGTTGACGTTGACCTTAGTAGACAGGCCCTCGCCGACACCAAAGGCGCGCATGCCTTTTTTGATGTGCACGATGTTGGCGGGAATGGCGATGCGGCCGTCGGCCACGCGCTCGCGGATGTACTCGGGGTCGCGATGCTCGCGCTCGGCGACTTCCTTCATCTGCGGCGTGATCTGCCCGGCGCGGGCGAAGTCGATTTGCGTGACGAGCTTGGGCTCGGTCTGTGTGCTCATTGGCACGGCTCCCTTCGTTGGCATTACCCATATCAGGTTTGCGGGTCAGGGCGGGCGCGCCCAGTCTCAGCCTGCCGTCTTGTCCTGCAAGCTCCCCGTTTATGTAATGGGCTCAAGTATAGCTCGAATGGGTACGATTGGCCTAACGAGCGTGCCTGTGGGGAGGCGAACATGGAAGACAAGCATCTATATCGAGAGACGCAATGGGATGTATCGGCCGAGGAAAGCCGTGCGCACCATGGCCTTGTCGCGATTGGTTTTGCGGTGCTTGCCGTGCTGGTGATTGCCGTTTGTATCTGGACGTTTGGTGGTCGCGGCGGCGCTGCATGGGAGTTCGAGGCTGATGATAGCCTACCGATAATGACGGTGAAGGTCGCGGGTGGCAATACCGTTGCCGCGCCGGGCGACTATTGGTATCCGCGCGATGGATTTGTCCAGCTGCAGCTGAGCGGCGGTTCCATTCCTGGTGAAGAGATCGAGCGCGTGACCTTCGATGCGTCGCTTAAGACGCTGTCGGTCGAGCTCAAAGATCAAGGGGATGTGCCCACGACGATGGATATCGTGCTGACGGAATGGCGCTTGGAGCCCCCATCGGGTGTTGCGGTGTCCGAGGTAGAGCACGTTAAGATTACCTACCAAGATGGCTCGACAAACGAAGTTGCCAAAGCCGACGGCTTGGCGGAATAGACGCCGTGCCTAGGCAGCACATTCAAAAGTAGCGGTGGTCCTACAAGGTCTGTTCGTTCAGGAAGACCAAAGTGTTCTTATTTGAAAGCTCGGGAAAGTGACGATAACCAACATCAAACGCGGTGAGCCCGCTTACATCCTCGAGCTTGTTTTCTGCCATCCAGCGCACCATGGAACCACGTGCCTTTTTGCTGGCGGTCGAGCGCTGGATGGGCTTGCCGTTGCGGATGCCTTCGCCAAAGAGGCACGTGACGACCGTGGCGTCGCCCGCGAGATGGGGCAGAACGGCCTTGGCGTACTCTACGCTGGCGAGGTTGACGATCGTGGTGTTTGAGCCTGCCGGGGCGATAGCCCGCGCGAGCTTGTCGCTCCAAAACGCATAGAGGTCTCGGGCATCGTCAACGGCGAGCTTCGCGCCCATTTCCAGCCGATATGGTTCGACGGCATGAAAGGGGCGAACGCACCCGTAAAGGCCCGAGAGGATCCACAGATGGTCTTGCAGCCATGCGAGCTGCGCGGAATCCATCACCTCGGGCGCCATGCTCTGGTATTGAATGCCGTGGTAGGACATGACGGCAGGGGAGAGGTGACAGGCGAGTGCGGGATTGTCGAGATCGCCGTTTTTCAGGATGGGCCCGAACTCATGCAGGGTGTTGAGGCAAGGCCCCAGCAGTTTGTCACTCACGTTCCATAGCGCCTGCAGGCTGTCGCTGCCTTCATTTCGCTCGATATCTAGCAGTGCGCGGTGGAGGCGAGCCGTCTCGCGCGCAAAGGGTGGAATGCCCAGGACTTCAAAAGCATCTTGGGCCGCGCGCATCTGCTTGGCGGGCGAAATGACGACCTGCAGCATGGACTCTCCTCTGCCAAAAAGGAAGTTGCGGTGGAATACGGTCTGTTTTGGCCGTTTATGGGCCAGTTTAGTCTGTATTTCACCGCAACTGATGAAGGGTTGGTTACGCGCGCTCGATGAAGGCCTTGTAGCCGCGATAGGCCTCGTAGATATCGGCCTTGTTAGCGACCTCCCACAGGGCGTGCATGGACAGGACGGCAACGCCAGAGTCGATGACGTTCATGCCGTACTTAGCCATGATGTATGCGATGGTGCCGCCGCCGCCCGCGTTGACGCGACCGAGCTCGCAGGTCTGGAAGTCCACGCCGGCCTCGTCCATGATGTCGCGGATGAGGGCCACATACTCGGCGTCGGCGTCGTTAGAGCCGCCCTTGCCGCGGCTGCCCGTGTACTTGTTAAAGCACAGGCCGCGACCCATAAAGGCGGCGTTCTTGGTCTCGAACTTGCCGGCGTAGCCCGGGTCAAAGCCGGCGGACACGTCAGAGGAGAGCATGCGGCTGCGGGCGAGTGCGCGGCGCAGGGCCAGCGGGCGGCTCTCGCCGGCGAGCGTCATGATCTCGGCGACGGTGTTCTCGAAGAAACGACTCGTCATGCCGGTGGCGCCCACGGAGCCGATCTCCTCCTTGTCGACGATGAGCGTGATGCTCGTGCGCTCGACGTCTGCCACGTTGATCTGAGCGAGCATGGAGGGGTAGGCGCAGACGCGGTCGTCGTGGCCATAGCCCAAGATCATGGAGCGGTCGAGACCCATGTCGCGGGCGGGGCCGGCGGGCACGACCTCGATCTCGGCAGAGAGGAAGTCCTCCTCCTCGACGTCGTACTGTTCCTTGAGGATGTCCAGGAACATCTGTTTGACGGGCTCCTTGGGGGCGTCCTTGTCGTCCTCGTCAAACTTGACGGGGCGGCCGCCCACGATCACGTCGAGGATCTCGGCGTCGACGGCGTCCTTGGCGGGCTTGGACATCTGCTCGCTCGAGAGGTGGATCAGCAGGTCGGAGATGGTAAAGACCGGGTCGTCCGCCTTGTCGCCGATGTTGATGTCGACGGTGGTGCCGTCCTTTTTGCAGATGACGCCCACAAGCGCGAGCGGGGAGGCTACCCAGTGGTAGCTCTTGACGCCGCCGTAGTAGTGCGTGTCGAGGTAGGCCATGTCGCCGGCCTCGAAGGCGGGATTCTGCTTGAGGTCCAGGCGCGGCGAGTCCACGTGGGCACCCAGGATGTTAAAGCCCTGCTCGAGCGGGGCGGTACCCAGGTTGACGAGCATGAGGTCTTTGCCGTGGTTGGCGGCGTACACCTTGTCGCCGGCCTTGAGCGCGCGGCCCTCGGCGATCACGGTCTCCAGGTTGACGTAGCCCGCCTCCTCGGCCATCTTGATACCGGTCTTGACGCACAGACGCTCGGTCTTATTCTCGCTCAAAAACTGCTTATAGCCGCGGCAAAGCTCCTCGAGCTCCTCGACTTGCTGTGGCGTGTACTTTTTCCATGCGCAGGGACGCTCCATGACGCAGGCTCCTTTCGGATCGATCGTGCTGGTTGATGTACCGTGAGCCATCGTATCACGCGCGGGCTCACGGTGGCGGGGGAGCTTGATGTGCGGTGGCCGCGGGGCAGGGAGCGTGTAAACTGGTGTGAGCAAACCGTGCCCAGCCCAAAGCGAGGTATTCAATATGTCTGACAAGCGCCGCACTTTTGCCGTTATCGACGGCAACTCGCTCATGCACCGCGCCTTCCACGCCGTGCCGCCGACCATGAACGCGCCGGACGGTCGCCCCACCAACGCGATCTTTGGCTTTCTGAACATGTTTCTTAAGATGATCGATGCCTTTAACCCCGACGGTGTGGTCGTGGCGTTTGACAAGGGCAAACCGCGCGTGCGCATGGAGATGCTGCCGCAGTATAAGGCGCAACGCCCGCCCATGGACCCCGACTTGCACGCGCAGTTCCCCATGATTAAGGAGCTGCTCGCCGCGCTCAACGTGCCGATTTTGCAGTCCGAGGGCTGGGAAGGCGACGATATCCTGGGCACCATGGCGCGCCTGGGCGAGGAGGCCGGCTGCGACATGCTGCTGGTGACCGGCGACCGCGACATGTATCAGCTCGTGACCGAGCACGTCAACGTGGTCTCGACCCGCAAAGGCCTGTCCGACGTGGCGATTATGACGCCCGAGAGCGTGGACGACCTGTATCACGGCATTACACCGGCGCTCGTGCCCGATTTTTACGGCCTGAAGGGCGATACGTCCGACAACATTCCCGGCGTACCGGGCATCGGCCCCAAAAAGGCGAGTGCGCTCATCGCGCAGTACGGCAGCCTTGACGAGGTCATCGCGCATGCTGACGAGGTCAAGGGCAAGATGGGAGAAAACCTGCGCGCACACATCGACGACGCGCTGCTGAGCCGTAAGGTGGCGACCATCCGCACCGATGCACCCGTTGAGCTCGATTTTGAGGCGACGTCCTTCCCGGCGTTTTCCGCCGATGAGGTTTCCGCGGCGCTGGGCACGCTTGGTATCACCGCCATGCAGAACCGTTTCTTGGCGCTGATCGGCGGCGAGGGCGGGGCAGCTGCTTCCAGTGTGTTTGAGATACCTGCGATGGTTCGCGCAGCCGCCGGCGATGCTGACGCACTTGGTTCCGTTGCGGCTGAGGTCTCCCGCGCGATTGATGCCAGCGAGTGGGTCGCCGCCGTGGTGGACGACGACAAAGAAGAGGGCGCGCTCTTTGGACTGACGTGCACGCTGTGGTTGGCGACGTCCAAGGGCCTGTTCACGCTCGAGGAGGGCGACAACGGTGCGGCGGCTGAGGTTGAGGGCTTCAACTTCGTCCACGGCGTAATCCACGGTGTGCTTGCACGCCTGTTTATGGAGGGCCGCGTGGCGAGTCCGGATACGAAGGCGCTGCTGCATGAGCTTTCGCCCATCGATTCTTCCGAGCCCGAGCTCATGGACCCGCTGTCCGCTGATTCCACGCGTATTTTCGATACCGTGGTCGCTGCCTATCTGCTGGATTCCGATCGCTCCGAGTTCGATGAGGCATATCTTGCCGATACGTATCTGCAGATGGCGCTGCCTGCGGCGCGCGGCGCAGAGGGTGCTGGAGAGGACGCTCCGGCGCCTGCCGCCCGTACTGCGGCCCTGACGCTGGCGCTCGTGGCGCCGTTGCGCGAGTGCATGGTCCGCGAGAATGCCGCCAACGTGTTCGATGGCATCGAGATGCCGCTCGTTCCGGTGCTTGCCAAGATGGAACGCGCGGGCATGCTCGTGGATCCCGACCGCCTGCACAGTCTGTCCGAGGGACTTGCTACCCAGATCACTGAGGTCGAGCGCAGCATTCGTGACCTGGCGGGTGACGAGACCTTTAACATCGGCAGCCCCATGCAGCTCTCGCACGTGCTGTTTGATGTTATGGGGCTTCCGACCAAGGGCCTCAAAAAGACCAAGCGCGGCTATTATTCGACCAACGCCAAGGTGCTGAGCGACCTTGCCCGCGACCACGAGATCGTGCGCCTGATTTTGGACTGGCGTGAGAAGTCCAAGATTAAGTCGACCTATCTGGACACGCTAGGTCCGCTGCGCCGTGGTGACGGGCGTGTGCACACCACGTACAACCAGACCATCACCGCGACGGGACGTCTGTCTTCGAGCGACCCCAATCTGCAAAACATTCCGACGCGCTCGGAGCTGGGACGTACCGTCAAGACGGCGTTCTCGGCAGGCGAGGGCAGCGTCTTTTTGGCGGTGGACTACTCACAGATCGAGCTGCGCCTGCTCGCGCATCTTTCGGGCGACGAGCATCTGGTGCGCGCCTTTAACGAGGGCGAGGACTTCCATGCCGAGACGGCCGCGCGCGTATTTGGCGTGCCGGTGTCCGAGGTGACGCCCGACCTGCGCAGCCGCGCCAAGGCCGTGAACTTCGGCATCGTGTATGGTCAGCAGGCTTACGGTCTGTCGCAGTCGCTGCATATCTCGATGGCCGAGGCGCGCGACATGATTGACCGCTACTACGAGGCATACCCGGGCGTGCGCACGTTCCTCGACAACGTGGTGGCGCGTGCCAAGCAGACGGGTTACGCCGAGACCATGTACGGCCGTCGTCGCCATATTCCCGAGCTCAAGGCCAAAAACCCGCAACTCCGCGGCTTTGGCGAGCGTACGGCCATGAACCACCCCATGCAGGGCACCGCCGCCGACATCATCAAGATCGCCATGGCCCGCGTAAGCCGCCGCCTGGAAGAAGAAGGCTTTGCCGCCCATATGATCCTGCAGGTACACGACGAACTGGACTTTGAGTGCCCCGTCAACGAAGTCGAGCGCCTAACCACCATGGTCCGCGACGTCATGGAACACGTAGTAGACCTCCGCGTCCCCCTAATCGCCGAAGCCAGCACCGGCATAACCTGGGCCGACGCCAAATAGGAAAGCGCTCGGTAAGGCAAGCTCGCCCAAGACGCAAGCCCCCACATACTTAAGATTTGGGACAAACACTACTGATTAATTTGTCCCTCAGTAACCAAAACAGAGGGGAGCCCCTTCCAACAAGGAGCTCCCCTCTGCTCAAATCATTTCAGCTAAGTATCTAGACACTCAAGACGCCATCTTGGCGGCAGGAAAGTAAGCCTAGGGCCTGGCCGGGCGGCACGGGTTAACTTTGCGTAGATTCCGCACGCAAAGAAAG
>CATYIU010000019.1:0-38936 GCA_958407445.1 uncultured Collinsella sp.
GAACTAAGCCCTCGTCCCTCCCCGGGATATGTAGCGAGTCGGAGTACCCTTGTTGTTACTCTGCTTTGCCCACAGAGTTGAGGTTGGTCATACGGATCTTAACCAGTTCGGTGATCTCACGCATGCCCTCCTTGGCCGGCTTCTTGGGATCGAAGCAGGCGGGGTTCTCGGCCATGTAGGCCATGAAGCCCTTGGTGTAGGCCTGACGCAGCTCGGTGGCGTAGTTGACCTTGCAGATACCGTTCTTCACAGCCTCGGCAACCTGCTCATCGGGCACACCGGAGGTGCCGTGCAGAACCAGCGGTACGTCGACGGCGTCGCGGATGGCCTTGACCACGGACTGCTCGATGTGAGGATCGCTCGTATACACGCCGTGGCTGGTGCCAACGCCAATGGCCAGCGAGGTGCATCCAGTGCGCTCGACGAACTCCTTGGCCTCGGCCGGATCGGTGTAGGGGCTCTCGCCCTCAACCGCGGGACCGTCGTCCTCCTTGCCGCCAACCTTACCGAGCTCAGCCTCGACGGGCACGCCCATGGCGCGGCCAGCATCGGCGACGGACTTGGTCAGAGCGATGTTGTCCTCGAAAGACTCGTGCGAACCGTCGATCATAACGGAGGTGTAGCCCGTGCGGAAAGCCTGCATGCAGCGGTCATAGCCATCGCCGTGATCGAGGTGCAGGGCGACGGGCACGGAAGCGCGCTCGGCAGCGGCCTTGACCATGCCGTAGAAGTAATCCAGGCCAGCGGTCTTGATGGTGCCCGGGGTGGTCTGCATGATGACGGGGGACTTGGTCTCCTCGGCAGCAGCCAGAACGGCCATAACAAACTCGAGGTTCTCGACGTTGAACGCGCCGACGGCGTAGTGGCCGGCCTGAGCGTCCTTGAGCATCTTTTCGGTGGTAACAAGTGCCATGAGCGTTTGCTCCTCTCCCTCGCCCGCATCTGGACATCGGGCGTAGTTGTTCACAAGGCGTTTTACCTTGCGTTTTGCTGCGCTCATTGTATGAAATTCAGCGGGTATGCATGTGCGAGATATTGTCATCGCGCGAGGTCCACCCTTCATTTTTGAAAAGCAAACGGAAGGGGTCGAACCCGAGCGCGCGTGTTCGAAATTGAGTTTTGAGCCTTGATCATCTTTCTTTTATAGAAAAAGTAAGTAATCGAAAGGCGTTTTCTTACTTAAAAAGAAAATGAACGAAAATAGACTTAACACAATTCCTGCAAATTTCAGACGATGATGGAGCAGCTATGGCCCATGCAACAACCCGAGCTTTCGCCGATGAGCGTCGTTCCGCCATCATGGAGATGCTCGAGCATAACGCCTCGGTACAGGTAGCAGAAATCGCCCAGACCTTTGGCGTGTCCTCCGTTACCGCCCGCGCCGACCTAGACGCGCTCGCCGAGTCCGGCAAGCTGCGCCGCACGCATGGCGGCGCTGTGTCGCTCCAGAAGCGGCTGACCGTGTCCACCCAGGATCGCCGTATCAACGTCAATGTCGCCGCCAAGCAGGCCATCGCGCAAAGCGCCATCGAACTCGTCAGCGACGGTGACACCTTGCTTGTCGACTCGGGCACCACCGCGCTCGAGTTTGTCCGACTCCTCGATCAGCGCGACGGCATCACCGTCATCACGGCCGACATCACCATTGCCGATTACATCGACGAGAGCATGCCCTCAGTCGATGTCGTCATGCTGGGCGGGGCACTGCGCAAAGGCCATCGTTATCTGTACGGCCCACTTACCATGCAGGCGCTCCAAATGGTCCACGCCGATCTTGCCGTCATGTGCCCTGGCGCTTTTGTTCCCGGCTGCGGCTTTACGACCGACTTTCCGCAGATGGCCGAGACCAAAGCGGCTATGGTCGGCGCCGCCCGTCAAAGTGTCGCCCTCATGGACGCCAGTAAGGTCAACGGACGCGGCATGTACCGCTTTGCCGAGCTGACCGACGTCAACGCCATCGTGATGGACCGTGACCCCGATCACGCCGTCGCCACCTCGATCGCCGAGATCGTCGACAACGCCCGCCCAAATCTCCTCATCGCCGGCGCTTAAACAAAAACCACCACAAAGGTGCCTGTCCCCTTTGTGGTGGTTTGTGCGTTAAAAGTGAACGTGTCGTTACTTGGAGAGCTCGTCGGCGAGGGCCTCGATCTGAGCGCGCGAGGCGTCGTTGAGCGAACCCAGGACGGTCACCTTGTTCTGCGCCAGGGTGATGTCCTTCATGCCCTCGAGCTCCTTGGTCATAACCTTGGCAGCTGCGGGCGCCCAGGAACCGGCCTCGACGAGCGCCACGGTGCGGTTCTGGTAGGCATGCTCGGCGAGCGTGTGGATAAAGGTGCTCATGAACGGGAAGATCTCGCCCTGATAGGTGATGGAAGCGAGCACCAGACGGTCATAGCGGAACGCGTCCTCAACCGCCTCGGCCATATCGTCGCGAGCCAAGTCAAAGACGGAGACCTTCTGGCCGCGAGCCTCGAGCGCAGATGTGAGCTCCTCAACGGCAGCCTTCAGATGGCCGTAGACGCTCGCGTAGGCAATGGTGATGCCCTCGTCCTCGGGCTGATAGCTCGACCAGGTGTTGTAGGTGTCGAGGTAGTAGCCCAGGTTCTCGGTCAGCACGGGGCCGTGAAGCGGGCAGATGATCTGGATGTCCAGGTCGGCGGCCTTCTTGAGCACGGCCTGCACGAACTTGCCGAACTTGCCGACGATGCCAAAGTAGTAACGGCGCGCCTCGCAGGCCCACCCTTCCGGATCTTCGATGTCGTTAGCGCCAAACTTGCCAAAACCGTCAGCACTAAAGAGCACCTTGTCGGTGACCTCGTAAGAGAACAGTACCTCGGGCCAGTGCACGTTGGGAGCGCCGACAAACGTTAGGCTATGACTGCCCAGATCGAGCACGTCGCCCTCTTTGACGACCGTCTTGCGCTCGGGGTAGTCGGTGCCAAAGTAGTTGACCATCATGCGGAAAGCGCCCATACTGGCCACAATCTGCGCCTGGGGATAGCGCTCCATAAAGGCGACGATGCCTGCAGAGTGATCGGGCTCCATGTGATGGACGACCAAGTAGTCGGGCGTACGGCCATCGAGCACGGCCTCGATGTTGCCGAGCCACTCGTCGACAAAACCGCCATCGACCGAATCGGCGACAGCGATCTTCTCGCCCAGGATGACGTAGCTGTTGTATGCCATACCATTCTCGGACACGTCGTACTGGCCCTCGAACAGGTCAATGTCGTGATCGTCGACGCCAACGTAGCGGATATCCTTGGTGATCTCCATCAGGCAAAGCCTCCTTGATAGACAAAAGAACCCGTCTATCATAGCACTCGCCCGCATCCCAACAGCTATCTGCCAGCATCCTTACCGATTGTTATTGATATGCAACGTTGAGCCGTTGACCTGTGAAAACTATGCGCGCGGCCTTGCTGTGGTATGTCGGACGATAAGCTGGCCGGGAATGCGAATGGCGACGGTTTTGCCCGACGTCCCCGCTTTGGGAACCGCATGCTCGAACACCTCGCGTCCGCGCTGATGTAGATCGAATCGCACGGTCGTGAGCTCGTTGTGCGCGACAAAGTCGTCGAGTGAATCGTCGACGCCCACCACGCTCACGTCCTCGGGCACGCGCAGACCGCTATCACGCAGCGCGGCAATCGCGCCATTTGCCATCTGATCGTTTGCTGCATAGATCGCCGTCATGGTGCGGTCATGCTCGGCCAGGTACCTGCCGGCTTCGTAACCGCTGTTGGCAGACCAGTCGCCCTCGAGCGGTTCAGCCATTTTGATATGCCTGCGCTCGAGAGAATCTCTCCAACCAGCCCGGCGGAACTGTTCGTCGACCGAGAAGGACGGACCGCCGATAAAGCGAATTTGCTCGTGGCCCAGCTCAAACAGATGATCCATAAGCAGTAGAGAGCAGCCATAGTGGTCAGAGTCGACCGTGGTTACCCGCGGGTGAGCATACATGGTGACGATGACCGTGCCAATACCCGGTAGCGGATCGAATGTCTCAAAATCAGGCGCCATACGGCTCATGCCGATAATGATGCCGTCCACGGGCAGCGCGGCCATGCGACGCGTTGCCTCGGCAAGCGAGAACTCCTCGGTCTTGGACATCTCGACCAGCGTGATGGCGCAGCCGCGCTCGCGGGCCGCGCTGGCAATGCCGTCGATCATCGTAAGGTTACCAAACTTGGTGACATCGTTGATGCAAAGGCCGACCGAATGGTAACGGCCGTCACGCAGCGAACGGCCGGCATAGCTCGGACGGAAACCGAGCTCCTGCATGGCTGCCTGCACGCGCTGACGCGTCTGCTCGTTCACGTTGGGCAATCCGTTGGCAACGCGCGAAACCGTCTGCTGCGAAACACCGGCAGCGCGGGCAACGTCGGCCATGGAAACCGGACGCGAACCCGTGTCGTTGGAAGGGCGCCTTGCCATAAAGATCACCTTCGCTCCTGTAGGAAGCCTAAATACCCCATGCGAAATTGCAGATCACACAGGAGGCTTTGTTGTCTATCGATAATGTTAACGTACTCTACTATACCTATCAGCAGTTATGCAGCGCCCTCAACACCACCTGAATACCGTTCACGGCTTATTTTCGACCGATTGCAGGAAAGCGAAGAAGTCAGTGGTTCCAGGCTATGAGTACGTTAACATATGACGCAAACACACCGATACCATGACGGCCTGCGCTCCGGGCGCTCAGGCCATGGCGTCGTATTCGAAAGGACGCTCATGATTACCACAACTCCGTTCGGCACCGCCCCCAGCGGCTCGCCGGTTACGGTCTATAACCTTGTTTGCGCAGGTGCCCGCGTGCGCGTCATGGACTATGGCGCGACCATTCTTGGCATCGAGGTTCCCGATGCCTCAGGCGATGTTGCCGACATCGCGCTCGGCTTCGATGCCCTCGATGGCTACTTCGACAATCCGGCGTGCTACGGCGGAACTATTGGCCCTTCGGCCAACCGAACGGATAAAGGCCAAATCGAGATTGCCGGCACGGTCTATCAGATGGCACGCAACGATGGTCCTGACAAAGCCAATAATCTGCACACCGACCTTGAGCATGGCCTTCATAAGCGCGTGTGGAACGCCACAGTCGACGAGATTACCAACACGGTGAGTTTTACATGCAAGTTGGCCGACGGCGAACTGGGCCTCCCGGGCAACCGCACCTTTACCGTTGCCTATGTCCTGCAGGCGGGGCCAACGGGTGCCGCAGAGCTCACCTGCACGCAAAGCTGCGTTACCGATGCCGACACCTTCGTCAACATGACCAACCACACGTACTTCAACCTTGCGGGGCACGATGCCGGCACGGTTCTGGACCAGGTCGTGACTATCGACGCCGAGGCTTTCCTCCCCCAGCGCCAGGACAACGTCTCTTTTGGCGAGGTTCGCCCCGTGGCCGGCACGCCATTCGATTTCCGCGCACCCAAGGCGCTCGGCCGTGACATCGATGCGAACGACGAGCAGCTCAAGATTGCACGGGGCTTTGACCATTGTTTCTGCCTGGATGGCTTCACCCCCGACGCCGACCCGCGCCACGCACTGCACTTGCAAGATCCAAACTCGCGCCGCACGCTCGACATCTTCGTAACCGCACCGGGCGCACATCTGTATACCGGCAACTGGCTCAGCGATATCGACGCCAAAGACGGCTGCAGCTACGGTCCTCGCGACGGCGTCGCATTTGAGCCCGAGTTTTGGCCTGACAACAACCATCACACAGATTGGGCGCATCCCGTCTGCACACCTGACCACCCGTTTAGCTCGACGATCGTCTACCGATTCTCGACCGTTTGTTAACCCACCCTCGTCGAGGTGCGAGGGAGCAGCGTTATGACTCCCGCTTACTCCCTTGCACCTTGATATGTTTACGTACTCATAAGCAAAGCCCGATAACTCGGGATAACCAAGAAAGGAAGACACCATGACCGCCCCCGACGATAAAATGCTCGCCACGCTCACCAAGCTGTTTGAGGAGGAGTTTGGCCCCATCGGCGACCGCCAGGTGCTCTACGTGCACGCGCCCGGCCGTTCCGAGATCAGCGGCAACCACACCGACCACGAGGGTGGCCACGTTATCGCCGGCTCGCTCGATGTCGCCGTTGACGGCATCGCCGTGGCAACCGACTCCAACAAGATTCGCGTCGCCGACGAGGGCTATCCTACGTTTGAGATCACGCTCGACACGCTGGATATTCAAGAGTCCGAGAAAGGCACGTCCGCAAGCCTCGTGCGTGGTATGGCCCACGAGGTCGCAGCGCTTGGTGTTGAGCCCCAAGGCTTCGACTTCGCCTTCACCTGCTCCGTTCCCTCGGGCGGCGGCCTTTCCAGCTCCGCTGCCGTCGAGGCCGCATACGGTCGTGCCATGGAAACCCTCTGGGGCGCGCCCGCCATTGAGCCCGTCGCGCTTGCGCAGATGAGCCAGCGCACCGAGAACAACTACTACGGCAAGCCCTGCGGTCTGATGGACCAAGCCGCCGTGTGCCTGGGCGGCCTTGCCTACATGAACTTTGAGGATCAGGCTCAGCCTAAGACCCAGAAGCTCGAGCTCAACTTTGAGGATCACGGCTATGCGCTCGTGCTCGTTAAGGTCGGTGCCGACCACGTAGCCGCCACTGACGACTACGCCGCCGTTCCGCGCGAGATGCAGGACGTCGCCGCCGAGTTTGGCAAGGCGCGCCTGTGCGAGGTCGACGTCGCCGACTTTGACGCCAAGCTCCCTGAGCTGCGCGCCAAGCTGGGCGACCGCGCCTGCCTGCGCGCCGTTCACTACTGGTACGAGAACGGCCTGGTCGACAAGCGCTGGGCAGCTCTGAACGCCGGCGACATTGACCAGTTCCTGGTCCTGACGCGCGAATCCGGCGCCAGCTCCGCCATGTACCTGCAGAATGTTGTTGCCAAGCTGGGTTCCGAGCAGCCTTCCATGTATGCCTTGGCACTGGCCGAGCATGTGCTCGACGGCCGTGGCGCCGTTCGTATTCACGGCGGCGGCTTCGGCGGCACCATCCAGGCCTTCGTGCCGCTCGATCTGGTCGACACCTTCATTGCCAAGATGAACAGCTGGCTGGGCGAGGGCTCTGCCCGTCACTACGCCATCTCTGACAAGGGGGCTTATGCGGCATGGCTGTAATGACCGACGTGCGCGAGGCTGCACAGAGCCTCATCGAATATGCCATCCACCGATCGATGATCGGACAGGACGATCGCATCTGGGCATACAACACTATTTTGGAGCGCATCGGCGCCACGGGCCCCGCGCTCGACATGGCTTGGGCGCTCAAGACCGAGAAGATTTCGCTCTTGCACCCCGATACGCTCCCCGACTTTGACCTGGAGGGCACGCTTGCCGCGCTTTCCGAGGCCGCCGTTACCAACGGTGCCGCCGAGGACACGGCGTCGGGCCGCGACCGCATCGCCATGCACATCATGGGCGTACTCATGCCGAGGCCTTCGGTTGTAAACGAGGAGTTCAACGGACGTATGGGCGTCAACGAGCCCCGCGCCGCGACCGACTGGTTCTACGGCCTGTGCTGCGACGCCGGCTACGTGCGCCGTGCCGCCATCGCGCGCAACATCAAATGGAGCACCCCCACCAACTGGGGCGATCTTGAGATCACCATCAACCTCTCCAAGCCTGAGAAGGACCCACGCGATATCGCCGCGGCTGGTGCCGCAAAGAACACGGGCGAGAAGTATCCCGCCTGCCAGCTCTGCATCGAAAACGAGGGCTATCCCGGACGCTCCGCCGCAGCCGACGGCGGCGCTCACCCCGCTCGCCAGAACCTGCGCATTATCCCCATCCAGCTCAACGGCGAGCGCTGGGGTTTCCAGTACAGCCCGTACGCGTACTTTAACGAGCATTGCATTGCCATGAGCTCCGAGCATCGTCCGATGCACGTCGACCGCAAGGGCCTGACCTGCCTGCTCGACTTTGTGGACCTGTTCCCGCATTACTTCATCGGCTCCAACGCCGACCTGCCTATCGTGGGCGGCTCGATCTTGTCGCACGACCACTTCCAGGGCGGCGCGCACGAGTTCCCCATGATGCATGCCGCCGAGGTCTCGCAGTTTAGCGTGCCCGGTTTTGACCAGGTCACTGGCACTGTGCTGCAGTGGCCGCTCTCGGTGCTGCGCCTGCGCTCGCATGACCGCGCTCAGCTGCTCGACGCTGCCGAGAAGATTATCCTCGCCTGGCGCGAGTGGACCGACGAGTCTGTGGGCGTTATCGCGCACACGGCCGACGGCGTAGCGCACAACACCGTGACGCCCGTCATCCGCCGCGTCGACTCCCGCGGCAACGCCGGCGGCGAGATTTACGAGGCCTACCTGGCGCTTCGCTGCAACATCACGACCGACGAGCATCCGCTGGGCGTTTTCCACCCGCATGCCGAGTACCATCACATTAAGAAGGAGAACATCGGCCTGATCGAGGTCATGGGCCTGGCCATTCTGCCGCCGCGCTTGGTTCCCGAGCTCGGCGCTGTCCGCGAGCACCTGCTGGCGGCCAAGGCCGATGCCAGCTACGATCTCGCCGGTGCGCTCGAGGGCGATGATCTTTGCCGCAGCCACGCTGCATGGGCCGAGGACGTTTTTGCCCGCCGCGCCGACGAGCTTACGGCCGACAACGCCATCGATATCCTGCACGAGGAGGTCGGCGTGGTGTTTGGCCACGTACTCGACAACGCCGGCGTCTTTAAGTGGGACGAAGCCGGCCGCGCCGCCCAGCAGCGCTTTATCGACTCGCTGTAGCATACGAGTTCGAGCCTCATCAGCGGCCACGACACAACCGCCCACACGACAACGGCGCCCGCCGGCAACATCGCCGACGGGCGCCGTTTTATTGGCTAGTCATTGGGGACGTTCTTAAACGACTAGTCAAACAAGAACGTCCCCAATGACTACTTGCGACCAAGACATCGGCGTTGCCTTGGCATTGTCAGCGAAAACGCCCCTAAGCGAGCAAGGTGACGTGAAAGAGGAGGGCATTGACCTTCTGGTCATGCCCGACGATTGAACGTCAGATTGCCGCTTAGGGGCGTTTGCAGCGTCGAGCCGTTACGGCGTTTGATAAAACGCCGTAACCCTACAGTTCAGTCACGACAACGCTGTTGTAGATCTCGTCCCAGCGGTCCATGACCAGGTGGCCGGTCTTGGGATCCATGGCGTTGAGCTTGCCGCAGGTATTGGCGGTCTTGAGCACCGTGACGTCGTCGGCACCAGCAGCAATGGCATGCGCAAAGCCGGCGATGGTCGAGTCACCGGAACCCGTCGCGTTCACAGCCGCAATCGCGGGCGTCTTGGCGCGGAACGCGCGGCCCTCATGGAAGCCCACCGAACCGGCAGCGCCCATCGAGACGACGACCCAGGGAATACCGACAAAGCGGCCATCGGCGGCAAGCGCCTCGCGCAGGGCATCGACATCATCGGTCGTAAAGGACGTACCCAGCAGGCCGTTAATCTCGGTCAGGTTGGGCTTCACGAGCTCAGGCTTAGCGTCAGATTCCAGCGCAGCCTCCAGCGATGCACCCGAGGTGTCGAGCAGCACCTTGGCGCCCGCCTCCTCGGCGATCTTGACGAGCTCGGCATAGTAGCCAGCATCGACGCCGCGCGGCAGCGAGCCCGAAAGCGTCACAACATCCGCCTTCGCTGCAAGCTCGGCGAACTTAGCCGTAAAGGCCTCGAGCTCGGCGGGAGCGATCTGCGGGCCGCTCTCCAGCAGCTCGGTCTGATTGCCCTCGTGCAGGATATTCAGGCAAATGCGCGTCTCACCGGCGATGGGCACAAAGTCGTTCTTGACGCCGTCGGCATCCATAAGCTCGGCCATATAGGCACCCATGTGGCCGCCGAGCAGGCCGGTCGCGAGCACATCGTCGCCCAACTGCAGCAGCACACGGCTCACGTTGAGGCCCTTGCCGCCAGCGGTCTTTTCAGGCGTCACGCGGTTCACGTCGTCGATGATCAGCTTGTCGAGTTGATAGCGCGTATCGATCGACGGGTTCATGGTAACGGTCAGAATCATGTTGAACTCCTGTTTAGAAAACCGGCCCGCGCCCCCTCACAGAAACGCGAGCCGTCAATTGAAAAGCTGCAGAATGCCGGGTACCGCCAAAACGAAGCGCACAAGCTCAGCAAGCAAACGTGTTATCGGAGCAACTTGCCATACCAGAACGCTTCGCAACAACAGCGGTAACCCCACAGGTCACTCAGACATCAGCGAGAAGCCAGCTGGCGAGGCAAGGTGCCGTGAAGCGAGACGGCATTGACCTTCTGGTCATGCCGTCGAAGCTGAGCGGCAGATTGCCCGCCAGATGGCTTCGCAGCGTCGACCGGTCCGGCGTTTGTTAAAACGCCGGAACCCCCTTAGTCGTGGTATTCGCCGCGGTCCCACTTCTCGAGGAACTCGTCAAAGAAGTGCGGGTCAGCCTGAGCCTCGGCGTCGGCCTTGTTGCAGGCATCGATCTTGGCGATCAGGGCATCGTGCTCGGGGGTCTTCTCGTAGGGCTCCTCCAGGAAGGCAAGCATAATGTCGGCCATCAGGAACTCGCCGGTGATCTTGCCGCCAAAGCCCACGATGTTGGCGTTGAGCTCGCGACGGGCATACAGGGCAGAGGTCATGTCGCGAACCAGGGCGCAGCGGGCGCCGGGAACCTTGTTGACGGCGTTGGTGATGCCGATACCGGTGCCGCACAGGGCCACGCCAAAGTCGGCCTTGCCGCTGGCAACAGCCTCGCCCACGGCCTTACCGTAGATGGGATAGTGCGTACGGGTGTGGCTGTAGGTGCCGCAGTCGAGCACCTTGTAGCCAGCCTGCTCCAGGCGGTCGGCCAGATAGATCTTCTCGTCCGTAACGATATGGTCGCAACCGATTGCGATGGTCTTCTTCATCAGAACGTCCTTTCGTCTGAATTCACAAGTTGAGGTAGAAGTTCGAGTTCTCGGTGGCTCTCGTTAGGCCATCTTGTTGAGCATGTCGACACGGATCTGGTGACGGCCGCCGGCGTACTGGGCACGCAGGAACTCGCGGGCGATCTTCTTGGCGACCTCGGTGCCCACAACGCCCGGGCCCATGGTGACCATGCGCGAGCCGTTATGCTCGCGGGTCATGTAGGCGGAGCGCTCGTCGGAAATGTTGGCGACGACCATGCCCTTGATCTTGACGGCGGCCATATAGGAGCCGACGCCGTACTTATCGAATGCGAAACCCTGGGAATCCTTGTGCTCCAGCAGGTCCTTGGCAACGGCGGTCGCGGAATCGACAAAGTCCGCGGCAGGGGTCTCGGAATAGTCGACGACCTCGTGACCGTCGGCGATGAGCATCTCCTTGATGGACTCCTTCATCGACATACCGTCGGCATCGGAAGCGATTACAACCCTCATGACATCCTCCTTGAGAGATACGCTGGCGCGTAGTTTCTGTTTGGAAGTGTTGAATCGCGATCAGGTCCGGGCATCTGAATGTGCGGTTCTTCACTGTTCATGTTTATTTGAACACATTCGAACATCGACTGCAACAACTATTTGTTTGTCTTTGTTCTTTTTTGAACAAAGACCGTTCACGGATGATTGTTGACCGTTTGGGATCAAGAACGGCCGGGCTTACCACGTATTCAACAAACAAAAAGGCGGCCGAGAACGCATCTCGGCCGCCCCTTCGGCGGTATTCCCCGGTATATACAGCTGTTTTAGCTACTCAGACTGTCTGTTCTTCTTGGCATGTTTGGACGGAGCGCTCAAGAAACGACCCGTCAGATAGTTCGCGGGACCGGAGATATCAATCCCCAGCAGGGTGTGGCCCAGCCACAGAAACGCCACAAGCACCAGCAGCGGGATAACGCACGAGGTCACGATCATCACGATGACGCCTTCGATCAAATCGGTCACCTGCTGCACGATCTCATCGGTCATTTGCTTGGCACCACTGGTTACCGACGTGACCAGGCTCGAGGCACCGTCGGCAAGCTGTTCAAGCACGTTCTTGGACTCTGTGGACTCGGTCTTTTTCTTGCTTGCTTTGGAGCTGTCGCTATCTGCCGCACTCGCAGCGTCGGCCGCCTTTTGCTCGGCTGCCTCGATGCTCACTCGATACGTTTCGTCGACCTTTTGCGACACCCATACGCTTGCAGGCACCAACGCCATGCCGATCATGGCAACCACCAGCACGCGAGTCGCCACGCGACGAAGGACGGCGCTGGTGCTCCAGCGTCCGTGAATGCCAAGCGACACCGCGAAGAGTACGAACGAGAACGGGATCAGGATGCCCAGACCAACCGACCACAAAATGGTCAGCAGGTATTTCTCGAGGTAGAGCACGGCAAGCACGATACCCAAGTTACCCGAAAGCTGCGCGAGCTGCTCGGCAACCGGCGTACCCGTATCACCCGGCAGCGCGGTAATACCCGCAGACAGCGCCACGCACGAGGTCGTGAGCGCCAGTACGTTACCTTTCTTTTGATCGATGACCTCGATGGTGGAGTCCCAAGTTTTGGTATCGGCGAAATGCGGACGAGCTACAAAGCCCGACAGCAGCGCCAGTACTACGAGCGCAACGATAAAGCCAATCTGCAGCTTTTTGTTTGCGCACACGACATCGGACAGGCTGGGCTGCAGCTCGGTTACCGTCGTGTGCTCGGTTATCTGGACAGGACGCCCATGAGCCATCTCGTGCGTGCCTCTCTTTTGAATCGATCCATTGTCCGGCATTTGGATACCTCCTCATTCCGGCCTGTATTGCGGATGGAAGTATACCCACCCAGCGAAAAACCGAACGACAGGAGGCGCAACGGGCCGGCGCATGATCTGCCTGCCACGAAATGGGCCCATCTACTACGTTTAACTGCCCATCCCCGGCCATGCCACATGGAGCAAAAACAAAACCGCAGGTAGAACGCCTGCAGTTTTTCATGAAACGCGGGTGTGGTCGGGGGTATCGGGTTAAACGTAGTAGATGGGCCGTTTTCGTGGCGAGCGTTGCCAACCGCCCCTCGGAAGACGGAGGAAAGCGGGTCATTTTAGCCTGTCGAGCCCAATTTCACCGCAACCAAGACAGAAGGGATACAGAAAAGCCCTGCCGCGGGTAGCGGCAGAGCTTTTGGAAGGGGACTTGGTTGTGAGAGCTCGTTAGGCGAGCTTAGCCTCGAGTGCGGCGATGCGCTTGTAGGCATCGATGGTAAAGCGGGTCTGCTTCTCCAGGATCATGGTGGTCATGAGAGTATCCTGAGCGTGAGCCATAATGAAGGTCATCTCCATCTCGCCGCCGCCGGCCTCCTGCGAAAGCAGCTTGGTCTGCGTATCGTGGGCGCCGATAAGTGCATCGCTGGCATCCTTGTGCAGCTGTTCGGCCTTCTCAAAATCACCCTCGCGAGCAGCATCGAGTGCTGCAAGCAGATCGGTCTGGGCGTCACCTGCGTATGCGACAATCTCGAATCCAACCATCGAGATTTCTTCTTTGGTTGCCATATTGCGTTCCTTTCACATATGAACCAATGGAGAGCATCGCGTCCGGGCATACGCGCTGCGTTCTGTATGGCAGAAACATTATCATTCAAACAAAAAAGAACAGCGCAAAACGTAATTTCGAGCTATGAACGGTCAATTTTCGTCCGTGAACGGTTTTTAAACCAATCTGAACAGTATCGAACACAGTTAGCGGCAACCCAAACAGGACCGCACCCTAACGCAAATCGCGCACCGTATCGCCCTCTACGAGCACACCGGGGATCAGCATGTGCTCCACGCCAGACACAACGCCCTCGGCGCCGGCGATCTTGTCGACCGCCCACATGCCGACGCGCCTGTTGTCAAAGCGCACGGTGGCCAGGCGACGATCGGGCACGATGTCGCCCAGACTGTCATCAACACCCACCACACTCACGTCCTCGGGCACGTGCTTTCCGCGCGACTCGAGTCCGCGAATGCAGCCGTAGGCCATGGCGTCGTTAGAAGCATAAATGGCCGTACAGGTCGGATCGTCCGCCAGAGCCTGACCGGCAGCATACCCGCTCTGTGCCGTCCAATCGCCACGAACGAGTCGCGGCGGCTCAATACCATGTGCGTGCAATGTCTCGCGCCAGCCTTCCTCGCGCTGCATGCCCGAAAGCGAGCGCTCGGGACACGAGATGAAATGCACGGTCTTGTGCCCCTGCCTCAGCAAGTACTCGACAACCTGGCGCGAGCAATCGAACTGGTCGTTATCGACCGTTGAACAGAGCGGGTGCTCCAACATCGTAACGAGCACTGTCTGCATGCCGGGCAGTGGCTCGAAGGTGCCAAAGTCCGCCGGTATGCGATTCATGATCACGACCATGCCATCCACCGGCAGTGCGCTCATGCGCGACGATGCGCTCTCGAGGGTATACGGATGCCCATCTACTTTCGTGAGGGTAATGGCGTATCCGTGCTTATCGGCGGCGGCAGCAAAGCCCTCCATACGGTCGAGGTTGCCTGTACCGGTAATGTTGAACATGGCGACGCCGACGGTCTTAAACTTGCCACGGCGCAGCGATCGACCGGCAAAATTGGGGCGATACCCCAGCTCGCGCATGGCGGCACGCACGCGCTCCTTGGTCTCGGGGCGCACGCTGGGTGAATCGTGCACCGTACGCGAGACTGTCTGCTCCGAGACGCCCGCGAGACGCGCCACGTCCTTAACGGAAACCGATTTTTTAACAGCGGCCATTGGTCGATCTTTCCGTGTCAACGATGCCATTGACGGCATCCTGCGCAGTCATATTAAACGCCTTCAAGTATATCTAACGCCGCCTCTGCAATACGCTTACCACCCAAAACCTACCGTTCACCGACATTTCTGCTTCCCCGAACGGCTTTTGTCGCCCAAATGTTAACGTTGCCATTGTGCAAACACAGAGCCACCGGGCGGCTCAAACGTTTACGCACAAAGAATCGACGGTTCGCAGGCACAGGAACCACCGGTTCGCGTCTTTTTTTGTGTCGCAAAATGGCAACGTCAACATTTTGGCAACCGAACGTCAAAAGCTACCATCGTTGCTAACCCACCGACTCTTAGGAGCTTTGCATGGAGCAACTCATCGCCACTATCGAAAAGGGCCAGCCCTTTTTCAACGCGATCGCCCGCAACAAGTACCTCAAGGCGATCCGCGACGGTTTTATCTCCGTCATCCCCATCATCATCTTCTCGTCCATCTTCTGCCTCGTAGCCTCGGTCCCCAACATCTGGGGTTTCTACTGGCCCGATGACATCAACAACGCCCTGTGGAAGTGCTACAACTACTCCATGGGCATCCTGGCAATCGCCTGTGCCGCCACCACCGCCAAGCACTTCGCCGACGCTCAGAACCGCGACCTGCCCAAGAACAACCAGATCAACTTTATCTCATGCATGTGCGCGGCCATCATCGGCTTCTTGCTCCTTTCGAGCGACACCATCGCCACGGACGCCGCCAGCGGCTTCAACACCACCTACCTTGGTTCCAAGGGCCTGCTGACTGCCTTCATCGCTGCGTTTGTGACCGGCATCATCTACAAGTTCTTTATCAAGCGCAACATCACCGTCAAGATGCCCGAGCAGGTTCCGCCCAACATCTCGCAGACCTTTAAGGACATCATCCCCTTTTCCGTCTGCATCACCGTCTTTTGGGTCTTTGACATCGTCTTCCGCGCTGCCTTTGGCTTCTGCTTTGCCCAGGGTGTCATCCAGGTGTTCCAGCCCCTGTTCACCGCCGCCGACGGCTACATCGGCCTTGCTGTGATTTACGGCGCCATGAGCCTGTTCTGGTTCGTCGGCGTCCACGGCCCCTCAATCGTCGAGCCCGCCATCGCCGCCGCCCTCGTTGCCAACATGACCGACAACCTGGCTGCATTCCAGGCCGGCCAGCACGCTTCCGCTGTCCTGACGCAGGGCGCTCAGTACTTCGTCGTCTGCATGGGCGGCACCGGCGCCACGCTCGTCCTGGTCTTTATGTTCTGCTTCCTGGCCAAGTCCCAGGAGATGCGCGCCGTCGGTAAGGCAGCCATCGTCCCGGTCTGCTTTGCCGTCAACGAGCCGCTGCTGTTCGCCGCGCCCATCGTGCTCAACCCCGTCTTCTTTGTCCCGTTTGTCTTTGCCCCGATCGCCAACATCTGGATCCTCAAGATCTTTATCGACTTCTTGGGCATGAACGGCTTTATGTACACCCTGCCTTGGACTGTCCCCGGCCCCATCGGCACCATCATGGGCTTGGGCTTCCAGCCGCTCGCCTTTGTGATGCTCGCCATCATCCTGGTCGTCGACTTTGCCCTGTACTACCCGTTCTTCCGTGCCTATGACGCCCAGAAGTGCGCCGAGGAAGCCGAGATCTCCCAGGAGGAGCTCGCCGCCAAGAACGCCGAGAAGGCCGCCAAGCTCAACGATGCCTTCCAGGGCAAGGCTGACGCCAAGAGCGTTGCCGCCGGCGCCGCTGCCGATGCCGTGAAGGCCGACGCCCCCGCCGCTTCCGCAGCACCCGCTGCCGAGGCAACGACCGCCAGCGACCTCAACGGCAAGCGTGTGCTCGTGCTCTGCCAGGGCGGCGGTACCTCGGGCCTACTCGCCAACGCGCTGGCCAAGGCTGCCAAGGAGCGCGGCATTAACCTCGAAACCGCTGCCGAGGCCTATGGCAACCACGTGGATATGCTCCCCGACTTTGATCTGGTCGTCCTGGCCCCGCAGGCTGCCAGCTACTTGGCCGACCTGCAGAAGGACTGCGAGCGCGTGGGCAACAAGTGCGTCGCCTGCCGTGGCAAGCAGTACATCGAGCTCTCCCAGAACGGCGACAAGTCTCTCGCCTTCGTCTCCGAGCAGCTTTCGAAATAAGTAACGCTCAGGGCCAGCCGACCATCCAAGAGCGGCTGGCCCTTCGATTTAGACGATTGGATCATCATGTCCGTTAACCCTGCTAGCGTCACCAACCCGCCTGCGCAGTTTCCCGAGAACTTTGTCTTTGGCGGCGCCACTGCTGCCTACCAGGTAGAGGGCGAGACCCGCACTCACGGTAAGGGCAAGGTTGCCTGGGACGACTTCCTGGAGGCCCAGGGGCGCTTTTCCCCCGACCCCGCTTCGGACTTCTACAACCAGTACCCCGTCGACCTGGAGCTGTGCGAGGAATTCGGCATCAACGGCATCCGCCTCTCCATCGCCTGGAGCCGCATCTTCCCCAACGGCACCGGCGAGATCAACCCCGAGGGCGTGCAGTTCTACCACGACCTCTTCGCCGAGTGCCACAAGCACCACGTTGAGCCGTTTGTCACGCTGCATCACTTTGACACGCCGCTTGCCCTCTTTGAGAAGGGCGACTTCCTCAACCGCGAGACCATCGACGCCTTTGTGAACTTTGCCACCTTCTGCTTTAAGGAGTACGCCGACCAGGTGACCTATTGGTTCACCTTTAACGAGATCTGGGCGGACGCCTCCAACACCTACATCGAGGGCACCTTCCCCGGTGGCGTCAAAGCTCATCTGGCCGAGGCCTTCCAGTGCGAGCACAACATGATGCTCGCCCACGCCAAGGCCGTGCTGGCTTTCCACAACGGCGGCTTTGAGGGCAAGATCGGCGTCATCCAGTCGTTGGAGTTCAAGTACCCGCTCAACGAGAACGACCCCGCCGACATCAAGGCCGCCAACAACGAGCACGTGCTGCAAAACCAGTTCCTGCTCGACGCCACCTTCCGCGGCGACTATGCACCCGACACCCTCGAGTGCGCCAACCGCCTGGCTGCCGTCTCGGGCGGCACCATCGAGATCCTGGACGAGGACCTCGAGATTATGCGCGAGGCCGCGCTCTACAACGACTACCTGGGCGTTAACAACTACCAGTGCCGTTTCTTGAAGGCTTACGATGGCGAGAACGACCTGCACCACAACGGTACGGGCGAGAAGGGCACCGGCCGCTGGCGCGTCAAGGGCATCGGCGAGCATGTGAACAAGCCCGGCATCCCCACCACCGACTGGGACTGGATCATCTATCCCGAGGGTCTGTTCGACCTGCTCGTCTACATTAAGCAGCGCTACCCCAACTACAAGCAAATCTTCATTACCGAGAACGGCATGGGCTACAAGGACCCCTACAAGGACGGTTTTGTGGACGACCAGCCGCGTATCGACTACATCGAGCAGCACCTGCGCTGGTTGCTCAAGGCCATGGAGGTGGGCGTCAACGTGGGCGGCTACTTCCTGTGGAGCCTGCAGGACCAGTTCTCCTGGACCAACGGATACAACAAGCGCTATGGCTTCTTCTACGTTGACTTTGAAACCCAGAAGCGCACGCCCAAGGCAAGCGCCTACTGGTACAAGCACGTGGCGCAGACCCGTCGTCTGGACTAGCGGCCTGCGGCGAGTGGCTTGCTGGTAGCGGGATTGCCCCGTTCACATAACCTGTCCCCATTTCTCAGCCGGGGGTGGCACGTCACACGGCGCGCCACCCCCGGCCTCTTTGGGCGGACCGTACCGCACGTTTGTCTCAATCTGTAACATCTAACCGAGTTTTTGGGTCCTAGCTGTTACAAATCAAGACAAACGCGCAGGACAACCCTCTCAATCTCGATCTGTAACATCTAGCCGAGTATTTCGGCCCCAACTGTTACAGGTTGAGATGAACGAGCCGAGCACGCCTACGCCCGCAAATCTCGCACGCTCGCACGCTCAACCAGCACGCCCGAGACGAGCGTACGGCTTCTGGAGCTCGGGGCTTCCAGACCTGCGACGACCTCGTTAAGCGCACGGATACCCAGCTCGCGGTGGCGAAACTTCACCGACGTCAGAATCGAATTAGGTATCGTCTTGTAAAGCTCGTCATCAAAGCCGATCACGGACACGTCGTCGGGCACACTGAGCCCTTTGTCACGTAGAGCCATCATCACGCCGTTTGCCATGCAGTCGTTAGCAGCGAGGACCGCCGTGCAATCGGGCTTATCGGCAAGCACAAGGCCCGCGGCATAGCCACTATCCGCATTCCAATCGCCCTGCAGAGGCTCGGGTGGCTCGATGCCGCGCGCCTCGAGTGCCGCACGCCAACCTTTCATACGGCACTGGCTCGACAGCGACTCTTTCTTACCAGAGACGAAGTACACGTTCTTGTGCCCGCGATTCAAGAAGTACTCGCACGCCATGCGCGCGCCGCCCTCTTGGTCGTCACTGACGGTGGAACAGGTAGGATGTTCCATCGGTGTGACAATCACCGTCTTGAGGTCTTTCGGCGCCTCAAACGTATCAAAGTCATCGACCATCTGGCGCAGGTTGAAGATCATGCCGTCGACGGGAAGCTGCGACATCCTACGCGCCGCTTCGGCAAGGGTCATCTTCTCCCCCGCCCGCTTTTTGATCATCGTGAGAGCAAAACCTCGCTCTTCGGCGGCATCGGCGATACCGTCGATCATGTCCACGGCGCCGCCCGACAAGTGGAACATCACCACGCCGATGCACCCGTAACGGCCCAACTTGAGTGAACGCGCGGCAAAGTTCGCCCGGAACCCAAGCTCCTCCATGGCCGCATGGACCCTATCGCGCGTCGACTCGCGCACGCTATCGGGCTCGTTGATCACGCGCGACACCGTCTTGAGAGAAACGCCCGCGGCAACTGCCACATCGTTCATTGAGACATTTTTCTTGTCCATCGTTGCCACTACTTCTCCAGTCGGTTTTGCATCGCTTGTTTTTGCGTTCTAGCATACACTACCTGCCTGATTGATAAATCAACCGTTTATCGGACAATATCGACCGTTCACCCGTAAATCCTTGTTACCCTTCCAAAAATGTCTTACGTTGTCATTAACGAAATGACAACGTTGTCATTTCGCAATGCCTTCCTTAAGCAGGAAGGCTTCCGGGCAGTCCTGACCATCCATCGACGACCAGTTCCATCCACATGCATCGCGCATCAAGCAGCAAAGGAGCTCTATGGACGCCATCGTAAAGATGCTCGAAAAGCATCAACCGTTCTTTGAGAAGATCTCGAGGAACATCTACCTCCAGGCCATCAAGGACGGATTCCTTGGGTGCATGCCCATTGTCCTCACCTCTTCGATCTTCCTGCTGATCGCCACGCTTCCCGGCGTGGTCGGCATCACGCTGCCCCAGCCGCTCATCGACTGGTGCAACAAGCTGTACAACTTCACCATGGGCGTTATGGGCATCATGGTCGCCGGTACCACTGCCAAGAACTTTACGGCTTCCATGAACCGTCGCATGCCCGCCGGCAAAGTGCTCAACGACGGTTCCACCATGGTGGCCGCCCAGTGCAGCATGCTGCTGCTCGCAGTCACGCAGTTCACCACCAAGCTCAACGGCTCCGAGCTTTCGGTCTTCGACTGCACCAGCATGGGCACGCGCGGTCTGTTCTCGGCCTATATCGCCGCGTTCATTACCGTGTGGGTCTATAAGTTCTGCGTCTCGCGCGATCTGACCATCAAGCTGCCCAAGGAGGTCCCGGGCGCCATCGCTCAGAACTTCCGCGACATCATCCCCTTTGGCGGCGCCGTCATCATCTGCGGCATCATCGATGTCATCGTGCGCAACCTCATGGGCGTTCCGTTCTCCGAGCTGCTTATCAAGCTGCTCTCCCCGCTCTTTACCGCTGCAGAAACCTATCCTGGCCTTATCCTTATCCAGGCAGCCACCGCGTTCTTCTGGTTCATCGGTGTCCACGGCCCCTCGATCGTCCAGCCGGGCATCGACCCCATCCGTCTTGCCAACCAAGCCGAGAACCTGCAGGTTCTGCTGGCAGGCGGCCACCCCGCCCACTCCCTCACCTTTAACATGTCGCTCGTGGGTGAGTTCGGAGGCACCGGCGCCACGTTCATCGTGCCGCTTCTGCTGATTCTCTTTATGAAGTCCAAGCAGCTCAAAGCCGTCGGTAAGGCCTCGATTGTTCCTGTTGCCTTCGCCGTCAACGAACCGCTGCTCTTTGGCGCGCCGATGATCCTTAACCCCTACATGCTCATCCCCTTTGTTGCCGCCGGCTGCGTCAACGTGAGTGTTGCCAAGTTCTTTATCGATAACGTGGGCATGAACGGCTTCTCCTTCGTGGTGCCTTGGGCCACCCCTGCCCCCATCGGCATCTTCATCACCACGAACTTCCAGCTTATTGCCCTGGTATTTGTCGCGATCGTCATCTTGCTGGACGCCATCATCTACCTGCCGTTCTTGAAGGCATACGATAAGCTGCTCTGCGACCAGGAGGCCGAGCGCGCTGCCGAGCTGGGTCTTGAGCCCAACGGTGCCGCTGCCATCGCCGCCAAGCCCTCTGCGCCCGCTGTCGAGCAGGCTGCCGCTTCCGTCGAGACGACCGATGCCGCCGCTGACAGCAAGCCTGTCGCTGAACAGTCCGAGCCCGCCGCCGACGCATCCGCTAAGAAGGATGTCGATGGCCTGAAGGTCCTCGTCCTGTGCGCCGGCGCCGGCACCTCTGCCATGCTCGCCAACGCCATCAAGGAAGGTGCCGCGCAGACCGGAGAGAACATCGCTTCCTCCGCAGGTGCCTATGGCCAGCACACTGCCATCATGGATCAGTACGACGTTATCGTGCTTGCCCCGCAGGTTCGTAGCTACTACAACGACATGAAGGCCGACACCGATCGTCTGGGCATTAAGTTGCTCGCCCCGCGCGGTAAGGAATATATCGACCTCACCCGCGACCCCGCCGGCGCCATCAAGTGGCTCCGCGAGAACCTCGACTAGTTCCTCCCTCTATTGGTGCCCGGACCCCCCAGTTTGGGCACCTCTCCCTATTCGTATCCCACAGAAAGGATGACTCATGACCAACCCCATGCAGTTCCCCGACGGCTTTGTGTTTGGCGGCGCCACCGCCGCTTACCAAGTTGAGGGCGAGACCCGCACACACGGCAAGGGCAAAGTGCCCTGGGACGATTTCCTGGCTGCTCAGGGTCGCTTCTCTCCCGACCCCGCAAGCGATTTCTACAACAAGTATCCAGTCGATATCGACCTGTGCCAGCGTTTTGGCATCAACGGCATTCGCGTCTCCATCGCTTGGAGCCGTATCTTCCCCAACGGCACCGGCGAGATTAACCCCGAGGGCGTCGCCTTCTATCACGAGCTTTTTGCCACCTGCAACAAAGCCGGCGTTATCCCCTATGTCACGCTCGATCACTTCGATACGCCCGAGGCCTTCTACCAGGACGGCGGCGAGGGCTTCTTGACGCGCACGACCATCGACGCCTTCGTCGAGTACGCCAAGTTCTGCTTTGCCGAGTTCACCGAGGTCAAGCATTGGTTTACCTTTAACGAGATTCCCGCGACCGCCGAGGGCAGCTTTATCGTCGGCAACTGGCCGCACGGTGAGAAGTACCGTCTGGACAAGGCCTTCCAGCTCATGCACAACATGATGGTGGCCCACGCCAAGGCTGTCGTCGCCTTCCATGAGGGCGGCTTTGAAGGCGAGATCGGCATTGTCCAGAACCTGGAGCCCAAGTATCCCCTCGACCCCAACAATGCCGCCGACTGTGAGGCAGCTCGCATGGCCGACGTCATCAACAACCGCTGGGTGCTCGACGCCACCTTCCGCGGCCACTATGCAGCCGACACCATGGAGGCTGCGACCAAGCTGGCCCATATCGCCGGCGGCGAGCTCGACGTCCGCTACGAGGACATCGCCGCGCTGACCGCCGCGCTCCCCTACAACGATTGCCTGGGTGTCAACACCTACAAGTGCCAGTTCCTGCGTGCCGCCGAGGGCGAAAACGACATCAACCACAATGGCACCGGCGACAAGGGCTCCTCGCGCTGGTTCCTCAAGGGCGTGGGCGAGTCATGCGTACGCGAAGGCGTACCCACCACCGACTGGGACTGGATCATCTATCCCGAGGGCCTCTACGACCTGCTGCTGCGCATTAAGAACGATTACCCCAACTACAAGAAGATCTACATCACCGAGAACGGCATGGGCTATAAGGACGACTTTGAGGACGGCTTTATCGACGATGCCCCTCGCATCGACTATATGCGCCAGCATCTCGCGTGGATCCTCAAGGCAATCGACGGCGGCGTAAACGTCGACGGTTACTTTGTGTGGTCGCTGCAGGACCAGTTCTCCTGGACCAACGGCTATAACAAACGTTACGGCCTGTTCTACATCGACTTTGAGACCCAGAAGCGCTATCCCAAGGCGAGCGCGTACTGGTACAAGAACGTCGCGGAGACCGGCCTGCTCATGGCCTAGTTTCCGCCGCGCACTCCCTGTCGGCCGCATGTGAGTCCCTCCACGGGATCGCATGCGGCCTTTTTGTTTTGGCTCGGCCCGAGCAGACCGTTTGTCTCGATCTGTAACATCTAGCAGGGATTTTCGGTCCTACCTGTTACAGATCGAGACAAACGGGTAGCCCGAAGCAGAATATCTCGATCTGTAACATCTAACCCGGTTTTCTACTCCCAACTGTTACAGATTGAGATAATTCGACGACGCCGACGTTTTAATATACCGTGGTACAATTGTGTCCCAACGCAAAGGAGGTACCCATGTCAGCTTGTGTGCCCGTCCGAGATATGAAGGACACTGCTGCATTCACCACGCTTGTTGAGTCTGAGCGCGACGTCACCGTAACTAAGAACGGCTACGAGGCCATGCACTGCATCAGCAGCGACCAGTATCGCCTCATGCAAGAAGAAATCGCCAAGGCAAAACTGCTGTCTCGCATGATGATGGCAGAAGACGAAATATCGCAAGGCGACTACAGCGACTACGAATCCTTCGCGGCTTCGATACGAGACAAATATGACCTATAACGTCGTAATCCTCAAAAGCGCGCGGTATGAGTACGAGAGTATTGTCGGATACCTTGCTCAAATCCTCAAGAATCCGCGTGCAGCAGGCAATTTTGTCGCTGAGTTTGAATATCAGCTTGACCTGCTTCGCGAGCAGCCTCTTTTACGTCCCCTCTCGCACATGCAAGAGCTGGCGGCACGTAATTACCGATCGTTTCCCGTCAACAACTACGTGTGTCTATACAAGTTTGAGCACGAAACAATCTATATCGCCCACATCTTTCATCAGTCACAGGACTACGCCCGCCTTGTCTAGCCCACAAGCCGAATAATTGGCCCGAGCACATTTGCGCGTCATGTCGCGTTGCGTTGACACGCCAATCCCTCGCCACGGCAGGGCAAACGTATCGCCCACAGCGCTAGCTAGCAGATGACCTGCGTGTGCTCCTCGATGGCGGCGCGATCCGCATCGGTAATACCCGGCTCGCACACCACGGCATCCAAATTGTCCAGGCGGCAGAAGGTGTAGAAGTCGCGCTTGCCGATCTTACTGGAATCGGCGATCAGATAGCGTGAATCGGCCTTGCTAAAGGCGAGCTGCTGGATACGACCCTCATCCATATTGGACGTAGACACGTCGCCATCCAGAATGCCGTTGGCGCCGATAAACGCCGCGTCGATGCCCAGTGCACGCAGGGTATCCTCGGCCGTTGGTCCCACAAAAGCGGCGGTGCGGCGACGGTACATGCCGCCTACCAGGCACAGGTCACAGTCCTCGCGCGGCTCGAGCAGGTTAAAGACCGAAAGCGAGTTAGTCACGATGCGCAGGCGGCACGCCGGCAGCATCGAGGCCATCTGCTCCACCGTAGTGCCCGTGCCCAAAAAGATGGTCGAGCCTTCCTCGATAAGCTCAACGGCGCGGCGCGCGATCTGCAACTTTTCCTCGGCATGCTTGGTGCGCTTTTCGCTGTGCGAATACTCATGGCGCAACATAGCATGTGGACGGCCCTGCGCACTGCGGGCTCCACCGTGCACGCGTTCGATCTCGCCCAGGCTCGCAAGTTCCTCAAGGTCGCGGCGGATCGTCATATCCGAGACACCCAGTGCATCCGAAATCTCCTTGACCGAGACCGTGCCCTGCTCCTCGAGCAGCTGCCGAACCTTATCCTGTCGCTCTGCCTTAATCACGATGAATCCTCGCCGTTCTTTGCGCGCATATCATTCAAACAGTAACGAACAAATTGTATCAGACTCGTGCGCGTCAAAAATGAACGCCCTCACAGCTCCAATCATCACTTTTTTGAGAAAAATACCCCCTGCTTTAGTGGGGTGTAGTGATAATCTCGCCTGTTCGCGCTACAGTTTGTCGGAAATACCTCGATGTTAGGAACCAAATGATCACTTCCGAGCTTTTCGGCACCGCGCCGTGCGGTACCCCCGTTCATCGTTACACCCTCAACGGGCCCGAGATCTGCGTTCGCATTATGGACTATGGCGCTACCGTGTTGGGCATCGACGTACCCGACATTCCCGGCAACGTGCGCGATGTGGTACTGGGCTTCGATAAGCTCGAGGATTACTTTGACAACCCCGCCTGCTTTGGCGCGACCATCGGCCCCGTGGCAAACCGCACCGCGGGCGCCACGATCACCATCGACGGCACGGACTGGCATATGCCCGCCAACGAAGGCGCCAACAACCTGCACAGCGATCTTGAGCACGGTCTGCATAAACGCGTGTGGGACGTTGAGCTCGACGAGGCCCATAACGCCGCGCGCATGACCACCTCGCTTGAGGATGGCGAACTGGGCCTTCCCGGCAACCGCACCTTTACGGCCGTGTTTACCGTTACACGCACCGGCGTCTTTCGCATCGAGTATGGCTGCGAGAGCGACCGCGCCACCTACGTGTCCATGACCAACCACACGTACTTTAACCTTGCCGGCCATAACGCCGGCATGGACTGCGAGCACTTCTTTGTTGCCAACGCTGCCAACTACCTGCCCATCAACGAGCAGAACATCCCCACCGGCGAGATCACTCCGGTCGAGGGCACGCCGTTTGATTTCCGTGAGCTGCACCCCGTCGCGCCCGGCATGGAAGCCGACGACCCGCAGATTAAGCAGGCACGCGGCTACGACCACTGCCTGTGCATCGATGGCTATCAGTACGGCCGCAACCTGCGTCGCGCCCTGCATGTCGAGGAGATGTGGACCGGCCGCGAGCTGGACTACTACACCACCGCCCCGGGCGTGCAGCTCTACACCGGCAACTGGCTGGGCGACGAGCACGCCAAGGACGATGCTAACTATGGCTGGGGCGCCGGCTTTGCCCTCGAGGCAGAGATGTACCCCGACACGCCGCACCAGCCGCTGTTCCCGCAGGGCATTGTGGGCCCGGGTCACCCCTACAGCAATGTGATCGAATACCACTTTATGAGGCACTAAGCCCACAGCAGCGCCCGCCGGCACCACCGCCGACGGGCGCTGTTTCATGCCTAAATCCTTTTTTCGATGCCACCGAATTGGTGACATAACAAAACTATGCCGAATTACTACGATGAACCCACGATGTCCGTCCACGCGCTGGTTTATAAAAAAATTAGCAACTCGTCTACCTGCGGTTTTATTCTCCGCAAATTTGACATGCTCGGCGATAAGCAATTCATCGTAGTAAACCGGCATAGTTTTGGCAGACGGCGCCACACAGACCCCCTACGAAGGTAAAATGATTCCTTTCCCTCCGTCCCCAAGGGTTCAATTGAGCAAGGCTTCGATGGGGTCGGGGGCGGAACTGGGGAGATAGCGGATTTCTAGTTCAATGCCGAGCTTATGCAGCTCTCTGAGAACAGCGACGTCTGCATCGCTCACGGCGACTGCGGGCGTTATGGGGTGCTTGCCCTCCCCTGCCTGCATGTGGCCAATGCTGATCTTGGTGATCGGCACACCACCCTTAACCAGCGCGAGCGCATCTGCGGGTGAGGCCACCATGACCAGAATCCATTGACGCGGCGTTGCGGTATGAATGATATCGATGGTCCTTTGCACCGAGAAAAACCGTGTCCAAACGCCTTCTGGCGCCGCCACCCTCATGGGTGCCCATTGGCGCGAATCCGCCGCGATCTCATCGTTGACGATTAGGACAAGGTTGGAACCAGTCGCCTCGTTCCACAGCTCAATGTCTTGCCCGTTAATAAACCGGTCATCGATACGTGTAAGAAGGATCCTGGGTTGAGCCATGGCAGCCCCATTCTGTTTGAGACCCGTAAGAGCAAGATATCGCGTCTCCAATATTAGTGCATTTAAAGTGAGAAAAGCCGTCAGAACACTTGCGCGGATGTGCGATGTCCCGTATCATAGACAGCCGTTGACGCCTCAGTTGCGTCACCACATGGCCGCCAGCGTAGCTCAGTTGGTAGAGCACCGCTCTCGTAAAGCGGGGGTCACCGGTTCGAGCCCGGTCGCTGGCTCCATTGCACAAGATAGCCGCCTTCGAGCGGCTTTTTTGTTGCCAATTGAGTGCATTGCACCAAGAAGCTGCACCAACCCCGACGGCAGACAGCTCCCTCCAACAACAAAAGCCCCGCCAACTGCGGTCCCCAAGTAGACCACAATCAACGGGTCTCAAATATGTTCCCCAGAAGAATCACAGCGGCTTTTATACGCATGAATAGGGATTAAAGAGTACTCGGATCGATTGTCTGTGGATTAGACAGGCCGTAGAAAGCAGTCTCATCGTCAGCGGATGTGGCTTGGTGTCCGACTTCACATTCAATCGGAGTAGTTTCGTCAATCAGCTCATAACCGAGCCAGCCCTCTAACTCAGCACCAGGTTTAATTTGGCGCGATTCAGGAAGATCAAGGCCTTCCACCAACATACCCGACTTAAGCCCCTTTCCATCTTGGAAAGCCGCTATTTCATTTCCAGAAAACAAAACAAACTGAAGATCATCCGAAACGTTTTTTGCAGTCACATTCAAAATCAACAGTGGTTTACCGTCACTATAACTTTCTACTCCGCGCTGCGCCCCCGTGATGGTGAACTCAATACCCGATGCTGGGATATCGCCGCTCTCGCCGCTGCCATCTTTTTCTTTTCCGGCAGCGTCTGCCTGAGCAGCAGCATAGCCCGCAGCGTAACCATCATCATAGCTCCCCTTCCCGGAGCAAGCGGTAAGGCAAGCAGAACCAGCTGCGAGCCCCAACACCAAGAAAGCGCGCCTAGGAATTAAAGCGGTTGTGCTGAGTCCCATAAAGAGCTCCCATCAATTAGCTATTTCTCGTATACACAGCCATTTTAATTATTCTTCAATCCATTTAGCATCAATCGTGTCTCAATAACTACGTCGTTCAGCCTAATTTAGCCGCCCCAAAGAGTCCAGCTCAAACAACAAAAGCCCCGCCAACCGCAATCCCCAAGGGAACCGCGATTAACGGGGCTCAAGCGCGCCCCTCAATGGAATCACGCCAGCATACGAACAACTCAGCCGAGTAGCTCGCTACTCCTCCCAGTAAGCATCTGCAAGCAGCTTAAAGCAAATCTTCTTGACCGGCTGTGCGCCATCGCCCGGGAACTCAAGCGTGGGCATGTGAGGCTCGCCGGCAACGAACAGCGCAAACTTGTCGTCGGCAAGATCGCCGGCGATCGAAGCGTCGGAATCGACCAGATCGTAGTCGTCCTTCTCGTCAAACTCCTGAACCAGCGTCAGGCTGCCCGTGGCGACCTTAAAGGCCTCGCGACCCTCGACGTCGATCTGCAGGTCGTGATAGCGCTGATGCGTCTCATAGTGAGCCTCGGCCTCGGGACGCGTCGTGGGAGCCATGACGTTCGCATAGACCTTGTCGCCCAGAATCGGATGGCTGCCGACCTCGAGCTCCGCCGGATCGTTCTCCTCGAGCCAGTCGATCAGCACGTCGAGGCCCTTGAGCATTCCGCGGTACTCCTCGATATCACCCAGTGCACCGTAAATCATCTAAATCCCCTCTCGGATCGTTTCTTTGGCGGCTACTCGGCAAACGCATTACCAAAGCTGTTGCCGCCCACATACGTCTCGACCAGGGTAAGGTCGGGACTGAACACGACAACGTCGGCGTCGTGCCCCGGCATAATGCTACTGCACTTGTCGTCGACATGAGCTAGCAAGCGATGCCGGGGCCGCAGCACAAGCTCCTACAGCTCGGTCACCGTAACGCCGTTGTAGACCTCGTCCCAACGATCCATAACCAAGTGGCCAGTCATGGGATCCATGGCGTTGAGCTTGCCGCAGGTATTGGCGGTACGCAGCACCGTCTCATCATCCGCGCCGGCTGCGATGGCGTGCGCGAAGCCGGCAATGGTAGAATCGCCAGAGCCCGTAGCGTTAACGGCGGGGATATCGGGGGTCTTGGCGCGGAACGCGCGGCCGTTATGGAAGCCCACGGAACCGGCGGCACCCATGGACACGACGACCCAGGGGATATCGGAGAAGCGGGCATCAGAGGCGAGCGCGGCGCGAAGCTCGTCCACATCGTCGGTGGTAAAGCTCGTGCCCAGAAGGCCGTTAATTTCGGTCAGGTTAGGCTTAACCAGCTCAGGCTTGACCTCGGACTTGAGCGCAGCCTCAAGCGAAGCACCCGAGGTATCGAGCAGCACCTTGGCGCCGGCGTTCTCGGCAATGCCCGTGATCTTGGCGTAGTAGTCCGCCTCGACGCCGCGGGGCAGCGAACCCGAGATGGTAACGACATCGGCCTTGCTCGCAAGCTCGGCGAACTTGGCGGTAAAGGCATCGAGCTCCTCGGGGACTATCGTCGGGCCGCTCTCGAGCAACTCGGTCTGGTTGCCAGCATGAAGGATATTGAGGCAGATACGAGTCTCGCCCTTAATGGGCACAAAATCATTCTTAATACCGTTGGCATCCATGAGTTCCGCCATATAGGCGCCCATGTGGCCGCCGAGCAGACCGGTTGCCACAACGTCGTCGCCCAGCTGACCCAGCACACGGGCCACGTTGAGGCCCTTGCCGCCGGCGGTCTTTTCGGGCGTCACACGGTTGACGTCGTCGATAACGAGCTCATCGAGCTGATAGCGCGTATCGACAGACGGGTTCATCGTAACGGTGAGGATCATTTTTAGCTCCTTATCTCGCAGGCTCCTTGTGCCTCGCGATACGAGTCGACAAAACGGAATTACAGAATCTCGATCGTGAACGAGCGCACGATGGTTTCTTTGGGCTTGGCGATCAGGCAGCCGCGCTTATGCTCAAGCACGTCATCCTCATCGGAACAGGTCGAAAGGCCACCCCAGGGCTCAACTGCCACAAAATCACCCTCGGGCTTACTCCACACAATAAGATACGGGAAGCCCTCAAAGCTCAGGCGAACACCCTTGTCCTCGCCCTTCTTGGAAAGCGTGACCTGACGGCTCTCGAGCACGTCAAAGATGGTCTCCGCAAAATCGAAGAGCTCATGCGACAGAGGCAGCGTCTTTCCCACCATGGGATTCTTGGAACGCCTGTCCACATCGATCAATCCAGTCGAGGGAACGGCAGTGCAGAGTTCCGCAGCCTCGTCCTTCTCAAAGCGCAGCTCGTAGTCCGTATAGGCCTCACCCTCGTCGAGTGGGCACCTAAAGCCAGGATGTCCACCGATAAAGAACGGCATGTCCTCGGTGCCCTCATTGGTGACCTCATAGGAGACACGCACGGCAGCGTCCTCAAGCGTATAGCGGGCGACGAGCTTGAACGGATACGGATAATCTTTCAGCAATGCAGCGTTATCCTCGGATGCCAGACACACAGCCAGCTCGTTCGTGCTTTGGCTCAGCAGTTTCCACTCCTGCTTGCGCGCAAACCCGTGACGGGCGAGCTTCACATGATGCCCGGCGAACGTCATGGCGCTGCCGTCGCGCAGACCTCCGCAAATCGGGAAGCAAATCGGCGCCTGGCCGGACCACACGGCAGGATCGCCCTGCCACAAATACTCGCGACCGTCGGCCTCAATCGAGGTAAACGAGCCGCCGGCTGTGGAAACCTTGATAGAGATCGAATCGTTGGAGAGAGCGTATTCCATTGCCCATCCTTTCGAACAACTGCTTTTTTGCTCGCAAGTACCCGTCTCGGCCCTAACCAAAGGACAAACCCGCATGTTCATCGATGCGTCCGGTATCCCAGCCATGCAACGGGGTACCATACAGACATTGACGTCATTACAGCTGAAAGGCCTTCTTATGCGAACCATCATCCTCTACGCCTCGCGTCACCACGGCAATACGAAAAAGCTCGTGGACGCCATCGTTGAGGCGCACCCCGAGATCGATACCCTCGATGTAAAAACGCTCGAAAAAAACGAGTATCCCGACCTGCACGAATATCATCTAATCGGTGCCGCCACGGGCATTTATTACTCCGAGATCGACAAGGACATGGCACGCGTGCTCACCAACGTGCTGCAGCCGCAGGACAAGGTGTTTGGCCTTATGACCTACGGTGGCAAAAACAAGTGGTACGGCAAGGATATCGATGGCATCTGCCGCATGAGACAGGCCATATTTATGGGCGTCTACGGCTGTCCCGGTTTTGACACGTGGGGACCGTTCAAACTTACCGGCGGCGTCCAAAAGGGACACCCAACCGCCGAGGAAATTAAGGGCGCCGTCGATTTCTTCGACAAGATCGAAGACGAGTACGGCGATATCATCGTCGAAGAGTACGCCAAGCGCGAGAAGCGCCTAGCATACGAGAAGGAGCATCCTGCAGGAGGCCTGGTGGCCGGCGTCAAGCGCACAGCAAAGAAGATCGCTAACAAGCTGTAACTGTGAAGGTGCTTTTGAGCGTTTAACCCATACGGCGGGTCCGAGCAGATTCGGGCCCGCCGTCTTTTTCTATCGTTACTCGGTAAAGGCGTTGCCGACGCTCTGGCCGCCAACATACGTCTCGACGAGGGTGAGCTCGTGGTCGAATACGACAAAGTCGGCATCGCGACCCGGCATAATGCTGCCGCACTTATCCTCGATGTGCGCGGAGCGAGCCGGCACCTCGGTTGCCATGCGAATGGCGATATCGGCGCTGGCAATGCCCCAGTCGACAATGTTCTTGACGCCCTGGGCAAGCGTGAGCACCGAGCCGGCAATGCTCTTGCCGTCGGCGAGCCAGCACAGGTTGTCCTTCATGATAACGTCCATACCGCCACTGGTGTAGCTGCCCTCGGGCATGCCGCCGCAGCCCAAGCAGTCGGTGATGAGCACCGTATGCTGCCAGCCCTTAGCCTGCAGCAGCGCCTTGATAGCGGCGGGGTTCACATGCTTGCCGTCGCAGATAATCTCGGCGTAGGTCTCGGGGGTGGTCATAGCAGCGCCCACAACACCGGGCTCGCGGTGATGCAGACCGCGCTGGCCGTTATAGGTGTGCGTAAAGCAGCTAGCACCGGCATTGATGGCGGCGACGCACTCGTCATACGTGGCATCAGAGTGACCGATGCTGGTCACGACACCCTTAGCGTTCAGGGCGGCAGCATAGGCAGCAGCACCATCGCGCTCGGCGGCCATGGCGCTCTTAACGATACGTCCGCCGGCAGCCTCCTGCCACTGGTCGAAGACCTCCTCGGAGGGGTCGATCAGGTAAGCGGGGTTCTGTGCGCCCACGTGCTTCATGGTAAAGAAGGGGCCCTCCAGGTAGATGCCCTGAATGCGAGCACCGCAGAAGTCGGGGCCGCGGCCCTCGTCAGCTTGGGCAATAGCGGCACAGGCGTCCTTGATCTGCTCGACGCCATCGGTGAACGTCGTGGGCAGCCAGCTGGTGGTACCGCGACGGGCGAGCTCGGTCGAGCTGATATCGATACCCTCGGGATCGTTGTCAGTAGTTGAGTGGTTGTAGAAGCCATGGATGTGGGTATCGACCATACCCGGTGCGATCCACGATCCCGTGTAGTCCTTAATCTCGCAAGAGGGCTTGTCGGCCTGCCAGGCGCCAAAGACGCCATCCTCGACCATAAGATAGCCGCCCAGCTGCGGACCTGCCGGCAAGAAGAACTTGTCAGCCTTAATTGCGTACGTGCTCATATGCACTCCTTGTTTCTAAAGCAGTTGACTGTGGTGATGCTTATACCCGGTCCTAGTAAAAACAGAAAGCGCCCGCCCGCCGTTATGAGCGGACGGGCGCCCTTACAGGGGGGACGCGATTAAGCGGTGAAGGGGTGAATCGTCACGCCCTTAACCACGCGGTTGACCGTGCCAGTGGGGCTCGGCGTATCGGGCGTGTTGCCCACGCGCACGGAGTTGAGCAGGCTGATGGCCTGGGCAAACATCACGAACGGCAGGGCAAGGTAGCCCTCGGGGAGTGCCTCATAGCCCTTAAAGGTGAAGGACTCGCCCTCGTAGACGGTAGCACCATCCTGCTGAACGGCAACGGTGTGCTGAGCGATCTCGTCGCCACCGATCTCGTTGAGGATGTCGATATCGTACTGACGGGTGTAGGCATCGTTGTTGACGAACACGAACACGAGGGTCTTGTCGTCGACGAAGGACTTGGGTCCGTGACGATAACCCATGGAGGTGTCGTAGGAAGTAGCGACCAGACCGTGAGCGAGCTCGAGGATCTTGAGCTGGCTCTCCTGGGCAAGGCCACCGAAGGAGCCGGAACCCAAGTAGGTCACGCGGTTGAAGTCGCCAGCCAGGTAATCGGCGACCTCGGGCTCACGATCGATGACCTCCTCGCCCATCTTGGCGATGGTCTCGACCCACTCGGCCTTCTGCTCGTCGGAAGCCTCGTCAAAGATGAGGGTAGAGAGCAGGGTCATGCAGGTGTAAGAACCGGTCATGGCGAAGCCCTTGTCGTTGGCGCGCGGGATGAGCAGCGTCAGCGCATTGGGATCATCAGCGGACTCGACGGCGAGCTTGCCCTCGGGAGCGCAGGTGATGTTGAGGAACTTGACGTTGTGGACGAGCTCCTTGGCAACGGCAACGGCGGCAAGGCTCTCGGGGCTGTTGCCAGAACGGGCAAAGGAAACCACGAGCGTGGGATCCTCGGCGCGCAGGAAGTCGCGCGGGGCGCTCACGATGTCGGTCGTGGCGATGGGCTTAAAGTCGTAGAGATCAGTGTTGCCAGCGTGACGCAGGTACGGGGCGCAGGTATCGCCAACATAGTCGGACGTACCGGCACCGGTAAAGACAACGGACAGACGGCCCTCGCCCATAGCGCGAGCCTCGGCCAGAAAGGCCTCGATGGCCTCCTTGTTCTCGCGATAGATGTTGAGCGTATCACGCCAGAGCTCGGGCTGCTGAGCAATCTCGGCCGTGGTGATCTGGGCGCCGAGCTCGGTGAGCTCCTCGACACTCTTCTCGAACATTTCTAATACCTCTCTCTAGAAGTAATCCTCTGACGTGCAATTATACACTTCAGTTGGTTATCTGGTAGTAACCAGTTAAATGCAAAGAATCATCACATGGAAACGATGTGAACACTAGTCGCCACGCTGGTGGTAAACCTTGTATTTAAACTGATCGGCACGAGCAACCGAGAGCGTATACTCCACAACCTCGTTTGACTCGTTATACGTAGTCCTGACCAAATCGAGCACAGGCGAACCCTCGACAATTCCCAAAAGATGGGCATCGGTGGGACGGACTATGCTCGCATAAAACTCCTCTTCGGCCACGCGTATCTTTTGCTGAAAGTCCTGCTCAATCACATCGTAAAGCGGCTTACGCTCCAGCAGCGGTCGCTTTAGGGACAGAAATTGACGAACCGGTAGATAGCTACGTTCGACCATCATGGGCATGTTGTCGGCAGAACGAAGGCGCTTGAGCTTAAAAATGCGATCACCGATACGTAATCCCATATGCTCGGCCAGATTCTTATCGGCCTCCATCTCGCAAAACTCGAGAATCGTGGTCTCGGGGTCGCGACCCATCGCGCGCATCTGCTCGGTAAAACTGTAGGACTGCATAAGATTGGTTGCCTTTGCCGAACGGTCGGTCACAAAGGTACCGCGACCGTGCTGCCGAACCACCAGTCCCAAACGCTCCAGTTCCTGCAGAGCCAGGCGTACCGTAGTGCGCGAGAGGCCATAGCGTTCCGAAAGTTCGCGCTCGGAAGGAATCATGTCACCGGCGCGATATTCATGGTCAATCTTTTCGGTCAGAATATCGACCAGCTGATCGTACAGCGGTTGCTTACGCGCTCCGATCGCCATCCTATCCTCCCATTTTCTCAAACTCGGCTACTACCTTGGGTGTTTAGCATTATCTGTCTGCCACACCCGAATCATCAAGAAAACAAAAGCCGCGCGCTCTTTCGAGCACGCGGCTTTTAACATACACATGGCTTAAGGGGTCGGGGTGTGAGCCGCGTAGGGACACACCCCTCAAGCTAGAGCCTTACCAGATGCTCGGCCAGAGACCAAGCGGGCCAGCGCCCAGGATGCCCAGGACGAAGAGCAGCAGAATGCCCTTGGTCGGGGTCCAGCTGTGCTTAGCGAACATGTAGTAAAGCAGCAGCGTAAGCATAAGCGGGACGAGCTTCGGGACGATGGTGTTGAGGGTGTCGGCAACGGAGAAGTTGACCGGATCCTCGGTGACGGTGCCGTAGGTAACGGACTCCATGCCGTTGCCCAGATCGGTGACGCCGCACTCGACAGCGTTGCCGTCGGCATCGGAAGCGGTGAGGGCGTTGCCGTCCTCATCGGTCATGGCGATGGTACCGGCCTCAGCGGTCTCGGTATCGATGCCCTCCATACCGGTGAAGTTCTCGGCCTCCTTCTCGGAGACGATCACGGTAGTAGCGGAGAGGCCACGGGTGGTGCCGTTGGGGATCTGGAGGTTGATCTGGGTGCCACCCATGGTGACGACCAGGCAACCGACGACGAAGACGCCCATGATGGAAGCGGCACGCGTGAAGGCCTGCATGTTGGCAGTCAGAGCGTCAATAGCGCTGGTGCCAAGCTTGTAGGACCAGTTCATGAGCCAGAAGCGCAGAGCGAACTGGACGACGTTGAAGATCACCAGGAAGATGATCGGCGCAGCGGCGTTGCCGTTGATGGCCATGTTGGAGGTGATGCCGGCCGTGATAGGCACGAGCGTCAGCCAGAACAGGGCGTCACCGATACCACCGAGCGGGCCCATTGCGGCGACGCGGACGGCGCGGATCGTGGGGATGTCAACCTTGTTCTGCTCGAGCGAAAGCACGATACCCATAACAAAGGTGACGAGGAACGGGTGGGTGTTGAAGAACTCCAGGTTGTGGCTCATGGAAGCCGCGAGGTCGTTCTTGTTGGTGTGGATCTTCTCCAGACCAGGGATGATGGAGTAGAGCCAGCCAGCGGCCTGCATGCGCTCGTAGTTGAACGATGCCTGCAGGAAGCAGGAGCGCCAAGCCATCTTGTTGAGGGTCTTCTGGTCGAGCTGCGGAGCAGGAGTGAGATCCTCGTAGTGCTCCGGGATCACATACTCATTAGATGCCATCTTCGAAGTCACCTCCGTCAGAAACAGCTGCACCCTTCAGCTCGGTCTGCTGCTGGAAGTCCCAGAAAGCGATGCCGAAGCCGATGAGAGCGAGGATGAGCAGAGCAGGGGTTGCCAGAGATTCGTTGGCAACGGTGATGAGCGCGAGGCCGAAGCCCATGAGGAAGAAGCCCCACATATCGCGGTTCATCATAACCTTGAGCAGGACGGCGAAGCCGACGAAGCGCATCATGCCGCCTGCAGCGGAGAGACCGGTCTGCAGCCAAGTCGGGATGGCGGAAGCGATGGTCTGACCGATGGTGGCGCCAGCGATGAAGAACAGGGTGACGACGATAGCGAAGATCAGGCCGAGCAGAGCCATGGCGAAGTAGTTCAGACGCTCGATACCCTTGGTGTCAGCGTTGTGAGCCATGTTGTCCGCGGAGGACATGAGCGGCGACATAAGCGTGAAGACCAGGGTAACGCCGAGCTGACCAAGCAGAGCGAACGGAATGGCAAGGCCGACTGCCGCGTTGGGCTCGAGGCCCGTAGCGATAGCGAGAATGGCTGCCATGATGCCGCCGATGACGGCGTTAGGCGGCTGAGCGCCTCCGATCGGCATGTTGCCGATCGTCATGAGCTGATAGGTACCACCCACGAGAAGACCGGTGTTGAGGTCGCCAAGGATAAGACCGATGACGGCGCCGGTGACGATGGGCTGATAGAGAGACTCGAGGAAGTTGAACTGGTCGATTGCCGCGACGAACGTGACGATGAAGACCAGAGCGACCTGGATGATCGAGTATTCCATCTTGCTCCTCCTTTCAAAATGTATGTACGCACTTTGGATTTCACGTACAGAATGTCAGGGTTTCATTCCTGACAACGTGGATCATGAGGATTACGAGAAGAGCTTGCTCGTGTCCTCAACAGGCGTGCTCGGAACGCGCCTGATCTCCAACTCCACCCCCAATTCCTGCAGCTCTTTAAACGCAGCGACATCCTCGTCGTTAACTGCGACGGAGGTGGCGACTTGGCGCTTTCCTTCCGACATGTGCATGTTGCCGATGTTTACCTTCTTTATAGGCACACCGCCCTTGACGAGCGTAAGCACGTCTTCCGGTGTTTCGGCCACGATGAAGATCTTCTGGCGCGGGCTCGCCTTGCCAATGACGTCGATGGTCTTCTGCAGAGAGAAGAAACGAGTAGCGACGCCGGCGGGAGCGGCCATCTTCATGAGGTTCTGGCGCATGGTGTTGGTCGACACATCGTCGTTGGCGACGAGAATGAGGTTGGAGCCCAGGGTGGAGTTCCACTGGGTAGCGACCTGACCATGGACCAGTCGGTTATCGATGCGGGTAAGAAGAATGTTGGGTTCTGCCATGTTGATCAGCTTCCTTTCGTTATTTGCTGACGACAGTTACTTGATCTCCTGAATCGCGTAACGCGAAACATCTACAACGGCGCCGGATCGGACTTTGATCTGGACCTTCTCGCCTTCGATGCCTTTGACGGTTCCGTAGATACCGCCGGCGAAAAGAACTTCCTGACCCGGTTTGAGCTCCGTGTGCAGCTCCTTGAAGTACTTCTGCTTCTTCTTCATGTTGATTTGCGACCAGATGGTGTAAATCAAGCCCATGATGACAAGCAGGCCCAAAAGGGCGACCGAGGAGCTCAGGACGCTGGCTCCGAAATCGGCCATTAGATGCCGTCCTCGTCGCCGAAGACGTCCTCTTCGTCGGAGCCGGCAACGGATGCGACCGTCTGGGCGGTGATGCCCGTCTGGCCAACGGTCACGGCCTGCTCGCCAAGCTCGGCGAGCGTGGCATTGCCGCGGAGGAACAGAAGCTCAATAACCATGGGAAGGTTGGTGCCAGTCAGAACCTCGACATTGTCGACATCCTGGGCAATCATCATCGACTGGTTGAACGGGGTACCACCGAGCAGGTCGGTAAAGACGAGCACGCCATCGCACTCCTCGCGCATGGCGGTAATAGCGGCGCGGAGATCCTCACCGTAGGAAGCAGCCTGGTCGCCCTCAAAAGGAACGACGGTAAAAGCGGGCTGGTCGCCGGCAACCATAGCGATAGCGCTTGCGAGACCGGGTGCGAACTGTCCATGACCGGTAAGAATAAAGCCAACCATTCAAATTTCCCTTCCGAAGGTATGTGCAATACGAGTCCGATGATTTTCGGAAGCCAGCGGGCGCTCGCCCTTAAAGCTTCTTGGAAAGCGTTCTTAGAAAACCAGTGGTTTCTTAACTGGTAGTAACCACGTGACGTGTTGTTGTCACTATATCACCCCAGAAGAGGACGCTTTCGTTGATTCATACAGTAAAACGTTTTTGCACCGCTCACGGTGATAAATCGACCGTTCACCGCTCGTTAACACTTCTACCTGCAGTTTTGAAACCGTTTCGAAATGCGTTGGCAAAAGATCGGATCTTTTTCTGTGTCTAAACAACGTAGGGCGGCTAAATATAGCGTGTAGGAAAAATGCAGCTCATTGTGAAGATTTGTGAATTGGTCTTTTTGACTTAATACCAGTTAGAACCAGTTTAGAAATTATCGGTGAACGGTAGTTTTTGACCGTTCACCGGTTATTTGCAATCGTTTGCAGCCGTTTTCCCATATGAATTAGGGAGACCCGATGAAGCATTTGCGCGATTGCAGGAAATATCGTTCTTTGTCCACCCCCCCCGCATTCCAAACTCCCATTCCCTGAATATGCCATAGCTCTCACTATTCGTCTCACAAACATTTCTTACTCTAATCAGTAATTGTTAATCGTTTATCATTAAGTA
>CATYIU010000020.1:0-37555 GCA_958407445.1 uncultured Collinsella sp.
GATATATAGGCCCCCACAGGCAAGCGAACATTAAGACGCTAGCGGATATGCGCGGGTTTTTCGCCCCAGTAGAAGCGGCAGAAGGCTCGTTTGCGCTTTTGGGGTTTGCCTACGAGCTCCATGGTTGCGATGGCTATGTCTTCGGCTGCGTGGGGGCGGCGTAGTACTTCGCCGTTGATGAGTAGGGCTTTGAGTGATTCGGGATGGTCGTGCAAGTGACGTAGGGTAACGATGAGCTCTCGTGCGGTGGTGACATGCATGCTGGCGCCCATGCCGGTGAGCATGGTGGTGTTGGCCTTTTCCTGGCCATAGGACTTGCCCAGCAGAATCATCGGCAGATGTGCGCATAGGCACTCGGTGACCGTGAGTCCGCCCGATTTGAGAATTGCCAGGTCGCAGCCGTGCATAAGCGCTGCCATATCATCGACATAGTCCAGAACCGTGACGTTTTCGAGCTTCATGGCGTCGAAGAGCGTTTTGAGGCGGGTGGCATATTCGGTGTCTTTGCCCGGCAAAAAGACAAAGTGCATGTCTTCGAAGCTGCGTAGGAAGGGGAGGGTGCGGTCCATCTCCGCGCGAAAGCGAACGTACGGTTGAGGCAAACTGGCACCGGCCATTACCAGCACGACGGTCTTCTCGGTGGGGAGGTTGAACTTAGCTAGCTCTTCCTCGCGATCGTAATCCGTGTCGAATCCGGCGCGAATAGGAATGCCGGTAATGCGAATCTTTGTCTCGAGCACCTTGCGCGGACGCAGCGTTTCGGCCATAAATTCGTTGGCAACACAGAATAAATCGGTGTCCTTGTGGGGCCACCATCCCTCGACTTCGTAGTCGGTCGGTACGCAGATGACCGGATAATCGATACCCGTAATTACGCGGGCGCCCACGGCAACATTGGCTGCTGTGATGTGCGTTGCAACCACGGCTATGGGCCTGCGGCTACGAATATATTCGTTGAAGGCGGGGAACATAATTCGCGACCATGCCGTTCCGCCACCCCAGAGAAGATGTCCCGTAAGCGTATATCGCCAGGTCAGGTCGTAAATGGGGCGCGTGGCTCCCGTAAAAGAAGCCGCGGTCTTATTGCCGTCGAATTTAATACGTCCAAAATCAAGGATATCGAGCACTTCAATCTCAATATCCTCGGGGATGCCATTGGTGCCGCGGATGAGGTCGAATGCCTGCGCTATCGCATTTGCGGCGGCCTTGTGGCCCGAGCCAACGGAGGCATGCACGATGGTCACGAGAGGTTTTTGCTGAGCCAGGAGCGTGGTTTGCTCCGATTGGGGAGTGCTGTGCGTGAGCAGGGGAGCGTCGTCACTCGTCTGCGCCTGGTCCATCGATAACTCCCCTTCAGCTTTGTAATACGGATTTATCATTGTAGTGCATGAGTGTCACGTTCACGTAAATTTGGGTACGAGCGCAAAGAACGACAACGTTTCGACGAAAGGACGCTTCATGACTACCGATAAGCCGATCGATGTTGCGATTATCGGTGGCGGCCCCGCGGGCTATGCTGCCGCCATTTATGCTGCGCGTGCCAACCTGACGACGACCGTGATTGAGCAGGGCATGTCGGGAGGGCAGATCGCCACAACCAATGAGGTCGAGAACTATCCGGGTTTCCCGCTCCTGAGTGGCGCCGAACTCGGCGAGCGTTTTCAGCAGCATGCAGAGGGCCTGGGTGCACAGGTTACATGGAGCATGGTTACGGGTATCGATTACGATGCCGATGCAGCGTTGTTTACGGTGCATCACGATATGGGCGATACGCTGGCCTCGAGCGTTATCGCTTGCATGGGTGCCACGCCGCGTCCGGCAGGTTTCGCAGGCGAGGATACGTATCGCGGTCGTGGCGTTTCATATTGCGCAACATGTGACGGCATGTTTTTCCGCGGCAAGCAGGTTTTTGTAATCGGTGGTGGCAATTCGGCATGCGAAGAGGCGCTGTTCCTGTCCGACATTGCCAGCAGTGTGACCATCGTGCTGCGCCGCGACCAGTTCCGTGCGCCCGATGGTGTTGTTCAGAAAGTACTCGCAAAGGACAATATTACAGTTAGGTACCAAACTAGTATTGTGGAGCTATCGGGCGAAGCCATGCCAACGACGATTACCTTTAAGGACAATGCATCTGGGGAAACTCATGCCGAGTCATTTGAGCCCGGCTCGTTTGGCATCTTTGTCTTTACGGGGACGCAGCCACATACCGAGCTTGTTGAGCATCTAGTCGACCTGGCTCCCGACGGCGGCATTGTCACCGACGATTCGATGGCCACCCGTACACCTGGTCTATTTGCCGCTGGCGACATCCGTTCCAAGCGCTTACGCCAGGTTGTGACCGCCGTTTCTGATGGAGCCATAGCGGCAACGAGCGCATACGCGTTTCTTCGTGGATAAGTACGATAATATATCTTATGTAAAGTTGCTATCTTTAAACAAAGTGGTTGGACGATGCATCAATGTGTTGTCCAACCACTTTTACTTGCCGGCTATGTGGTATGCAAAACTAGATAACCTAGAATACAATATAGAAAATGAACGGAGGACCTTTATGAACCACGTTAAACACGTTATTCCGATGTCCGATTCGTCGGTAAGCATTAAGCCCGAGGATATTCAGCCCACGGTGCTGCCCGATGCATTCATTCAGTCCGATATCGTGCGTAAACTCAATACGTTGAGTCTGCCGCGCTATAACCAGTTGCCCAATGTGACACTCTACCGCGACCAGGTCATTGAGTATGTTGCGCTGTGGATGGAGCCGCTGTCCATTTGCGTTGAGCACCCTGTCATTACGCCATCGATGATCAATAACTACGTGAAGGTCGGCCTGGTGCCTGCTCCGGTCAAAAAGCAATATGGCCGCGAGCAGATTGCCCGCCTGATCGCTATCTGCCTCTTTAAGCAGGTGCTACCTATTGCTGCGGTGCAGGCACTCTTTAACATTCAGCGTTTGAGCTACGATGCCCCGACGGCCTTCGATTATGTGGTCGATCAGCTCGAGGCATCGATTCGTTCGGCGTTTTCCGTCGAGCAGGCGCCGGTTCCCGATACGGCGCATCAGGTAACGCGTGAGTCGCTGCTTGTGCGCAGTGCGGTTTCATCCTTCGTTTCGAAAGCGTACCTGATGAGCTATCTAAAGTTTAATGGGTTTAATAGCTAGCCGACGTATAAAACGGGCGGAACAAAGGGCTATCTGCCACTTTGTCCCGCCCGTATTTTTGCTTGGTTGGACGTTATTGGCCCGAAGCCACGCCCATGCCGTAGCCGATAATGAGCCCATACATTTCGGCATAGTATGAATCTAGCCCGTTACAGGGCATGATGATAGTCTTGGAGCCTGGCCAGCGCTCCACAATTCGGCTGGCAAGTGCTTGGGCGCCTGCCTCATTCTCGACATGGTCGATAACGACCTCGCCGCCCGTAAAACCTTCGGCTTCCATGGTGTCGATGATCTTGTTGAGCATCTTCTTTTCGCCACGCGTGTGCCCGACGAGCTCGATTTTACCGGCCTCGCTCGCCGTGCCCAAAATGCGAATATTGAGCTTGTTGGCAATGACGCCGGCTGCCTTAGGAATGCGTCCTGCCTTTGCAAGGTTCTCGTAATTACACAGGCTAAAGAGAATCTTGCTGTTTTGCTCGAGACTGTCGAAGTAAGCGCAGGCGTCCTCAAAGGAAACGTCCGGGTTACTTGCAAGATAACGATCAAACAGCAAGAAGATCAGATCCAGCTTGCCGCCTGCTGCCCGCGAATTGACCAGGTGAATCTGACGATTGGGCTCCTCGGCAAGTACCATATCGCGTGCCGTAGCGGCAGCGTTATAGCTTCCAGAGACACCCTCCGAGATTGGCATGCAGATCGTCTTGTCGGCGAGCTTAAAGAGCTCAGCCCACTCCCCCACGCTTGGGCAGGCGCTCGATGATGCGCTGGCTTCCGACTGAATGGCAACATTAAGCTCGTGAACATCGAGCAAAAGGTCGTCGACAAATTCGCGCTCCCCTACTCGAATTTTGAGAGGAGCGAATGCAAAGGTGGTACGGGGTGCAGTCGGTTGCCAATCGCGAAGATTGCAGCTCGAATCTGAGATAAGTGCCCAGCTCATTGAGGGTCCTTTCTAGTTGTTCCCCAACAATTATAGCCATCTTTTTGATTGATTGGACGGCTATCTAGTTTTGAATACTAGATAGCCGTCCTGATTTTATGGCAAACGGTAGGGAAAAAAGAATGGGCCTCGTGACTCAAGATCGCGAGGCCCACGTTCGTTCGCTGCAGTAATAAATTAGTAGTGCACGAAAATGTAATTGTTGTTCATGCCGGCGGCAACGGAGCTGATGATGACGCCCGTTTTGTAGTCGGAAGCATGGATCATCTGACCATTACCGATATAAATGCCGGTATGGTAGGAGTTAACCACAACATCGCCGGGTTGCGGATCGGACACACGGGTCCAACCCATGAAGTCGACCGTGGTGCCCAGACGGCAGTAGCGTCCCGTGAGGCAATAGCTTACAAAACCGGAGCAGTCAAAGCTGTTCGGTCCAATGCCGCCCCAAGAATACGCATAGCCGAGCTTGCTGTAGGCGCGCGAAACAACGGAGCCACCATCAACAGACTGACTCGGTGCTGAAGGCGTGGGAGCCGGAGCGGGCGTGGGGGCAGGCTGCGGTGCGGGAGCCGGCGTGTTGCCGCCCTGGTTGTTGTTATTGTTGGTCTGGCCGCCATTGTTGGTGTTCTCGGTCGTACCGGCGGTGTCGTTGCTCACCGTGGCCTTTTCGGCAGTGCTGGCGTTGATACCCGCCTGCAGCGCGGCGTTGGCCTCGGCCTCGGCAGCAAGCTCGGCCTGCAACTGTGAATCCAGGGAGTTCACGACACTCTGGGCCTCAGCCTGCTGGGCATTGAGCTCGTCGACCTTCTTCTGCGTCGCGGCGACGTTCTTCTCCTGCTCGGTCTGCTTATCGGTGAGCTGCTGCTTAAGGTCCTTGACCTCCTGAATGGTCTGGGCCTGCTTGTCGGACACCTTGCCGTAGTAGAAGAGACGGTTGAGCATGTCGCCCAGATCGTCGACGCCCGTCAGAACCTGAAGGAGACTCAGACCGCCGGTCTTGTACTCACCGGCAACGTAGTTAGAGAGCTTGGCCTGGCCTTCGGCGATCTCTTGCTGCTTTTGCGTGATCTCGCCTGCAGTCTGATCAAGCTCCTGTGTCTGTGCGGAGAGTTCTTCATGAATTTGCTGGGTTTGCGTGCCGATCTGCTCGAGCTTGGTACGAGCGGCGGCAAGGTCGGATGCGGTATCGGCGTAGGCCGGAGCCACGAGGCCCAGGCCCAAAACACAAGCGAGGGTTGCCGTAGCAGCGCAGCGTGCCATGTTTTTGTGCGTGTTTGCTGTGCGCATGGAGCTTCCTTTCCGGTATCTAAGGGTAGCGGCTAGTCCACCGTTACCAGGCTAAAGAGCTCAATGTCCTCGTTAGAAGGCGTGAGCTTCTTGCGCGGGTTGAGAAACGCAAGCTCAAGGATACAACCGTAACCCACAAGCTTCGCGCCCATATCTCGCACCAGTTTACCTGTTGCCTCGACGGTTCCGCCCGTCGCGACCAAGTCGTCCAGAATCAACACGGTATCTTTAGAGCTGATAGCATCGGCGTGAATCTCGATAGAATCCGTTCCATACTCGAGCTCGTAGCTCTCGCTGACCGTCTTGCGCGGCAGTTTACCCGGTTTACGTGCGGGAACAAAGCCGGCACCCAGGGCGACGGCCACAGGCACACCGACCATAAAGCCGCGGGCCTCGGGTCCTACGACCTTGGTAATGCCCATGTCGGCAAAATGCTCGGCAAGGGCATCCACCATGGCCTTTAGGGCCTCGGGGTTGCCAAAGAGCGGTGTGATGTCCTTAAAGACGACTCCGGGCTCGGGATAGTCGGGGATATCGACGATATGAGATTCGAAGTCGTACATGGCGTGACCTTTCATGGATTGCCGGGTGGACGGCGGTTATTTACCCGTGTTAGCAGACGGGTTATGCGAGGGGACGACGACCTTGGACGGCTGCACGAGCGACTCGTCATGCGCGGCAACCGCGGGGACGCTTGCCCCATCGCTTTTAGCCTTGGTGGACTCGGAACGTGCGATCTCCTCATCGAGGGCATCGATGTCAGCGTCCTCGACCACGGCGTTAAGCGACTCAAAGACACGGTTCTTAAGGAGCGCGGTGTGCACACCCTCGGTGAGGTCGTGCAGCTTCTTAAAAGCGCGCTCGAGCTTGGCGTCGCGCTCGTCATCGGAGGTATCCATGCCGAGCATGCTCACGAGAACCTGCTCAAACATCGAAGACTCGCGGTTTGCCGACGATACGTACTGACGCAGGTTGCGCGGCTCAATGTGGAAGCGCGACAGCTCCGAGCAGTAGCGGATAATCGGGAAATCTCGGCCATCGACGAGCTCTCGGTTCTGCGGGCTCTTGATGATGCGGATAAGATCGTTCTCGGCAAGGGAGCGGATAAACGAAATCTCAACACCGAGCATATCTGGAATGGTCTCGATGGGATGCAGCTTTTGTTTAGTCTCCTTGGGCTCCGTCTTGAGCGGAACATCGGACAGTAAGCCCACCTCGTAGGCGAGCGTTGACAGGTCCGTAGCGTTTTCCAAGCGCTGCTTAATCACGTTGAGCGGCATGTAGCGGGTCTTCTGCAGGTGCAGAATGACCTCCAGGCGATCAACGTCCTCCTTGGAGTACTGACGGTATCCCTTAGGCGTACGATGAGGGGTAATGAGCCCCTCATCCTCTAGAAATCTAATTTTTGAGTTCGAAAGATCGGGGTATGCGCCTCGAAGAAGGTTGACGACTTGGCCGATACTCAAATAGTTGCGTTCGGCCATGCCCTACTCACCGGTTTCGATGCGCTCCGGCGTGCTCTCGTGGTAGATGAGCGTAAACGTACCGATCTGGACGGATGAACCATCGTGCAGCGGGGCTGCATTGACGATGGCACCGTCGACCCAGGTGCCATTGAGCGAGCCCAAGTCCTCGATGCGAGCCTGGAGCCCCTCACGAATAATGCGCGCGTGGCTGCGCGAAACGGTCATGTCATTGAGGAAGATGCCGTTCGCAGGATCGCGGCCGATGGTGGTCACGTCGTCCTCGAGCTCAAAGGCGGCACCAGTCTGCGGACCCTTGACGATGGACAGAACGGGGGCGGTGATGCGCACGTTGGCCATGAGGTCGGGAACGGTGACGTCGCTTGAAGGCACGCGGAATACGCAGGTAGCGTCAGCAGTCTTATCATTCTGAGGCATATTGTTAACCATGTTGTCCATGACAACCCCTAACTTATCGCGGACGTGCCGCAAATAATGAACCGTACGTAATCATACCCCAACGAATCAGTCTTCGATTTCAGGGTTCAGAAAGTCGATGTCCTCGTCCTCGGGATGCGCGAGAGCCTGTTTAATGGCCACTCCGCCCTTAATGGAATAGATGACAGCCGTGAGCATGGAGAAGATCACGCCGCCGTACACAAAGAAGATGCCGAGGGGCACCGAGCTTCCGTTGAGGCCCGGGAAGGCCGTAAGGGTTGAAGGTAAAAGATGCAGGCCGTCAATAACGGGGAACCCGAGCAGCATGAGCGAGAAGCCGGTCATGAGCAGTGCAGTGGCAATCTTTCCGGGAAAGACGACATCGATGGGGCGACGGTGATAATGACGAACGATAAGCGTGCCGATGCCCAGATAGATGTCGCGGCCAATAATGAGCACGCAGACCCAGATGGGCAGCTCTCCGCGGACCACCAGCCCAAGTACGCCGGTGAACAGCAGCGCACGGTCGCAGATGGGATCCATGACCTTGCCGAGCCACGAGACCGTCTTGGTCATGCGGGCGATCTGACCGTCCATCCAGTCGGTAGAGGCGGCAACGGCGTAGATAACGATGGCGATGACGCGGTTGTTATCCGTCACAAACAGGTACAGAAATACCAGGGTGAGGATCAGGCGCGTAAAGGTGATGAAATTGGAGATCGTAAAGATCTTATTCGACGGGTAATCGGAAGTGCCGATAAGCTCCTTTTTGATCTTCTTTTTGATGCCCACAGGACTCCCCCGCTGGTTAACGACAAAACTTTCGATACTATACCCGTTCCGGCGATGTCTATCCAGCGTAAGCATAGAGAGTCCAGACATATGGAGGATGCTACTGGGTTGTGCGGGATTCTGCATTTGTGTACATCAGCCTCCAAATATGACATTTTTCGGCATCTTTGATGGCTGATGTACACGTTTTGATTCGGTGATTACATCTATCGGGAAAGTTGTTGCCTTAAGCAAATTAATCATGATGTGCGGGTCGAGAAGGGTTGGCGCCAAAAGAGCCCAACGGCCGTTACGGCTTCGTTAGAAACGCGCCCCACCATGGATGGTGAACCCGAAAGGTAAGGCGCGCGGGCACGGCGACTCGGCCCGCGCGCCCGGAAGAGAAAGGATAAACCCATGGGTTACATGCTCGAGACGCGCGGGCTCACCAAGCGCTTCGGCCGCGGCGACCAGGCGCAGGACGCCGTGGCCGACGTGAGCCTTCATATCCGCGAGGGCGAGGTGTACGGGCTGCTCGGTCCCAACGGCGCCGGCAAGTCGACAACGCTCAAGATGATCTGCGGGATGCTGCGGCCGACGGCCGGGGAGATCCTCTTTGCCGGGCACGCCTGGCGCCGCGAGGACCTCTACGCAATCGGCAGCCTCATCGAGGAGGCGCCGCTCTACCCCAACCTCACCGCGCGCGAGAACCTGCGCGTGCGCACCACGCTGCTGGGCCTTCCCGAGAGCCGCATAGATGAGGTGCTCGCCGCCGTGGACCTCGCGGACACCGGGAAGAAGCGCACCGGGCGCTTCTCGATGGGCATGCGGCAGCGCCTGGGGCTCGCGCTGGCGCTGATCGCCCGGCCACGCCTGCTCGTGCTCGACGAGCCCACCAACGGCCTCGACCCCATCGGCATCGAGGAGCTGCGCGACCAGATCCGCGGCTTCGCGGCGGCGGGTACGACGGTGATCGTCTCGAGCCACATCCTCTCCGAGGTGCAGCAGATGGCGGACACCATCGGCATCATCTGCGGGGGGCGCCTCGCCTACGAGGATGCGCTTCGTCCCGGGCAGGACCTCGAGGAACTCTTCATGAGCTTCTGTCGGGAAGGGCGACGAGCGCGCGGGGAGGTGGCGGCATGACGGGTGAGAAAGGCGGCCTGCTCGCGGCCCTGCGCGCCGAGGCCCTGAAGTCGCGCCACGCGGCACCGGTTCGCCTGGCCGTGCTCATGGCGCTGCCGATGCCGCTGCTCGGCGCGATGCCCTACCGGGGCGTGCAGATCTTCAGCGCATGGAACTACTGGTACGCGCTCTTCCTGCCCGTGTGCCTCTCGCTCGTGGTGGCGTGCGTCGCGCGGGCTGATGCTCGCACGCGGATGCGGGGGCTTCTGGGCCTGGGCTTCCCGCTCGGGCGCGCCTGGTGGGCCAAGGCGCTCTGGTGCCTCGCGCTCTGCACGCTCTCGAACCTCGTGGTTTTCGGCATCTACCTCGCGGGATCGGCGTTCTCCTCGCAGGGCCTCACGGCCGCGGGCACGCTCACGATGCTCCTCTGCGCGCTCGTCAACACGGTGACCGCGGCGTGGATGATCCCCGCAGGGCTCTTCCTCACGGCGCGGCTCGGCATGCTCGCGGGCATCTTCTGCCCGCTCGCCGCGCAACTCGTAGGTGGGTTCGTCTGGTCGTTGGTGCCGCTACCGCAGCTCTTTCCGCCGTCGGCGAACATGGTCATCCCCACGAGCTTCATACCCGTGCTGCCGAGCGGCGAGCCGCTCGCGGCGGACATGGCGCTCGGCGGGGCGCTCGCGTCGGACGGCATGCTCACGCTGGCGGGCCTTGCGGTCTGCGCGCTCGCGTTCGCCGCGCTCACGGCGGCGGGCGCGGCCTGGTTCGCGCGCTCCGAGGAGAGGTGATGGCCATGACACGACTTTCCGACCCGATGCCGCGCATGACTCTCTCGCGGGCCCTGCTCTCCGAGGCCCTGCGCCTGGCGCGCTCCCCGCTCGCGGCGGTGCATCTCGTCTGCGGCCTGGCAGCCGGTCTTGCCTGCGGCGAGTACTTCTCCGTAACCCGATGGGACCCGGCGCTGGGCGCGGACGCCTACGCCCAGTTTCTCGGCGCTCTCATGCCGCTCATGTCCGCCATCGTCTGCGGGCTCGCTGTGGACGAGGAGCGCGCTGCCGGGCGCCTCGCCAACCTCACGGCGGTCCCCTCGCGCGGGCGCGCCGTCGCGGCGAAGCTGCTCGCCCTTGCGGCGCTCGGCGCGGGCGCGCTGGCCGTGGCGCTCGGCGTGTTCGGGGCCGTGCTCGCCGTCGCCGGGCGCCTGCCGCTCGGGCCCACTCCGCTTGCGGCCGCCTGGGCGGGCATCGTGCTGGGCAGCCTGCCCCTCTACGCGCTGGGGCTCGGCGTGGCCCTGCGCCTCGGCCGCAACGCCGTCATCGGCGCCGGCGCGGCGGGGATGCTCCTCGCGTTCTTCTCGGTGGGCGGACTTGCGCACGGTCTCATGACCGGCGAGCTCACCGGTGCCCTGGCGACGCCCCTGAGCTGGGTGCCGCTCGCCTGGCCCGCGCGCTTGGGGTCGCTCGGGGTGGAGGCCTTCATCGACGCCGTACGCGCGGCGGGCCCACTCCTCACGACTGCGCTCGCTGGCCTCGTGCTCACCCTGGCAGCCGCCGCCGTCCTTCTCGCCTGGTTCTGCCGCTTCGAGGACGGGAGGGCAGATGCGTAGGAGGCCGCTCGCCGCCGTGCTCGCCCTCCTCTCCGCAGCGCTCGTCCTGGGCAGGAATGCCCTGCTCGACGCCGGCTGGGGGGGTCGGCGCTGCGCTCGATCGCCGACCGCGTGCTGCCCAACCTTGAGATCGCCATGTGGGCGCCCGCGCTCGGGCCCGGCAGCCACGCGAGCTCCTACGCCGACGCCACCGGGGCGGGGGCGAACTACGTCTACCTGGTGGACGCGGCGAACGACAGGGGCAATGTCCGAGAGCTCCAGCTCATCTTCTTCGGGCGGGAGTCGGACGGCGAGGGCTGGCTCGGAATCGAGGCGCGCGGCGGCTCGGGCGTGCGCTACCGCGCGTGCGAAGCGGCTGAGGCGCCCGCAGCTGCGCGCGGGGCTCTGGACCGCTGAATGCGGCGCTAGTACAATTCCGACGAGAGTTTCAGGAGGTCTAACATGGCGAGGATACTGGCAGTGGATGATGAACGGGCGATCCTCGACGCTCTCGCGCGCGTCCTCGGCCGCGACGGCCATGAGGTCGTCAGGGAGGCGGACCCGACGGCGGTCCCGGGGATGGACCTCTCGCGCTTCGACCTCGTGCTCTGCGACGTCATGATGCCGGGGCTCGATGGCTTCGAGCTCGTGCGGCAGATCCGCCCGGACTTCGACGGGCCCATCGTCTTCCTGACCGCTCGCGTGGCCGAGGAGGATGCTGTGGCCGGCTACGGCCTGGGCGCCGACGACTACGTCCGCAAGCCCTTCGGGGCCGCGGAGCTGCGCGCCAAGGTCGCGGCCCATCTACGCCGTGAGCGCCGGCCGCGCTCGCACGCCCTCTCCTTCGGGGAGGTGCGGATCGACCTCGGGGCGCGCGGCCTCGCTGTGGGTGGCGAGGCCGTGCCGCTCACGCCCACCGAGTACGCCATCTGCGAGTACCTCGCTCGTCACCCCGGGCAGGTCATGAGCCGCGCGCAGATACGCGAGGCGGTGCTCGGCTGGGAGAGCGACGCCGACGATGCGGCCATATCCATGCAGGTCAGCCGCGCCCGGAGGAAACTCTCCGAGGCCGGCGCCGATCCGATCGCGACCGTCTGGGGGATGGGGTACAAGTGGCAGCTCTGAAGATCGGAGCGCGAGGTCGCGGGGGCATGCCGCTCTCCTTCGTCATCGCGCGCTACTTCGCCTACGCGTTCGCGGCGGTCGCCACGGCGTGGCTCGTCTCGTTCATGGTGCTCTCCGCGGCGATCAATGTGGGCTTCGTCTACGAGGCAAGCTGGGGGCCGGCCAATGCACGCGAGGTCGCGGAGGGCCTGGCACGCGACGGCGTCTGCGGGCAGCAGGACGTGCCGACGGCGTACCGCTACCTCATCCTGAACAAGGACGGATACGTGCTGATGACAGACCTCGAGGGCACGCGGCTCGAGGACGCGACGGAAATGGCCCGTACGGCACTCGCCGCTGATCCGGGCACAGTGGAGATCGAGGGCGGGGGCTCGGGCCTCACCTACGCCGCGTTCCCGCTCAAGGACGGCGGGGCATGCGCGCTTGTCAGCGAGTACCTGCCGCAGTGGGTCTCGCGCGATCTCGCCGGCCTGCTTCCCAACCCGCAGAACCTCATGCTCGTCGGCGTCGCGGCGGGAAGCGCGCTCGCGCTCGCGCTCGTGGCGCGCCGCGCGAGCCGCGTGATCTCGCGCAAGATGGCGCCGCTCGCGGAGGCGGCGGGGCGCGTCGGCGCGGGGGAGCTCGACTTCGCGGTCGGCAGCACCAACGTGCGCGAGGTGAACGACGTCCTCGCCGCGATGGACGCCATGCGGGCCTCCCTCGCCGAGTCGCTCGAGGCCCGCTGGGCCGCGGAGCGGGGGCAGCGCGAGCAGGTGGCGTCGCTCGCCCACGATCTCAAGACGCCGCTCACCGTGCTGCGCGCCAACGCCGACTTCGTGGCGGAGGAGCTGGAAGACGAGAAAGACGCCGACCTCGCGGCCGCCGCGCGCGACATAGCCGGCAGTGTCGAAAGGCTCGACGGCTACGTGCGCCTGCTCATCGAGGCCTCGCGCGGGTCCGGCGGGGCGGAGAGGGCCCCCATGCGGCCGGCCGAGCTCTGCGAACAGGTCCTCGCCGAGGCCGCCCAGATCGCCCGGGCGCGAGGCGTGACGCTCAACGCGGCCACGGGCCCCGCTGTCGCGGGCGCGCCCGAGGCCCCACTCGACCGAACCGCCCTGGCGCGAGCCGCCGCGAACCTTGTGGTCAACGCCGCCGAGCACGCGCGCTCGCGCGTGGCGGTCTCCTGCGACGTCGCGGGCGGACACCTCGTCATCGAGGTGTCCGACGACGGACCGGGCTTCTCTCCCGCCGCCCTCGAACGCGGCTGCGAGCGCCTCTTCACAGACGACTCCTCCCGCTCCTCACGCGACGGAGGCCGCCACTACGGGCTCGGCCTCCACGTCGCCTCCGAGGCCGCGAGCGCCCACGGGGGCTCCGTCTCGCTCGCCAACAGCCCCTCGGGCGGCGCGGTGGCCACCATCGCGGTCCCCCTCTGCGGGGCCTGACGACTTCCTCGTTGTCTACCTCGACTGCGATATGTCGCTCGCCGAGGCCGCGACGAGATGGTGTTGCGTCTGCTCCGCTTGGTGCTTCTAGCTCAAATTTGATCTGATGTAAGGCCCGTGCAATCCTGCATGGGCCGTTCTTTTGGCAATTGCTCGACCGATTCGTGGCTTGAAACACAAATTATCGAGTTAAGGAGACATGGGGTCACACAGCGGCTCTCAGAGCGCCCGCCGCACTCCCCCGCCATTACCCTGCGGCGTCCTCGTATAGAGCCCATCCTGCTTGGCGTTTCGTTGCAACTGCCAACTTGTCCACCGATCAAGTGAACTACTGGAATAAATACAGCGACACGCTTGTCCGTTATAGTCGCTATATCTGTGTTAATCGCCGCGATAAATACAGCCTGTACTCGGCTGCATACCAGCTACGCGTATGTAGATTCATATCGCGTTAATAAATCGGCTCAAGCGCGTGCAAAACGCGCAAGTAGCCGCAAAAGGCGATTATCGCGTAGGTAGATTTTTGGCACCCTGTTGCTTACTGAAAATTAAGCAATTACTTAAACAAAAAAGGTCAGGCACTAAGTGCCTGACCTGCAAACTTCTGGTCGGGACGACTGGATTCGAACCAGCGACCCCTTGACCCCCAGTCAAGTGCGCTACCAAGCTGCGCCACGTCCCGAAGCTTTTGTTTGTTGCTCTGCTTTCGCTCGCAACAGGGAGTATATTAACCCGAAACTTTGTCCTTGTGCAAGAACTTTTTTACAAATTTTGAAGCAAGTCCAAAATTGTATCTGCGAGCTGGGGTTTTGTTAGTACGGGTAGTTCTTGCGTACCCGCTATGCTCACGATCCAAGCCTTGTTGGTGTCGGTTCCAAAGCCCGAATCGGCGCGTGAGACATCGTTGGCGATAATGGCATCGCAGCCTTTGCGGGTCAATTTGCGCTCGGCGTACTCGACGACGTTATCAGTCTCGGCTGCAAAGCCGATTACGAGGCGATCGCCCTTTTGGCGTGAAAGTTCGGCCAAGATGTCAACGGTCTCGACGAGCTCGATTCGATCCAGGCGCTCGTTGGCCTTTTTGAGCTTATGGTCCGCTGGGGCCGCCGGCGTGTAGTCGGCGACGGCGGCGGCGCAAATGGCCGCGTCGGCCGTCTGGAAGGCGCTCAGCGCTGCCTTGAGCATTTCTGAGGCGGTCTGTACGTGCACGCACTCCACACCGCGGGGAACGTCGAGCGATGTCGGTCCCAGCACGAGCGTGACGGCGGCACCGCGACGTGCGGCCTCCCCCGCCAGGGCGATACCCATCTTGCCCGAAGAACGGTTGCCAATGAATCGCACCGGGTCGATCGGCTCGTGCGTGGGGCCGGCGGTGATGACGATGCGCTTGCCCGTCAGGTCTTGCGGCACGGGGTTGAGCACCTCACAGACAGCCTCGACGATGTCCTCGGGCTCGCTCATGCGCCCCGTGTCCACGTCGCCGCAGGCAAGGTAGCCGCTGCCGGGTCCCACCACATGGACACCGTGCTCGCGCAGCGTGGCCATGTTGGCCTGCGTTGCCGGCGCCTTCCACATGCCGTTGTTCATAGCGGGTGCGATCACGATGGGTCGCGGCGTTGCCAGCAGCGTGGTGGAGATGAGGTCATCGGCGATGCCGTTGGCCATCTTGGCGATAATATTGGCCGTCGCGGGCGCCACGACCACCAGATCGGGCTCCTGCGCCAGCGAAATGTGGTGGATGGGGTCGGAGGGATCGTCGAACAAGCCCACGGCGACCGGCTCATTGGTGAGCGCGCGGAAGGTGAGCGGGCCCACGAACTCGGTGGCATGCTCGCTCATAACGACCTTCACGCGGGCGCCGCGCTTTTGCAGCAGGCGCACGATATTGCACGACTTATAGGCGGCGATCCCGCCGGTAATGCCCAGCAGGATCGTTTTTCCCTCAAGTTGCATTGAATTGTTGGGTGCCGCCGTCATCGTTAGGCTTCCTTGCTGGGGAGCACGAGCAGGCGGTGGCAGTACGGGCAGTGCGTAATCTCACTGCCGTCGTGGTTGAGGTCGCTCATGGACGACGCCTGCAGCGCGGTGTGGCAGACCGTGGGGATATTGCCCTTGATGGTCTCGACGGCCAGGCCGCGGAACTGCTTGAGCAGACGCTCGTAATCGGTGAGCACGTCGGTCGGCAGCATGGCGGCAAGCGCGATGCGCTCCTTGGTGGCGGCATCGATCTGAGCCTGCAGATCGGCAGCCTTGGCGCGGGCGGCCTTGGTATCGGCCTTCACGCCCTCCTCGAACTTGGCGATGATGGCCTGCGCGCGAGCCTCGCGGTCGAGCGCCTCCTTGTGGGCGACGACGACGTCCTTGCGGGTGTGCTCGATCTTGTCCAGACGCTTGGCCAGGGTGGCGAGCTCGTTCTCTAGGTCCTGAACCTCGCGGTAGTCGGAGCCGTCGACATGGCGCTTCTTGGCGGCCTCGATGGCGTTGTTGGTCTGAATCTCGGTGGTGTTGAGATCGTCGAGCTCAATGTCCAGATCCTTGCGCTGGGCGTAGAGCTTGGTCATCTCGGACTTGAGCTTCACATAGGTCTTGCGCTTTGAAGCGAGCTCCTTGAGCTCCGGCATATTGGCAAGTTCGCTCTTGTTGCGGGCGAGCTCCAAATCGATCTGTTGCAGCTTGAGTAGCGTAGCGCCGGCGCTCATAAGTTCTCTCCTTTTGTCACAGTCCACCATTGGCAAGGGTTCAGTATTTTAATCGCATGACGGGGGTTGACCCCGGCGTCAACTGCAGAGTTCATCAATATATCAACGAACGGTTCCTCGGAGCGGTCGTGACCGAGCAAGATCACCGGCAGCCCGCGCAAGGCAAGGTCTTGCGCCACGTGGTAGCCCGCCTCGCCCGTCACGACAACATCTGCGCCCGCGGCGATAGCAAGCTCTCCAAAGTCGCCCAGGGAGCCGCCCAAAATGGCGACGGTTCGGCACGGGTGCTCGGCTTCACCCCATACGCGCGGGTTGCTGCCGAAGGCCGTGGCAGCACGGGCGGCAAGATCGCGCAGCGTGCACGGGTCGTTGAGCGTTGCAAGCGCGCCCAGGCCGGTGGTCTCGGGGTCGTCCACGTGCTCCAGTGAGCACACGGGTGCGGCACCCAGCAGCTCGCTCAGGCAGATGCGGGCTTCGTGCGAGCGGTCCAGGTTGGTGTGGAGCGAGATAATGCTCACCCCGCAGCGGGCAGCTTCGTAGAGGGCCGCGCTGCACTGGGGTCGTGTGGCATCCGCCGGGCAAAAGGCCTCGGGTGCCTTGATGTATATGGGATGATGCGTCAGCAGCACGTTGGCGCTTGCTTCTTGGGCGCGGCGAACATTAGCCTCGGTCGCATCGAGTGCGCAGGCAACGCCGGCGATCTCCGCGGCCGGATCGCCAACGGAGAGTCCTACGTGATCCCAGCCCTCGGCGTCCGCCTTGGGATAGCGTGCCAGCAGCGCGCGCTCAAGCTCGGCGACGATCATGCGGCGCCTACGATCGAGAGTAGCGTCTGGGCAAATTCGTCCAGATCGCCCGGATTCACGCGGTCATCAAAGGAAATGCGCAGTGCGCCCAATGCCTGCTCGCGACCGATGCCCATTGCGCTCAAAACGTGGCTGGGGTCCATACTGCCGCTCGAGCATGCCGAGCCTGCCGATACCTCAAAGCCGGCAGCGTCGAGCTTGATGATGAGCTCCTCGGAGTCCATGCCGTCAATGTAGATCGATACCATGCCGGGCAGACGGTCGGCATGCGCATAGTCGCCCATCGTGGCGTGAATGCGCGGATGGGCCGTAAGCGTGGCGTAGAGCTTGTCGGAAAGGGCTTGCAGCTTCTCGCGTTCCTCGGCCACATGGGGCGTCAGCGTGCGGGCGGCAGCGGCAAAGGCGAGCTGCGTGCGCAGGTCCTGCGTGCCGGCACGTCGTCCGGCTTCCTGTCCACCGCCAAAGATTCGGGGGCGCAGCGGCGTGCGGTTCTTAAGGTAGAGCGCGCCGGATGCCACAGGGCCGCCGATCTTATGCGCGGCAACGGACATGGCATCGACGCCCAGCTCGGTGACATCGAGCGGAATATGCAGATAGCCCTGGATGGCATCGGTGTGGAAAAGGGCGCCCACGGTATGCGCGGCCGCGGCAAGCTCGCGGATGGGCTGCACCACGCCAGTCTCGTTGTTGGCAACCATGATGCTCACGAGCGCCACGTCGTCGCCTAGTAGCTCGACAAGCGCGGCAGGCTCAATGTAGCCCGCGCGGCAAGGCGTCGCCAGGTCGACGGTAAAACCGGCGGCACGCAGCAGCGGCAGGTTGTCCAGAATCGAATCGTGCTCGATGGCAGATACGATCACGCGGTTACGCTTGCGATCGCGCTGACGGGCGCCCTCGGCAAGACCGAGCAGCGCCAGCTGGTTTGCCTCGGTGCCGCCGTTGGTCAGGATTATCTCTGATGGGCGGAGGCGCGCGCCAAAGCTGCGGGCAATCTCTCGACGCGCCACTTCCAGGCGTGCAGCGGCCTTGCGGCCGAGCGAATGCAGCGAGTTGGGGTTGACGCCGGCAAGCTCGCTGTCGTCGTACTCGCGCTGCGCAAGGAGCGCCTCGGCGCGCATGGGCGTCGAGGCGGCATAGTCAAGATTAACGGGTATGCGGTTTTGACCTGCGGTCATAAGGGTTTATGCCTCCTGTGCGGCCTCGTTGCCCAGCTTCTGCAGCAGCGCAACCTCGGCAGCGGGATCTTCGGACTTAAATACGGCGGAGCCGGCCACGAGCACGTTGGCACCGGCCTTGACGACCTCGGCGATGTTTTTGGAAGAGATGCCGCCGTCGACCTCGATCATGGGCGACACGCCGTGGCGCTCGCACATGGCTTTGAGCTCGTGGAGCTTGGCGATGGTGCCCGGGATAAAGCTCTGGCCGCCAAAGCCGGGGTTCACGCTCATCAGCAGCACCATATCGACGACGTCGATGATGCTCTCGAGCACGCACACGGGGGTGGCGGGGTTGAGCACCACACCGGCCTTGACGCCGCGCTGCTGAAGATGCGTGAGCGTGCGGTGCAGGTGCGTGGAGGCCTCATAGTGCACGGTGATCATGTCGGCACCGGCGTCGGCGTACCAATCGACCGTCTCATCGGGGTTCGATACCATGAGGTGCGCGTCGACCGGCACGTCGGTGGAGCGCTTGACGGCCTTGAGGATGTCAACGCCAAAGGTGAGGTTGCCGGTAAAGTGACCGTCCATAACGTCGAAGTGCACGTAGTCGGCACCGGCGATCTTGTCGAGCTCGCCCCTGAGGTTGGCCATGTCGGCCGAAAGGACGGACGGAGCGATTTTAATGGAACCCATGGTAGAAGCCTTTCTGCGCTAGTCGGTGAGTCCGTAGAACTCTTGAGAAGGGACGCGATCTGTGAGAATCTCGAGCGCCCTATCCAAAGTAACACCGTTGTAGAGCGTTTGCTCCACGGCAAAGGTGAGCGGAATGTCTACGCCCAGTGAACGGGCAAGCTCGCTGACGCTGCGGGCCGCGACGGCGCCCTCGACCACCATATGCGTGCGCGTCTGATACTCGTCGAGCGAGATGCCGTGGGCAAACTCGTAGCCAAAGGTGCGGTTGCGCGAATGCTCGGAGGTGCAGGTGGCAATGAGGTCACCCATGCCGGCAAGACCCATGCAGGTCATGGCTTGACCGCCGCGGGCGTGCACCAGACGGCTGATCTCGGCCAGGCCGCGCGTCATGATAAGGGCAAGCGTGTTGTCGCCCGCACCAGAACCGGCGGAAATGCCGCACACGATGGCGATGACGTTTTTCATGGCGCCGCAAACCTCGACGCCGGTCATGTCCTGCGACAGGTAGATGCGGAAGGCCGTGGATAGGAGCAGCTTCTTAAAGGACTCCCCTACCTGCGAATCTTCACTGGCGATGACGGCGGCAGAAAGCCCGCCGCGGCAGATCTCCTCGGCATGGTTTGGGCCCGAGAGCGCCGCGACACGCGACTCGTTGCCGATCTCACTGGCGATGACCTCGCTCATAAGCAGGCCGGACTCGGGCTCGATGCCCTTGGTGAGGCAGAGCACCGGGGTGTCAGCGGCGATGAAGGGCGCTGCCTGATGACATACGCTGCGCAGGTGTGTGGAGGGCACGGCAAAGATGATGGCGTCGGCGGCGTCGAGCGCTTGCGCCAGGTCCGTCGTGGCGACGACGTTGCCGGGCAGCTCGTAGTCAACCAGATACCGGGGGTTGCAGTGCTCGCCATTGATGCCGGCGGCCGTCTGCTCGCTGTGGGCCCACATGGTCACGCGCTCGGCTCGCGCGGCGGCAAGACCGGCGACGGCGGTTCCCCAGGAGCCGGAGCCAATCAGCGCAACATTCATGACTCTCTCCTACTTATCGTCGGGCTCGGTGACGCGCTTGGTAAACGAGAGCTTGGACTCCTTACCCGTCATGAGCTTTTGGATATTCGCGCGATGGGCCCACACCACGGTGATGCCGATCATCGCCATGCAGAACTTGAGGCCCAGGCTGCTGTACGGAAAGACCGCGCAAGCAGCGATAGGAAGTCCGATGGCTGCGGCAAGCGAACCCACCGACACGTACTTGGTGATGGCAACGGCTACGATAAACATGCCCAGCAGCGACAGGCCAATAGGCCAGTACCAGGCGAGGATGACGCCCAGACCAACTGCGATACCCTTGCCGCCGTGGAAGTTGAGATAGGGCGAGAAGATATGGCCCCACACGGCTGCCAGGCAAATGACACCGAGCATCCAGTCGCCGGGGGCTCCGGGCGCCATGATGCTTACGGGGAAGCCATAGCCCACGCCCGCGATGAGCGGACGGGCGATAAGGACGCAGATGGCGCCCTTAAGGCAGTCGAGCAGCAGCGTGAGCGCGGCCACCTTGGGGCCGGCCACGCGCAGCGCGTTGGTGGTGCCGATGTTGCCGGAACCCGCCTTGCGAATGTCCGTGTGGTTGAACACGCGGCCCAGGATCAGGCCAAACGGAATCGCTCCGATAAAGAACGAGACCACGGCGCAGATGGCGGTCAGCAGAATCGGATTATGCATCCTTTTGTTCCTTCTTCCTAAAGAAGAGTCGAATGGGCGTGCCGGCAAAATCGAAAGTCGAGCGCATGCGGTTCTCCACGTAGCGCTGGTAGGTGTCGTTGACCAGGTCGCTGTGGTTGACGAAGAACGTGAACGTCGGCGGGTTGATGCCCGTCTGAGTCACGTAGTGCATGCGCAGGCGGCGCTTGCCGTCCACCACGGTGTGGCCGAACTCGCGCAGGTCGGTGAGGAAGGTGTTGAGGCGCGAGGTGGTGATCTTTTGCGAGCGCGTCTTTTCGGCTGCATCGACCATTGCCCAGATCTTCTCGACGCTGCGGCCGGTCAGGGCAGAGATGCGCAGGTACTGGGCCCAGGGAGCCATGACGCCCAGACGGCGGTCGACGGTCTCCATGCAGGCCTCGCGCTTGCGGTCGTCGTCGAGCAGGTCCCACTTGTTGAGCAGCACGACGATGGCGCAGCCGCGCTCGATGGCCAAGCCCATGACCTTCTGGTCCTGCTCGGTAACGCCCACGGAGGCGTCGACGACGAGCAGCGCCACGTCGGCGCGATCGATGGCGCGCAGGCCGCGGACCATGGAGTAGTACTCGATATTCTCGTACACGGTGCTCTTCTTGCGAATACCAGCGGTGTCAACCATGCGGTAGTGCTTGCCGTTGCGCTCGACGACCGTGTCGATGGCGTCGCGCGTGGTGCCGGCGATGTTCGAGACGATGGAGCGGTCGGCGCCCAGGATGCGGTTGAACAGCGACGACTTGCCGGCATTGGGGCGGCCGATGATGGCGACGTTCAGGGCGTCGGGGAACTCATCGGCGACCTCGTCCTCTTCCTCCGGAAGCAGGGCCACGATATCGTCGAGCAGGTCGCCCGTGCCGTGGCCATGCAGGGCCGAGAGGGGCGTGGGCTCACCGACGTCGAGCGAATAGAACTCCCAGATGCTGTCGTTTTCGCGATCGGGGTTGTCGAGCTTGTTCACCAGCAGAAAGACCGGCTTGTCGCAGCGCTTGAGCATGCGGGCGACCGACTCGTCCTCCTCGGTGACGCCGGTGCGGCCATCGACTACAAACAGGATGACTGCGGCTTCCTCGGCGGCGGCGAGCGCCTGGTCGCGGATGGACGTGGCAAAGACGTCGTCGCTCTTGAGCGGCTCGATGCCGCCCGTGTCGACGATGGTGAACTCGCGGCCGTTCCAATCGGCCGTGTGATACGAGCGGTCGCGCGTGACGCCGCGGGACTCGTGGACGATGGCGTCCGAGGTCTGGGCCAGGCGGTTAACGAGCGTGGACTTGCCCACGTTGGGGCGTCCGACGACGGCGACGATAGGTTTCATCTGCTCTCCTTTAATGGGTAGGGTCAGTGGAAATGTTAGAGTCCGCGGACACAATGCCAAGGATATGCTCCAGGGTATCGAGCAACTCATGCGGCATGGTCGACACCACATGAACCTCGGCACCGCGACTGGTAAGGCTTGCGAGTAAATCGTCACGATGATACTCGTCAAGCGTCATGCCGTCAGCGTTGAACATGAGCTTAGGCACAAAGAGCATAACCCCCGACAGGTCTTGTGGCAGCTGCTCCAAGATGTCGCAGGCGACGATGAGGCCGGTCACGTCCACGTTGCCGCCAAAGTAGCGGTTTTTGATGGCTGTGACGGTGCCGGCGAGGCCGTGCGGCGATTCCACAAAGCGGGCCACGGTGTCGCGCGCGCTGGCGCCCGAGAGGCACAGCAGGTGCTGGCTGCGGGCGGCGATGGCCTCGCGGACGCGGGCCAGACGCTCGGCGTCGGCGGCAAGCACGTCGTCGGTCTCGTCCAGATACGAGCGGATCATGCCAATGCCGTCGTAGTACTGCGGGTAACCGTCGTAAAAGTCCGCCTCGGGAGGATCGATGCCGGCGTCCAGATAGAACTCGTCGCTCATCTGGAAGGTGTGGCGGCCAAAGCGCTCGTAGGCTCGATCCTGGAAAGGCCGGATCATGGCAATGGTCTCGCGAGCCAGCTCGGGCTTGTCGCTGTAGGACCAGCTAAAGCGGTTCTGATGCTTGGTAAAACCGAGCGGCACAATGCCCAGGCTTGTGATTTGCTCGTGCTCCTCGCAAAAGCGCAGGGTCTTTTCCAGCTCCTCGCCGTCGTTCATGCCGGGGCACAACACGATCTGCGCGTGAATCTCGATGCCGGCGGCCATGATGGCTTCGAGTACGTCCATGCCGCGCTGGGCGTTGCGGCCCATCATGCGGCGGCGGACGTCGGGGCTTACGGCATGGACCGACACGTTCATAGGGCTCATGTTGCGTTGGATGACGTTTTGAACATCATCGTCGGTGAGGTTCGTGAGCGTGACAAAGTTGCCCTGTAAAAAGCTTAGGCGATAGTCGTCGTCGCGAATGTAGAGCGTGGAACGGCCGCCCTTGGGCAGCATGGTCATAAAGCAGAACACGCAGGCGTTCACGCAGGTGCGCATGCCGTCAAAGATGGGGCCGTCGAACTCCAGCCCCCAGTCCTCTCCCGGGAAGCGGTCGAGCTCGACGGAGGTGACGGTGTTGTCGCGTGGGTCGAAAACCTCGAGGTCGACGGTATCATCGTCGGCCTCCCAGAGCCACACGATCATGTCGGTGAGCTGCTCGCCGTTGACCGTGAGCACGCGCATGCCCGGCTCGATACCCACATCCCACGCGGGCGATTCGGGACGCACGTTCTTTACGAGCGCGCCTTCACCCGGCTCGGGGTCGCGGCTGCGCCCGTAATCGGCCACCTCGGCGGCATATGCGGGTACGGTCTGGTCCATGATTAGCGGCAAAGCTCCTTGATGCGCGTTACGGCGCGCTCGATGTGTTCTTGCGGGGTGGAAGCGCCGGCGGTGATGCCGATGTGGTGAGCGCCGGTTAACCACTCGGCCTGGAGCTCGGAAGCTTCCTCGATGTGATACGTGCGCTCGCAGGCGTCGGCGCAAATCTGTGCCAGGCGGCGGGTGTTGCCCGAGTTCTTGCCGCCCACCACGACCATGCAGTCGCAGCGGTTGGCAAGCGTGGCTGCCGCCTGTTGACGCTCGCTCGTGGCGGCGCAGATGGTGTTGATCACACGAAGCTCTTGTACGCGCGGGGTGATAGCGGCCACGACCTCGGCGAGGTTCTGCGCGGTCTGGGTGGTCTGTACAACCAGGCCCACCTTGCCCTTGAGCGGCAGGGCATCGGCGTCGGCGGCACAGCTCACGACCTGCGCGTCATTGCCGGCGTGGCCCAGAATACCCTCGACCTCGGGATGGCCCGGCTCGCCCACGACGATCACGTGGTAGCCCTCGTGCACCAGGCGCTCGGCCGCCACATGGACCTTCTTCACGTAGGGGCAGGTGGCATCGACCACGTTGAGGCCGCGCTTGCGGGCAGCATCGATGACCTGCGGTACCACGCCGTGGGCGCGGATGATCATGGTGCCGGTTGCGGCGTCGTCCAAGGTGTCGGCCAGACCGACGCCTGCCTCGGCGAGCTCGCGCACCACGATGGGGTTATGGATGAGCGGACCCAGCGTGTGGACCTGAGCGCTCTCCCCTGCCTGCGGCGCGGCGGCCAATGCCATGTCGAGCGCGCGCTGCACGCCGTAGCAGGTGCCGGCGTGAGCTGCAATCTCGATGGTGGGCACGGTGGCTTGGTCGGACGCAGTCGCGGCGGTGTTCGTCACGTTCTCGCTCATGGCTAGAACCTGCCAGGATGCTCGGCGCACAGCTCGTCGCGCATGGCGTATACGCGGCTCATAGCCTCGGACTCAAACCAGGCCAAGCGCTCCGTACGCTTAAGCCCGGCCGGTGCATCGGAAAGCGAGACGGCTTTGCCGGCACGAATCCAGCACTTCTTGGGACGCATGAGCTTTTTGCCCGCAGGCGTGATGTCGGACCAGCCGCAGATGGCGAGCGGGTTGACGGGTGCCTTGCCCATCTGGGCGATGAGCGCAAAGCCGCCGTGGACCTCGGGTTTAATCTCGCGCGAGCGGATGCGCGTGCCCTCGGGGAAGATCAGAACGTCCTCGCCGCGCTGCAGCGCATGCTGGGCGGCACGCAAACACTTCATGTCGGCGGTACCGCGCTCGACGGGAATGCCACCTACGCGGCTAAAGGCCCAGCGTACGATCTTGCTCTTGGCAAACTCGGACTTAAAAATGGGGCGAATGCGGCGGCCACCAAAGAACAGCGCCGTCTCGACAGCCAGGAGCTCGGCCATCGAGGTGTGGTTGCAGATGACCACGCTGCCGCGGCTTTCCTGGCGCTCAAACAGCAGGTCGGCGTCCTCGACCTTCCAGCGCCACATGAGCTTGGAGAAGGCCCAAAGGATTGCCATGACCACGACGACGGTGCCGCGGATGAGCGCGGGGAACTCGGCATACGGGGCGTTGTAATAGTCCTCGGGCGTCTGTTTAAACAGGCGCATGGGCTACCTCCTTTGGTTGATGAGGCCCTCGATGATCGAGACGACCTCGTCGATGGTGTGGGCGGTGGAGTCGACATGTACCGCGTCCTCGGCGGGCACGAGCGGCGCGACCTCGCGGCTGCTGTCAAGCTTGTCGCGCTGCTTAAGGGCGTCGAGAGTCTCGTCGACCTCGGCCTCGAGCTGCTCGGCAGTAAGCGGCTGGGCGTCGTTTTGGTGACGCTGCAGCACGCGGCGGCGGGCGCGCTCGCGCGGGTCGGCGGTCAGGAAGACCTTGACCTGCGCGTTAGGGAACACGACGGTTCCGATGTCGCGACCCTCGGCCACGATATCGCGGTCCTCGGCGGCACGGCGCTGATGGATGAGCATGGCGGCGCGCACGCCCGGATAGGCCGAGACCTTGGACACGTTGGCGTCGACCTGGGGGGTGCGGATGGCGGCCGAAGCGTCCTGGCCGTCAATGGTCAGGCGCGTATCCTCGCCGGTGCCGTTGGTAAAGCGAATCTCGATCTGCTCGGCGAGGGCGTCGATGGCCGCCTCGTCGTCCAGGTCGATGCCGCGGTCGAGCGCGGCGAACGTGACGGCGCGATACATGGCGCCCGTGTCGAGCTTGTTAAAGCCCAGCTGGCGGGCGATCTCCTTGGCGATGGTGGATTTGCCGGAACCGGCGGGGCCGTCGATGGCGACGATCATGCAATGCTTCCTTTCGATGGTTGACGTGCTGGTATGGTTCGGGGCGCTGGGGCGCGGCGGGTTGCCTAGCCTGTGTAGCGCTCGCGGTAGGTGTTGCGCTTGGGTGCGGAGCCGTGGCTGCCGTGGTGACGCGTGCGGCTGGCGGGCGTATCTTGGGGCTTGCCGCCGTTGCGCTTGGCGCTCGCCTGCTTGGGCGGGATGCCGCCGCTTTTAAGGATCTGCACCTCGCGGTCGGTGAGCTCGCGCCATGAGCCCTTGGCCACGCCCTCGAGCTCAAGGCCGGCAAAGTTGCAGCGGTGCAGGCGGATCACAGGATGGTGAATCTTGCCCAGCATGCGCTTGACCTGGTTTTTACGACCCTCGCGGATTATGACCTCCACGGCGGTGGTGCCGGGTTTGACGCCCTGGGGAGCTACGGCCTCGGCCTCGCGCGCGTTGATGACGCGGCAGATCGCCGGCTGGCACAGGCCGTCGTCGAGCTCGATGCCGCTGCGGAGTGGTTCCAAGTCGCGGTCGGACAGCCGTCCGTCCACGAGCGCCTGGTAGGTCTTGTAGACGTGCTTGCTGGGGTGCAGCAGATCCTGCGACAGGTCGCCGTCGGTGGTAAAGAGCAAAAGGCCCGTGGTGTCGCGGTCCAGGCGGCCCACTGGAAACAGGCCCGGAAAGCGGTCGCGCGGGACCAGGTCGGCCACGCAAGGGCGCTCCTGCGGGTCGCTCATGGTGGTGAGGTAGCCGGTCGGCTTGTAGAGCATCAAGTACACGGCGCCCTGGTTGAGCCTGACGGGCATGCCGTCGATCTCGATGTGATCGTGGTCGACGTCGACCTTGGTGCCCAGCTCGGTCACGACCTCGCCGTTGACGGTCACGCGGCCGGCGGTCATTAGGTCCTCCGAGCCACGGCGGCTCGCCACGCCTGCGCGCGCCAAAAAGCGCTGCAGGCGCATGGTATGCGGGTAGACGGGCTGGGCGTCGGTTGCGGGTACTGCGTTGCCCATGGCACGCGTCTCCCCTACTTCGTTAGTCCTCGTCATGTAAATCCTCCGAGGTCTCGTCGACGACCAGGGTTTCCAAGTCCTCGACTGCCTCAACATCTTCAACATCGGTATCGAGCAGTTCGCGCTCTTCGTCCAGGTCATCGGCCTGCTCCTCGAGCGTGGACTGAATGCTACGACCGCTCAGGCGCTCGCGGATAAACCGGCGCGACTGCTCGTCGGGGGCAAACTGCTCCAGATCGGGCAGGTCGCGGGTGGAGCGCAGACCGAACTTTTCCAAGAAGGCGTTGGTCGTGCCGTAGATGATCGCCTGACCGCGCTGGGGGTCGCGACCGAGCTCGCGCACCAGACCCTTGTCCACGAGCGATGCGATGACGCCGTCGGAATTGACGCCGCGGATGCCTTTGACCACCTCGCGCGTCACGGGCTGGTGGTATGCGATGACGGCCAGGGTTTCGAGCGCCGCCTGCGACAGCTTTTGCGTGTCCCAGCTCAACACATAGGCCTCGACCACATCGTGGTAGGCGGGATGCGTAAACAGGCGCCAGCCGCCGGCGACCTCGCGCAGCTGAAAGCCGCGGTTGGCTTCCTCGTACTCAACCTTGAGCTCGGCGAGCAGCGATGCGCATTCGCCGGGGGCGATATCTAGCGCACCTGCCAGCGCAGGCGCGCTCACCGGATCGCTCGACACCAGCAGCAGCGCCTCGAGGGCGCCTTTGAGGCTGTTTGCCTCCAGCGTGGAAAGGGTTGACATGGTTGCCGCTCCTATTCGGTGAGCTCGGGGCCATCGCCGGGCACGTATGCCTCGGCGCCCTCGACTCGGTTGATGCAGATGGTTCCGAAGATCTCGTCCTGGCTCAGCGTGAGCGAGCCGCGCTTGGCGAGCTCGAGCATGGCCAGGAAGGTAACGACGAGCTGCTCGGTGGTGGCGTCGCCGTCCAACAGCTCGCGGAAGGTGCAGGTTTGGTGCGCCATGGTAAAGCGGTCGACTGAGGCCACGGTCAGGTCGAGCGGAACGCGATGCGGCGCCACGTGCTCGGCCTCCAGTAAGAAGGTCTGGCGCTTGCCGTCCAGGTCGGCGCAGATGACGGCCAGGCCGCGCAGGGTGATGCCAGCCAGGTAGTCGGGCATGAGGCCCAAAAACTCCGGGTCGGGGCCGGCCACACGCGGATGCATACGGCTTTCGGCCTGCATCCGCGCGCCAAGGGCTGCCGCCGCGCCCTTAAACTGCTTGTAAGCAATCAGGCGCTGAATCAGGACCTCGCGCAGGGCGTCGCCGTCGAGCGTACTGAGCTCCTCGAGGTCTTCGTCGAACTCGTCATCGTCGTCATCGACTTTGCGCGGGGCCTCCTGCGGTACCAGAGAGGCGGCCTTGATGTCCAAAAGGGTTGCCGCGACCAGCAAAAAGTCGCTCGCCACGTCCAGGTCCAGCGCCTCGATGCGCTCGGCCTCGGCAAGGTACTGCTCGGCCACCTCGCTAATGGAGATGGCGCCGATATCTACTTTTTGGCGGGTTACCAGCTGCAGCAGCAGGTCGAACGGTCCGCTGTAGACCTGCGTCGACACGCGATACGACATCTTCGACCTCCTTTGACGGCGCCTTCGCGGCGCGGTTTGGGTGCATGTTACGACCGTTTTGCACGGTCGACCTGTAAGTTTACCTTAGATGCCGGCGATTGCGAAGTTGAGCAGCTGCTCAGCGAGCGGATACACGGTAACGTCGAAATAGCGGCCGATCACGTCGATGCCGGTCCACATGGGCAGCAGATACAGCACAATGATGAGTATGGGCATGGCGTATTGCTGCAGGTGGTAGTAGTTGTTGAGCGCCTTGCCTTTGAGGAAGGGCACGATGATCGACGAACCGTCGAGTGGCGGGATCGGGATGAGGTTGAAGAACGCGAGTGACAGGTTGACCACGATAAAGGTGGCGCCGAAGTTCATGATCTGTGATGCTACGGCAAAGGACATGCTGGTGTAGAGGTTGCCGTACGTTGCGTGCATGAGGGCGGCCGCGAGGCACGCGAGTGCGATGTTCGATGCGGGGCCGGCCGCACTCACCAGGACCTCGTCACGCTTGGGGTGCTTGAGGTTGTTGAGGTAGACCGGCACGGGCTTGGCGAAGGCGAACACGGGACCGCCGGCCGCGAGCATGAGCAGCGGCAGGATGATGGTGCCAAACGGGTCGATGTGGTTGAGCGGGTTGAGCGAGACGCGGCCGCGCGAACGGGCCGTTTTATCGCCGAGTGCCCAGGCCGCGGCGGCGTGCGCGCTCTCGTGGATGACGATGCCCACGATGACGGCGACGGCGCTGGCGAGCAGGTTCATGAGGTGGCTGCTGGACATGGCGCTCCCCTAGCGGACGCGGCGCGAGGCGCGCGTGAGCAGGTAGTCGGCCACAAACAGGATGACGGCGACGATGGCGTAATCCAGGCGGAAGACGCCGCCAAAGGGCGACGTGATGACGCCGTAGCCGGCGATGGCGCTCGGCAGCGCGCGTGAAAGCTCAACGACAAAGCCTACGATCTGCAGCTTGGCGGTGAGGCCGCTAAAGCACAGCAGCACGGTCATCGCGCTCATAAAGATGCCGCAGATGCGACAGGCGATGGCGATGATGCTCATCGCCACGGCAGCGGCCTTACGAGAGTTCACGCGCGGTCTCCTCTTCGATCTGGGTGGAAAGCTCCAGCCATTCGTCCTCGAGCTTGGGCAGCTCTTGCTTAAGGCCGTTATATTCCCCCAGCGCGGCGTTGAACTTGTCTTGATCGGCATAAAGCTCTTCGCTTGCCATCAATTCCATAAGCTCGTCATAGCGGGCACGCTTTTTGTCGAGCTCCGTCTCGATCTTCTTGAGCTGGTTACGCACGCCCTTGAGCTTTTTGTTGAGCGCAGCGCGGGCTTGGGCCTCGGCGCGCTTTTGCTCCTTGGTCTTTTTGCCCTCGGCAGGCTTGGGGGCGGCGACGGGGGTGTCGGCCTGGGCGGCGCTGGCCTTGGCGGACTTGGTCGTGGCCGGCGCGCTCTCCGTGGACGCCTCGGCGGCGGCGCGGGCTGCGAGGTCCTCGCGCTTGTAGAGGTAGTAGTCGTAGTCGCCGTCGTAGACCGTGACTTTGCCGTCGCGGATATCGATGAGGCGGTTGGCCACGGCGCGCACCAGGTGCTCGTCGTGGCTGATCAGCACGATGGTGCCGGGGAAGTTTTGCAGGGCGTTCTCGAGCATGTCCACCGAGTCGATGTCTAGGTGGTTGGTGGGCTCGTCCAGGCACAGAAGTGCCTCGGGGGCCACGAGCATCTTAGCCAGGGCCAAGCGCGCCTTTTCACCGCCGGAAAGGACGCGCACCTGCTTTTCGATGGAATCGTTGTCGCTAAACAGGAAGGCGCCCAGTAGGCTGCGCTGCTGCGGCACGGTCCACTTGGGCGTGACGGTGTCGATCTCTTGCAGGACGGTGTTGGACTCGGTCATGCCCTCGAGCGCGTGCTGGGCGTAATAGGCCACGCCCACGTTGGTGCCCAGGTCGCGGGTGCCGGTGGTGGGCGGCTCCAGTCCGGCGATGATCTTCATGAGCGTGGACTTGCCGGCGCCGTTGGGGCCGACGAGCGCCACGTGCTCGCCGCGGTAGAGCTTGAGGTCGATGTCGCTGTAGATGTGCTTGTTGCCGTAGGACTTGGAGACGCCCTCCAGGCCCACGACCATGTCGCCGGAGCGCGGCGGGTCGGGGAACTTAAAGTCGATGTGCTTGTGGCCCTCGGGTAGGATGACAAGCTCCTTTTTGATCTGCTCGATCTTGCGGATGCGCTCCTGGGCCTGGGCGGCCTTGGTGGGCTTGTAGCGGAACTTGTCGACGAAGACCTGCATGTGGGCGATGTCGCGCTCCTGGGCGGCGCGCTTGGCGCGCATCTGCTCAAGGTTGTCCTCGCGCTGCTTGAGGTAGCTGCTGTAGTTGCCGGTGTAAGTGGTCACGCGACGGTTTTCGAGCGCGGCGACGTGGTCGACGCAGGCGTCCATAAAGGCGCGGTCGTGGCTGACGATGAGGACGGCGCCGTCGTAGTTGGCGATAAAGCCACGCAGCCACTGGACGCTTTCGAGGTCCAGGTGGTTGGTGGGCTCGTCCAGAAGCAGCAGGTCGGGATGGCGCAGGAAGAGCTTGGCGAGCGCGATGCGCATCTGCCAGCCGCCCGAGAACTCGGAGCACGGGCGCTCAAAGTCGGTGACCTTAAAGCCCAGGCCGGACAGGATCTTGCGGGCGTTGCTCTCGAGCTCGTAGCCGCCCAGGTGCTCAAAGCGGTCCTGGACCTGGCCGTACTCGTTGAGGAGTGCGTCGACGTCCTTGCCCTGCTCGGAGAGCTCGGTGATTTGGGCCTGCAGCTCGTTAGCGCGCTCGCCCATGCGGCGGATTTCCTTGGCGGCGGCCATGACCTCGGCGAGGATGGTGGTGTCCTTTTGTTCCAGATTAGTTTCCTGCTCTAGGTAGCCCACCTGGCAGTCCTTTGCGTACTGGACCTGGCCGGAGTCGGGACTGTCGATGCCCATGATGATTTTGAGCATGGTGGTTTTGCCAGCGCCGTTGGGGCCCACGAGCGCGAAGCGCTCGCCGGGGTTGATCTGGAAGGACGCGCCGCTAAAGAGGACGCGTGCGCCGAAGCTTTTTTCGATCTTGTCGACCAGGAGGATCATGGTGCCGCCTTTGACCTTGTGTGCCAATATGAAAAAAGGCCCCAACTTGCGTTGGAGCCTCATTCAATGCTCGGGTGGAGACGAGGGGGATCGAACCCCTGACCTCTTGACTGCCAGTCAAGCGCTCTCCCAGCTGAGCTACGCCCCCGTGCGAAGAAGTACTATACGGGAACTCCGACGGCGATGCAAGGGCAATTTTGGAAAAACTTTCGCCCGTGCCGGCACGGGCGAAACACGACCCGCCCGCTCAACCGGGTTTCCCGTGCTCCGCCAGTCCCATTATCGGACCCGATTGCGAACCGCCCCTCCTCTGCGCCTCAGAACTATGCCGGTTTACTACGATGAATCAGGAATGTTCGACCACGCACGCCTTTTCACGCAACCGTCGGGCTCCCTACCTGCGGTTTTGCAAACGGGGAACACGCGGTGCTCGGGAGTCGCCGATCAGTCGTAGTAAACTGGCGGTGTTTTGAAATGGCATCAGCTTGATTTCGCGGTTAAATGTGTTTGAGCCCTGAATTAATGGCCTTAACTTTTTCTAAAACACGTCTTTTCTGCGACGCGCCTAGATTGGTTGTTGTTTAGCATTGGACTTGATCTTGCGTTGTGCGACTTGCTCGTGCATGGTAGTATTTCACGACGTGAAGCGAAGAAATTAGGCCTTAGATGCCTTTATTAGAATTGCATTCACCGTTCATAAGGGCTCTTGGCGCAACGGTTAGCGCAGGGGACTCATAATCCCTGGGTTCTGGGTTCGAATCCCGGAGGGCCCACCAGAGTATTTTAGGCCGGGCATTACGCCCGGCCTCTTTGTTGTTAGCGCTGCAAACTAGCTTTGCCATCCAGAGACGTAAAGTTATTAACATTCATATTCGTAATTAACAATGGGAATGTCGCCAAGATGCTACCCAACCAACACATGGCTTCAATCGTTAGATAAGAAAAAAGGCCCCAACTTGCGTTGGAGCCTCATTCAATGCTCGGGTGGAGACGAGGGGGATCGAACCCCTGACCTCTTGACTGCCAGTCAAGCGCTCTCCCAGCTGAGCTACGCCCCCGTGCGAAAAAGTACTATACGGGAACTCGGACGGCGATGCAAGGACATTTTTGGAAAATTTCGCAGTCGCGGCGCGGGCCGCCATCCGCCCAACGGCCGTCTTGCCGGCGCCAGGCCCATTACCGGGGCCAATCGCGCTCCCGCCGACCCGGCGATTTCAAAACTATGCCGGTTTACGGGGCCAGGCCGGGAACCCCCGAGCATGCCGTAATCGGTAAAATCAAAACCGCAGGTAGACGGCTTGCGTATTCCGTGAAATGCAGGGTATGGACGGCCAGTCCGGGTCCAGCCCCGTAATCCGGCATAGTTTTGAAATGACATTATTTCACTAACAGGCAAACTAGGTAGTTCTAGCGCCTTGTCGCCGACTAATTTCCGATTTCCAACCAGTTGCACAAAACATTTGCTCGCAGTCTCGTCTCGGCGCACTTCATTGCCTCAGTTTTGGCTTTATAGCGAATCCCTAAACGGTCGCAGACACTTCTGACTATGGTGTCTAGCAGCTTTGAATCGTTGAGCATATCGTGAGTCACCAGGAATACATCGAATCCCATGCTCTGCAACGCAGTCATGCGCTCCGCATCGTGGTCAAGTATTGCACCTGAGCCATGAATGACCTCACCTTGGATCTCGATAATAACTGCCTTCATTAGGATTGGGTTTACGATCACGATGTCGCCGTAGCAGACCTTTTGGCCTGCGATGCTTTGGGCTGCCACGGATAGAGGGGTTAAATCGTTGAGGTACACGTATCTGAATCCTGAACCACCTAGACGTCGAGAACGACTTAGAAGCAGTACCCCCGCGACCTCGAGCGGAGACGCAGCAATGCCGATAACCTGCTGAGCGGCATCATAAAACTGCTTTCCCCACATTTGACTTTTGACCTTGTCGGCGAATCGATGTAGATCGCTTAGCTCGATGAGCGGCTTTCTCATCCAAAGAGAAGTGCCTTTGAGTTTCGTAACCTCTCTTCCATCCTCACGCTTGTTCGTTTGGCCTTCTTTATCTGTGGCCTTTACGGTTGCGCGGGCGTAAACTCGTTTCCAAGGAACCTCGTCTTCGCCTTCTCCAAGTTCGAACAGATCCTGCGTGCTGGAATTGCGATTCTCCTCTACCGCCATTTTTAACTGCATTTCGGCAGCGGGAGCAAGCTCGAAAACGGAAAAGCAACCGCAAAGTTCGTACATAGCCAGTACGAGATCTATTTGGGACACAAAGCGTGTCATAGTAAATAATGTGTTAAGCGGATTGGTAACACTAAAGCCTAAATTAGTGTCGATTGTTGTGCTGACATCCGATGTCCCTTCCCAGCGAATAGTGGAGCGCAATCCCGAGTGGTGATTGCAATAACCTGGCGAAGCAACAGCGATAATCGGGGTCTTGAGGACGTCGGTTACGAATGGGGCTTGGGATAGAGCTCGCCAGCCTTCTTCGGAGTTGGGTAGGCGCGGGTAGAGGTCGCGCACCTGCGGTGGGCAGCGCCAATAGCGGAATGCGGTGTTTGCGCAGACGATTTCGTCCATTTGCGCCTCCCTTGGTATCGGCCGTAGGCCATGCGGTTGTGGTCGTGGACGATTATCTACTGGGGCATCATGCGGGTAAGTACCGGAAGCTGACCAAACGCTGACCAAAAAATGGATGGGATGTGTTGAAAGGTTGTCACGAGGCGTGAATGTGCTGGTACGAGCTGTGAGCCAGTGGTCTTTTTCTCCACAATTGCGTATGAATCATGCAAAGAATTCATTGAAAGATCGCGTGAACTATTTTCAAAATGTTCGACGACGTCACTCTATAGTTGGTCAACGAACGAAAATAATATTCAATATGTAGGAACTATGAAGGGTTTGCGATCAATAAAAAATAGGACCCCATGCTAATAAAAATCGAAAATTTGGTGTCACTTTTGGTGTCACCCTTGGTATCAAATAGAAAAAGGCCAGAGGCTTAACACCTCTGACCTGCGCTTTTGATGGTGGGCGATACAAGATTCGAACTTGTGACCCCATCCGTGTGAAGGATATGCTCTACCCCTGAGCCAATCGCCCGTCGCCTTTCGGCAAAAGAGATACTATCATAGCCGCGCCTGGTTTACCAAGAACTTTTTGCCCCCGATTTTAAATTCGTGGATGCTAGCTAAGCCAAAGCAACCAAAGCAATAGGTAAAACAGCAGCTTAACCACCATTTACCGCTTTATCCACGAGGTCTCGGGGCGACAGATTAGTCGCGCATTGTTGTATGCCATGTCGAGCGTGAGGCAGGTGCGCGCGGCGTAGAAACCGTCCTCGCGCTGGATGGTCAGCGCCAGTTCGGGCTTGTCGCCGGTTAGGCACAGCGGCAGCAGCAGTTGGATCCGACCGCCGTAGAACTGCGGCACGGCGAGCGTGTAGTTGGCGGCGGCGCGGCGGGCGGCCTCGACGACGGCGCCCTCAAAGGCACGGCGCAGCAGCAGCGAGTTGCCCTCCCCCATCAGGCTAGCGGGAATACGCGTAAGGTTCTCCTCATCGCCCAGAATGTGGTCGATGTTGGAGCGGATGGGCAAGCGGTAGTCAAAGACCAGCTCGGAGGGGTCCTCGGCAAAGCGCACGCGGCACGGCAGGTACTCAAACGAGACCAGCATGGGGTCGCTCTCCTTAAAGAAGCCCTTCAAAAACCAGCGCTGGCGCGCGTCGGGCTTGGTGTTGGGCTCAAACAGGCCGTAGATGGTCTCGTAGCGACGCGTGTACAGGCCGGTGTTGAACAGGCATTGGTCGTTGTCGAACACCAAAGGCAGGTTGGACGGCGCGGTCTGGTCCACGTCGCGCTCGGTCAGGAACACCGCACGGCTAAACGAAAACGACAGGTAGTTTTTGAGGATGCGGTTGCCGGGACCCCAGTCCTCGGGGTCGGCGAGGTCGGCCAGGCGTTCGTAGCAGGGCTCGGGCAAAACGCGAAGTCGTACACATTGGTGCACAGGGTGCTGGGGATTTCCATGTGGCGTCCATTCCATTTCATAGCTGGCGTGCGGATGCTTAGATTCTATACGCGCGACGCAATGCCGGGGAGCACATCACAGTGGCAACAGGAGTCGTACTCAAGAACGATCGGTTGCCAGACGAGGTCTTCGATGCTGCAGTGTAAGGTTTTTGCGAGCGCCAATGCCGAGGATACCGAGGCACGGCGCAGGTCCAGTTGGTTTTGCTCGTAGAGCTGTATGGCACGGATTTTGACTCCCGATTGGGCGGCCAGCTGCTTTTGGGTCAGGCCGGCTGCCTTTCGTGCTGCCTTGAGGCCCTTTTTGCCTGCCTGGGCTTTGTTCCATTTATCAATGACTATCTGGGCGAATTTAACTTCGGAGGCCTCGTGAAGCGGATGGTACGAGCCGATAACCCAATCGAGTGGCGCCACTTCAAAAAGGTCGCTAAAACCTAGGCCGCACGTCCATTGCGTGTATGCCAAAACCCAACCTGCTCAGTATTGCGGGGAACGGTCGAACGGATAGGCCTCCCTGAATTCGACGGGCTTCAGACCCGCGTGGACAATGATCTCGCGCACAAGCTCATCGCCCGACATGCCGCAGACAACGCGTGGGATACCGCGCTCAAACTGTTTCATCTCAAAAGCGTTTGACAAGATCGCCGTCAGTTCGGTCGGAGTCAGTCCCTGGTCGCAGAGGGCAAAATCGACTGCCTCGCCCAGCGTTCTCATAGCGTCCTCGAGATAAACTTCACTGTAGGCGCGGGTCATTTTCGGTCATCCCCTCTCGAACGATGTCTACGATACAGATCTCGCCGGTCTGACACTTTTGATGCTGCAGGCTCTTCGGTGTTTGAATCCTTTCATAATTCTTCTGTTCTTAGAGCTGCGTCGATCAGGTCGGCGACGTTGCAGGTGTGGTCCACGCGAGAGAATGCAGAGGCTATATCGGCGAGCGTAACCATGGCGAGATTTTACCGCCGATTGCATGGGAAGTAATCGCCGCGCGTTAATATAACCTTAATCGAGGGGTCGTATACGGAAGTGCGGGAAAACAGAGATCAGCCGACTAAACCCCGGATTTACGCTTCTGCGACCGACGGTATTGTTGCCAAAAATCGGGTTGTGCTCAGCCGCCCCTATTTTCCCCGAATTTCGGAAAACGGGAGTTTCGACAGCCAGTTGTGGCCTAAGAAGCGATGCTATTAACGAGGGAAGCGCCAACAGCGTGACAATTCAGACGATGTCGTCGGCATGGGTGAGTGGTGTCGACAGTAATTTTGGTAATCAACTTACTGGGCATTTAACAATAGAACGTCAGGAAATCATCGCCGAAGGCTTTGGTCCGACTTTTTGCTGTTCGGCGAGCTCAAAGATAAACGGGGCGTTTTATCAATAAATTCTGTCAAGAAATTGAGGTCATCAGTAGTAAATCCTTCGACGTTGAACCTTCTAACCGCAGGCAGATGGTTCAACGTGGTAAACACCAAAATCAACCGGGCGTTCGACAGCTACGCGAACGGCTCCGTCCTCTCGTGTCTCTGAGTAGGCAAACTGAATGCCATAATCAAGTTGAACGTAACCCCCAAGTATGGTTGCCTGATCTATGAACATGAGTAGAGCCCATCGGTCCGCACGCTGCCTTAAATAAAAAGCACCCGTCTCCAGACCGACGAAATCCGCGAGCTTTATCTTTCCGGAGAAGCCGCTCCCCTCATGCTTTCCCGCATAGGTCTCAGAGTCGTACTAGAACGAAATGTTATACAGTCCGCCGCTCTATATCTTCCTGACTGGCCCGTTTTCCAGCATCTAACTCAGCACCCCCTTATGGCTTTTCCGATTGTCACCGTTTAAGTAGAAGCAGCAGACACCTTGTTTCAAGTCTGACGCGATGAGCGTTTTGGGCCAGAATGTATGACAATCTAGTTAGAAGACCTGCCACTCTCCATAAACATCGGATGAGCGGATACAATCCCTTAAAGGAAGGAAAGAGCCAAGTTTTCCCTGCTCAGTTGCAGTATGTACTATGCCAATGACCTGACCCAAGTCATTAAACACTGGCCCACCACTCATTCCATGCTGAAATGAGCAATTCGTATAACAAAGTGTGCCCTCTTCGCTTGGATCTCCGACCCTGAGCAAATCCCCACTGTGCAATTCAAGGCTGAATCTAGATTCGGAAAAATGCTGTTGATAAGCGGAGATCTTATCCCCCTTTACGGGCAAATCCATGACTGCTGGAAGCTTGGGGATCTTCTTTAAGATTTCTTGAGGAACTTCTCGTAGTATTACAGCATCGCGCTTGTTGTCTTGAACGATCGATTTGCTAAATTTAAATTTAGCAAGCGGGGTCTTATCTGAGCTGGATACTTTTATT
>CATYIU010000021.1:0-32582 GCA_958407445.1 uncultured Collinsella sp.
CTGGTGATCTCCGCCTTGAGAGGGCGGCGTCCTAAACCGCTAGACGAACGGGCCACATGACATCTGCACTGCCGTGCTGCGAGGAAATATATTACGGGACAAAAAACATCAGCGCAAGAAGAAATTCCAAATTGCCGAAAAAATTGTCGGCAGGTTATGGAACGCGCAGGTCAACTGGTTAGCTAGTTCAAGTTGAGATGAGCCAGGAGGGCTTCGCGGTTGTTGGGGATGTTGTCCTCGATCACGGCGCCGAGGGCGGCGTTGAGAAGCTGTCCCAGCTCCGGCCCCGGCTTGACGCCGGCGCGGATCAGGTCGCCGCCGTTGATGGCGAGCATCTTGAGCGTATAGGGCTCCCCTGCCTTCAGCAGCTCGTGCGCCATCGCGCGCATCTCCTCAATCGTCTCAACGTAATAGAAGCACGACGGGGCCTTGCCGAGCGTGTCGGCACGCTTAAGATCCATGAGCTCGTCCATCAAACGCGGCGTGTCGACGCCCTCGCCCGAAAGCGCGCGCATCATATTGAGCAGGCAGGAGCGCTCGGGGCGCAGCGGCTTGTCGTGATATTTGATGAGCAGGCACACATCGCGCACCAAATCGTGCGAGAGCGCCAGGCGATCCATGATGACACGCGCCTTCTTGGCGCCGAGCTCGGGATGACCGTAGAAGTGACCGCTGCCGTCGTGATCGACCGTAAAGCACTCGGGTTTGGAAACGTCGTGCAAAAACGCCGCCCACATAAGGCTCGACGAGGGCGCGACGCCGTCGCACAGCGCCAGCTCCCCTGCCACCGTCAGCACGCGAGCGATATGCTCGTAGACGTTAAACGCATGATAGACGCTGCGTTGATCAAACCCGCGAGCGGACGCGAGCTCGGGCACGGCGGCGCAAACAAGCTCGGGGTAGCGCAGCATCGCGTCTCCCCCATGGCCGGTCGAAAGGATACCCTCGAGCTCAATGCCCACGCGCTCGCGCGCCACAGCATCGAGCAGCGGCGCGCACTCGGCAAGCGCCTGTTTAGTCTTAGGCTCGATCATAAAATCCAGACGGCAGGCAAAACGCACCGCGCGCAGCATGCGAAGCGCGTCCTCGTTAAAACGACGCTTGGGATCTCCAACGGCGCGGATAAGCTTGCGTTTCAGGTCGCCCTGACCATCGTAGCGGTCGACAAGACCACGCTCGGGATGCCAGGCCATAGCGTTAACGGTAAAGTCACGACGCGCCAGATCGTCCTCAAGCGACGCCGCACGCTCCACACTCTGGGGATGGCGGCCGTCGGTGTAAAAGCCGTCCAGGCGATACGTCGTGACTTCGATGCGCTCATCATCGCAAATGGCGGTAATGCCGCCAAATTTAATGCCCGACTCAACCACTGCAATGCCGGCGGCCTCGAGCGCCGCCTTGGACTCCAGCCACAGGCCGCTGCAGCACATGTCAACATCGTGGCTGGGGCGTCCCATCAGGGCATCACGTACCCAACCGCCCACGTACCAAGCCTCAAGACCTGCTGCCTCAAGCGCACGCAGGACACGGATAGAGGCATCGGTCGGCTGCGTACCGTTGAGCGAAACATTGCACATGCCTATAGCCTCCTGCGACTATCAAATTGGCTATCGATTGCGTCTGCAAGAAGTCTAGCAAGAAACAGCCTCCACTGCACACGCAAGTCCGATAAACAAAAACGCATCCGTCCTGGTCTAAGACGGATGCGAGATAATTGAACTATTCAGGCAAGGTGCCGGAACTAGCAAACCTGACGGATTGCAATACCCTTCTGATACTCATCGACCTTGGCAAAATCGCCCAGACCCGGGCACTCGACCACGTTGGCGCCGGTGGCCATCGAGAGGCGCAGGGCATCCTCGACGCGCTCCGGGGCGTCGTGCCACACGGACAGGAAGGCGGCCAGCGAGGAGTCGCCCGCGCAGACGGTCGACAGCAGCTTTACGTCGAAGGTGCGGTTGGCAAACCAGATGTGCTCGCCGTTGGAGAAGTACGCGCCGTCGCCGCCGAGCGTCAGCAGTACATTCTTAGCGCCCTTGGCGTACAGCTCGGCCATGGCGCCCTTGACGGACTCGTCGTCGCCACCGCTCACCTTAATGCCAAAGATGTCGAGCAGCTCGTCGTCGTTGGGCTTAATGAGCAACGGCTCCATAGCAATGAGGTCGGCCAGCTGATGGCTCGAGATATCGAGCACGAACTCGGCGCCCTTCGCCTTCACGCGACGCAGGACCTCTGCCAGGAAGCCCTCGGAGGTGTTGGGGGGCAGCGAGCCGCTGATAACCAGGCAGGTCATGTCATCGAGCGAATCGATAAGCTCAAACATCTCCTGCTCGTTGGCTTCGTTGATGGCGGCACCGGCGTTGACCATGTTGTACTCGGTGTCGGGGCCGGCATTGAGGAACACGTTGACGCGCGTGATGCCGTCAGTCCACACGGGCTTGACGGGCACGCCCAGGGCCTCGGCGCCCTTAACGATATACTCACCCGAGAAGCCTGCGAAGAAGCCCAGGATCGTGGTGTCGACATCGTAGTGGTCGAGCGTAAACGAGACGTTGAGGCCCTTACCGTTGGGCGTGTAGACGGCGTTGCGGGTACGCGTGACGGTGTTGGCAGCAAGACCGTCGCAGGAGATGTTGTAGTCAATGGCGGGATTTGCAGTAAGCGTGTAAATCATGAATGTTCCTTTCACGAAGCAACGTGTTAATGAAAGTATATTCCACACTTCGGTAAAAGGCTACAACAACTCGGTGAACGGTGTGGAAGCGATGAAGTACGGCAGAACATGTCTCCCCCATGGCAGAACAAAAAAGGCGCCCCGGTCGAAACCGGGACGCCGTATGCGCACGAGTTTGTCGCGTTTCGCTTACTTGCGATCGAGCTTGCGGACAGCAACGCGCTTGCTGTACTCGTCGACGTGACCAAAGTCGCCGATGCCGACGGACTCAGCAACGTTGGCGCCGGTGGCCATAGCGAGCTTCATGGCCTCCTCGACGTTGTCGCGATCCCTGTACCACTTGTGCAGGAACGCAGCGAGGGTGCAGTCGCCGGCGCAGACGGAAGAGACAAGCTTGATGTTGAACTCACGCTTGGCATACCAGATGTCCTCGCCGTTGGAGAAGTAAGCGTCACCGCGGCTACCACGGGTGAGCAGCACGTTCTGGACGCCGGCCTCGTGAGCCAGCTTCATGGCAACGCGGACCTCGTCGTCGGTGTCGACCGGCACGCCGAAGATAGCCTTCATCTCGTGATGGTTCGGCTTAATGAGCAGCGGCTTCTTGTGAGCGAGCTCCTTGAGCTTGTCGGAGGACAGGTCCAGGACGACGTCGGCACCACGGGCCTGAGCGTGCTCCATGACCTGAGCCAGGAAGTCGGGCGTAGCTTTGGGAGGCACGGAGCCGGAGACGATCAGGCACTCAAGGTCGCCCGCGGTGTCCAGGATGTTGTAGAGCTCCTCCTGGTGCTGCGGCGTGATCGGAGCACCGGGGTTCAGGATGCCGTACTCGTGCTGGCCATCGTTGACGTAGGTGTTGATGCGCGTGATACCGTCGGTCCAGACCGGGCGGCAGAGGCAACCCAGATTCATGACCTCCTCGACGATGAACTTGCCCGTGAAGCCGGCGAAGAAACCGAGCGCGACGGTGTCGACGCCCATCTTCTTAAAGGCGAAGGACACGTCGAGGCCCTTGCCGTTAGCCGTGTAGCTGGCCGAGCCGGTGCGGACGTTCTCGTCGGGCTCGAGCGGAGAGCTCGAAACCGTCATGTCGACAGCCGGGTTAGCGGTTAGCGTGTAGAACATTTACAGTACCCCCTGTATATGTGAGGGCCGCATGGCCGGCCCATTCCAACCACGCGGTTACCTCTGATACCAAATTAGCGAGCTGCGGACTCGAGCAGTGCCTTGACCTCGGCAGCGGTGTTGCAGGCGAGCGCCTTCTCGGCGAGCTCGTCGCACTCGGCCTTGGTCCACTGGCTGATGGTCTTGCGGGCGCGCAGGATGGACGGAGCGCTCATCGAGAACTCCTCCAGGCCCCAGCTGATCAGCAGCGGCTCGAGCAACGGATCGGCAGCGGCCTCGCCGCACATACCGACCATGATGCCGGCCTTCACGCCGCTCTCGATGATGTTCTTGAGCGAGCGGAGCACGGCGGGATAGTAAACCTGGTACAGGTTGGAGATGGTGTCGTTGCCACGGTCGGCGCACATGGTGTAGCCGATCAGGTCGTTGGTGCCGATGGAGAAGAAGTCGGCGACCTCGGCCAGGCGGTCAGCGAGCAGCGAGGCTGCAGGCGTCTCGACCATGATGCCGACCTCGATGTTCTCGTTGAACTTGCGACCCTCTTCGGTCAGCTCGGTCTTGCACTGCTCGACGAGCTCCTTGACAGCCAAGACTTCCTCGACGCAGGTGACGAGCGGGATCATAATCTTGACGTCACCGAAGGCGCTGGCGCGCAGCAGGGCGCGGAGCTGGACCTTGTACTGGTCGGGGTTGGCCAGGCAGTAACGCACGGCGCGGAAGCCCATGAAGGGGTTCTCTTCCTTGACCATGTGCAGGTACGGAATCTCCTTGTCGCCACCCACATCGAGCGTGCGGATGATGACCGGAGCGCCCTTGAGCGCGCTGGCGACCTTACGGTAGGCGTTGAACTGCTCCTCCTCGGAAGGAAGCTCAGCAGAGTCCATGAACAGGAACTCGGAACGGAACAGGCCGATAGCCTCGGCATCGTGATCGAGCGCGTTGGGCACGTCATCGGGGTTGCCGATGTTGCAGGCAATAATCTTCTTGATGCCGTCGGCAGTCACGGACGGCTTGCCGCGGAAGGCCTCGAGAGCCGCCTTCTCGGCAGCAAAGGCCTCAGCCTTGGCGGTGTAGGTGGCGAGCGTCTCCTCGTCGGGATCGGCCTCGACGATACCCTTGCCACCGTCGACGACAACGGTCATGCCGTTGCGCAGTGCGGTGCAGCTGTTGGAAACCGAAAGGACAGCCGGGATCTCGAGGGCGCGCGCAATGATTGCGGAGTGCGACGTGCGGCCACCAGTCTCGGTGACGATACCGGCAACGTGGGCCTTATCGATCGTGGCGGTCATGGACGGCGTGAGGTCGTGCACGACAACGACGGTGTTCTCGGGCAGGACGGAAAGGTCGACGACCTCCTTGCCCAGCAGCTCGGCCAGAATACCGGTGCGGATGTCGGCGATGTCGGCCGCGCGCAGACGGAACATCTCATCGTCCATGGACAGGAACATGTTCTCGAACATGGTCGAGGTGTCCATGAGCGCCTGCTCGGCGCAGGTGCCGCCGTCAATGGCGGCGTTGATGGCGTCGGTCATGCCCGGATCCTGAGCCAGGACAATGTGTCCGCTCATGATCTCGGCCTCGGCCTCGCCCACCGTCTCCTTCATGTGGTCGGCCTGAGCCTGGGTCTTCTCGCAGAAGACCGAAAGAGCGGTCTGATAGCGCTCCTTCTCTGCTGCCGAATCAGCAACCTCGTGCGGCTCAAACGTCAAGTCGGGATCGACGGCGACCATGACGGTGCCGATACCGATGCCCTCGGAAGCGTTGACTCCCTGATACATTCCCATTCCTCTCTCCGTGTCATGTGATAAAGCGTTTTGCCATATCCATGACAAAAGAGCGCAGCTACCTTAAGACAGGTCACTGCGCCCCCAAATATGAACTTAGTTGTTCAACATGCGACCCGTTTGAGTTCTACTCGCCAAGACCGCTCTTGATGAGCTCGATAGCAGCAGCCAGAGCCTCGGCCTCGTCGGCGCCGTCGCACTTGACCTCGACCTCGGTGCCGCAGGGGATACCAGCAGCCATGAGGGCCATCGGGGACTTGCCGTTGACCTCCTTCTCGGGGGTGACGACCGTCACGTCACAGGCGTACTTGCCCATGGTGGAGGCGAACAGACCAGCCGGACGCATGTGCAGACCCTGCGGATTGACGAGAGTAGCCTTCTCAGAAACCATAATTGACTCCTTTTTGTGTTTAACCCCTGTCATGCATGTGGCAGGAGTCAGATTCACGACGTTGTTTATATTAACTCACATCAAACTGTTTTTCATTGTGTTTCGCACGAATTGTTGGACAGTTGTCTGTCCTGTCCGCTCGCCTGCCGGGCGGGGCGGTTAAGTTTGCTGCTCTACAGTCCTGCGCAAGACGGAAAGCACATTAAGTGCTTTCCTTTGCGTGCGGAACTCGCGACAAACTTAACCGCCCCGCCCGGCAGGCGAGTTGCGGAAACTCGGATGGTCCAGAGCAATATCGTGCGAAAGGAATTCTGGCTGAATTATTGTTCGCGTGGGTGATTCAGTCGATGAGGGCTATTAATGCCCTGTTGGGGACTAAGGAGTGTCCCGGGGTGCCGGCAGGAAACGGACGTCCCTAAGTGCCGGGTGGCATGAAAAAAGGCGAGGACCCGTAGGGAGTCCTCGCCTTTGTTACAGGGGGCGATATTATTCGCGTACTGTTGAATTAGACCAGGCGGGCGTTGATCGTCTTGGCGATCTCGGCGGCGTCGGTGGAACCCTTGACGGTGGCACGGAAGTCCTCGTCCATGAGCGCCTCGGCGACCTTGGACAGGATCTTGAGATGCGTGGTGCCAGCCTGTGCACCAGGGATGAGCAGAGCAATGGCCACGTTGACGGGAGCGCCGTCCATGGTATCCCAACCGGTCACGCCGGACTCGTCCTTAACGACGATGACGGCAGCCTCGGTAATGGCGTCGGACTTGGCATGCGGAATGGCGAAGCCCTCCATCATGCCCGTGGTGCCCTCGGCCTCGCGGGCCAGGAAGGCGTTCATCACGGCGTCGGCGTCGCTGGCGATACCGGCCTTGACAGCCTGGTTGGAAACGAAGCTCAGAGCCTCGTCACGAGAAGCGAAGTCCTCGGCGACAAAGACATTCTCAACCTTCACGAAGTCGGCAGCCTCGGCCTTAGGGGCCTCAACGGCAGCGGCCTTGGAAGCCTCAACCGGCTTGGCTACAGGAGCGGCCTTCTGGTTCTTCTCGAAGTCATACTTCTTGAAGGCCACGAACAGGATGCCACCGACCACAGCGCCGATGAGGATCGCGAGGACCCACAGCGGACCGTTCTCGACAACGGGCAGGACCAGGAAGCCACCGTGGGGCGCCGGATCGTGGACGTTGAACATAATGGTCAGGATCGAGGCGATGGAGGAACCGAGCATCATGATGGGCATGACCGGCCAGATGTTCTTGGTCATGAACGGAATGGCGCCCTCGGTGATGTGGGTGCAACCAAGAATGAGGTTGACGATACCGGCGTCATGATCCTCCTGGCTGAAGTACTTCTTGCCGACAACGACAGCGAAGGTGGTGATCAGCGGCGGAACGATGCAGGCGGCGGAGACGGCAGCCATGAAGTTGGTGCCGAAGTTGTAGGTGTCGGTGCCGACGCCGGCGGCCAGGGCCTCGGTGAGCATAGCGGTACCGGTGACGTAAGCAGCCTTGTTGACCGGGCCGCCCATGTCAACGGCGCACATGCAGCCGATGGCAAGGCCCAGGACAATGGCGCCAGAGGCGGACAGGCCCTTGAGGAAGTCCATCATGGCGGTGTTGATGGCAGCCATGGGGCCGGAGATGCCGAGCATGACCAGGCCGACGATGGCAGTCGAGAACAGCGGGTACAGGAAGATAGCCTTGAGGCCGTCCAGGTTCTTGGGCAGCTTGGAGAAGACCTTCTCGAGCAGCAGGATGACATAGCCAGCGAGGAAGCCGCCGACGATGCCGCCCAGGAAACCGAAGCCCACGCCGGCGCCGCCGGCGTCGATCATACCGGTCTCGGCGTTAACGGGCAGACCCTGGATGGCGATCATACCGGCAACAAAGCCGGGGACGAGTGCCGGGCGCTTGCCGATGGACTCGGCGATGTAGGCGGAAAGCACGGGAACCATGAGGTTCATGGCGATGCCGCCGATGATCTTGAGCATAGCGGCAAAGCTGTTGTAGTCAGACGCCGTCGAATCGAAGGACGTGATGCCCCACAGGAACGAAACGGCGGTCAGGACACCACCGGCGACGACGAAGACCAGCATGTGGCTGACGCCGTTCATGAGGTGCTTGTAGATGATGTGGCCGATGGACTCCTTCTCCTCGACCTCATCCTCGACATCGGCAGCAGCCGCAACCGAGTCGTCACCCTTGGCGGCGAGCGCGCGGTCGATCAGCTTACCGGCTGCCTCAACGGACAGGGCCTTGGAAACACCAACGGAAACCATGCGCTTGCCGGCGAAACGCTCCGCCTGGACATCCTTATCGGCTGCGACGACGACGGCCTTGGCACCGGCGATCTCGCTCTTGGTGAGCTCGTTCTCGACACCGACCTGGCCATGGGTCTCGACCTTAATGGTCAGACCTCGCTCGGCAGCTGCCTTCTCCAGCGCCTCCTTCGCCATGAAGGTGTGCGCGATGCCGGTCGGGCAACCGGTGGCGGCGATGATGTCAAACTTAGCCATGTGTCCCTCCTTCTTGAGTACTGCGCCCGCAGGCGCTCCCCTACACGCGCATCCTTGCGCGCTTTTCCACAACTGAAAGATACCAACCTACCGTCCGCGTGAGAAGAGACAAGGCGCAATTCTCCGGTGAAAGGTTCTTTCATAACCGTAAACGGTAAGTGAAAGTTTACCATCAACACTTGAAACGGCAAGGTGTATCTTGTGATTGAAAATGCCCGTATACTATGGCATTGCAAATCAAGTTAGATTTTCATGCCAACCAGGAGCCATCCATGACCGATAGTAGCAAGAGCGCACTTTCCCTCATTAGTACCCACCAGGGATACAGCGAGTCCGAGCAGCGCATTGTCGACTATATATTGGAGCACCAGTCCGAGGCGCCGCGCCTGACGGCCGCCCAGCTCTCACGAGCCGCCGCCACGTCCGAGGCGACGGTTTCGCGCTTTTGCCGCAAGCTGGGCTTTGGCAGCTTCCGCAGCTTTCAGTTTTCGTTGGCGAGGGATTTGGAAAGCCAGCGCAACGAGGGCCTGACTGACGAGGTCTCGCTCGACAATATGGAGCAGAGCCTCAAGAACATCCTGGCTGCTAAGGTGAGCGAGCTTAATGCGACCATCGACGGGATCGACCACGATACGCTGGCGGCTGTTGTGCATGCCCTTAAGCATGCAGGGGTTATTGAGTTTGCGGCTGTGGGCAATACCAACGCGGTCGCGCTCGATGCGACGTTTAAGTTTTCGCAGCTGGGCCTGCGCTGCATGGCGAGCACCATTAGCGAGACATCAATTGGCTTTGCGCTCACGTTACGCCCAGGTGACGTCATCGTGCTAATCTCAAACTCCGGCAAATCGCGACGACTGAATCGCATGGCAAAAGCGGCTCGCAACTGCGGCGCAACCGTAGTCGTCATCAGCAGCGACAGCAAATCCCCGCTCGCGCGTCTGGCAGACTACACTTTTAATACCGTCAACCACGAGGCGCTGCTGACGACGGGTGACTTTGCGTTCTCCAAGATCAGCGCCACGATGATCATCGAAGTTATCTACAACTTCCTGCTGCCCGAGATTGAAGACGCTCGCGAACATATCAGCTACTACGAGGAGCTCATCCAGCCGGATAAGGTCGTAGAGTAAAACGCGAAGTGGGACAAAATTTCAGTCTATTTTGTCCCACCAACACCGCTGATACTACTTAGCCTCGAGCTTCTTCGAGCATCTGCTTTGCGTGGGCCAAGCTTGCCTCCGACTGATCACCGCTCAACATTCGGGCGATTTCGGCGGTACGCGCTTCGCCGGTTACCTCGTCCAAATGCGTCTGGGGAACATCGCCCGATTCCTTGCTGACGACATAATGCTTGTCGGCCATGACGGCGACTTGCGCCAAGTGGGTTACGACAATCACTTGATGCGTAGCGGCAAGATCGGCCAGCACACCAGCAAGAGCACGAGCCGTGGAGCCGCCGACACCGGCATCGACCTCGTCAAATACCAGTGTGTCGACGCCGTCAGCATTACCCAAGACCACCTTGCTCGCCAGCATAACGCGGCTGAGCTCGCCGCCCGACGCAATGCGGCGCAGGGGTCGCGGCGTCAAGCCGGCACCGCTGCGATACAAAAGCTCGTAGCTCGAAGGACCCGCCGGCGTCCACTCGGCGCGCGGAAGATCACGCGACTCCCAAACGAGCTCGGCGCCGCCCATCTCCAAGCGCGCCATCTGGCGGCCGACCTCGTGGCAGAAGCGCGGGGCCGCCGTATTGCGAGCACGCTTAAGCGCCTTGGCAGCGGCAAACAACTCGCGCTCAGCAGCACCAAGTGATTCACGGGCCTTTTTGATCTGTTCATCGCCATCATCGACCAGGGACAGCAGCTCTTGCGAGCGATCGCGCATGGCAAAAACATCGTCCATGGTGGGACCCCACTGACGCAACAGGCCCTTGAGGTCGGAATACCGTTCACGCATGCGAGCGAGCTCGCGCGGGTCGAAGGCGACGCCATCGCGATAGGCACGAAGCTCGTTCGCGCTATCCTCAAGGGAGATACAGGCATCCGAAAGCGCATCGGCAATGTCGCCCAGTTTGCGATCGACGGCAGCCATACGGGAAAGCTCTGCCACGGCGCTGTTCACGGCATCGAGCGCTCCCCCTTCGGCGGCAAGCGATGCATGGGCATCGTTAGCCGTGGCAACCAGTACCTCGGCATGTTCGGAGCGCGGCAGCAGTTCCTCGAGTTCCTCATACTCGCCCGGCTTGGGGTCGACCTCGGCGATGCGCTCGAGGGCGAAACGCGCTTCCTCGACGCGACTCCCCTGCGCGCGTGAGGCTTCCTCCACGCGACGGACCTCCTTGGCAGCCGCACGCGACGCCTTGAAGCAGGCACGGTAACGGTCGAGCGCCTCGAGCGCAGAGCGACCAGCCCAGGCATCGACCATGGCAACATGATGCGCCGGATCGAGCAAGCGCTGGTGCTCGTGCTGACCACAAAGATCCATCATCACGCCGACGCGCTCCGAAAGCTCACGCACGCTGGCGATACGGCCGTCAATTTTTACACGACTGCGGCCCTCGGCAGAAAGGCTGCGCTGTACGGTGAACCCCTCCGTGTCGTGCGGGCCATCGAATAGGCGCGCCTCGACGCTCGCCAGCGCCTCTCCCTCGCGCACGGTCGACGAATCTGCGCGCTCGCCCAATATGAGCTTGAGCGCCGAGAGCAGCGCGGTCTTGCCGGCACCGGTCTCGCCGGTCAGGACAGTCAGGCCGGCACTCGGCACCAGCGTCGCCTCACGAATGAGTGCAATGTTAGAAACCTGCAGCTCATCGATCATGACGCACTCCATAGAACACGCGGCTCACCGAGTTATAGAAGCTTTCGGGACCGTAATCCAGCAGCAGTACATCGCCGGGACCACGGCGCACCGCCACGCTCTCGACCGTGCCATCGCAGGTAATAAACTGTCCGTCGATGGCAATCGCCGGCACGCTCGGACGATCATCGGACATAAAGATCTCGACGACATCACTCGGCGAGGTCAAAAAAGCGCGAGCCTGAATGGTATGCGGGGCGATGGGCACACAGACCATACCCGTGTAATCGGGGCTGACAATGGGACCGCCGGCGGAAAGCGCGTAGCCGGTGGAGCCGGTCGCCGTCGAAACGACGACACCGTCGCCGCGAAGGCGGTCGATATGATGGCCGGACACCGTGATGTCAAACTCAACCATATCGGACAGGGGGCCGCGCGTAAGTGCCATATCGTTGAGGGCAAACGTGCGCACGACATCCTTCGTGTCGTCTTCGCGCACGGACACGATATCCGCGGCGATGGTGGCGCGGCGGCTCACGTGCAGCTCGCCGGACAGGGCGTCGCTCACGACCTGCAGAATGTCGCGCTCCTCGGGGCTCGCAGCAGTTAAAAAACCCAGGTGACCATAGGAAAGACCAAGGATAGGAATCTCGCGATGGTTGAGAATGCGGGCAGCGCGCAGCAGCGTACCGTCGCCGCCGAGCGTAATGACCAGATCGGAGCCGTCAATATCAGGCGTGCTTTGAATCTTCGATCGCTGGTCGGCAGCCCATGCGACCTCATAGCCCTGGCGCGTCAGCCAAAGCTCGAGCATCAGGCCGCTCTCGACCGCCTCTTGCTTGTAGTAATTGGGAACCAGAAAGACCTTCATAGCGTTGCAGCTTTCTCGCTCAAAACCGATAACTGGGATTGCAGCTCATCGTCGGCGCGCTCCCCGGGGACAAACCTTGTGCCGTACAAGAAAAACTCAACGTTGCCCTTAGCGCCATGGATGGGCGACACGCACACGTCAAGCGGGAACAGGCCCTTGACGGCAAAAAGCTCAATCGCCGCCACGAGCGTATCGCGGCGGACGGCGGGGTCGGTCACGATACCGCCGTCGCCCACCAGCGCAGCCGGCGCCTCAAACTGGGGCTTTACGAGCGTGCAGAACGAACCCGAAGGCTTCAGGCACGCCAGCACCGCATCGATAATGTTCGCGATGCTGGTAAACGAGACATCACAAACAGCCAGGTCGATGGCGCCGGCATAGCCAAGCTCAGGCAGCTGCGTCACGTTGGTGCGCTCATGCAGCGTCACGCGATCGTCCTGACGCAACGACCAATCGAACTGTGCGCGACCAACGTCCACCGAGACAACGGTCGCAGCTCCGCGCTTGAGCAGGCAATCGGTAAAGCCGCCGGTAGAGCAGCCTACGTCCAGGCAGGCAAGGCCCGTGGGGTCGATACAAAACGCATCGAGCGCACCCTCAAGCTTAAGGCCGCCGCGCCCAACGTACGGAATGCGCCCCTTAACGTGCAGCGGCAGGCCCGGCGTCACCTTGAGCCCCGGAGAGGTCAAACGCTCACCGCCGCTCGAAACCAAGCCGGCCATAAGAGTGCGAAGGGCATCCGCGCGATCGGCGCAGATGCCCTGTGAAATCAGTTCGTCATCAAGACGCACGCGTTTCATGAATGCCATCAACCATTCGTATCCGGAGATGCGGCTAGCTATCCTGGGATTCGTTTGCCGCATCCTCATCGTATTCCTGCTCGAGCTTATCGGCCTCACGCGGCGTCAGCTCAAACTTGTCGACCATATCGACCGCGCGGGAGCCCAGCTCAATCGCTTCGTCAAACAGATCGAGTGAACGCTCCAAGGACGTATCCTTGGAGCGAACGGTAGCGATGATCTGGTCCAGACGGTCCGAGATCTCGTCAAAGTTGCGGACAGAACCCTCTGGCATGGCTACTCCTCGACGGAGTCGGACTCGACGGCCTCAGCAGCGTCCACATCCTCGGCAAGTACACCGGCGGTAGCCTGAGCGGCAGCGACCTTGGCGGCAGCCTCAGCAGCCTGGGCCTCCTCGCGAGCGCGATCCTCGGCCAGCAGTTCCTGGTACAGGTCCTCGCCCGGCAACTCCTCGCTGCGCGCGATCTTGCCCAGCACGCCGTTGACGAACGACGCGGACTGGTCGGTGCCATAGGCCTTGGCAAGTTCGACGGCCTCGTTGATCACGATAGCGTCCGAGACCTCTTCGTCGGTGAGGAAGCGCATCTCGTAGACGGCGATACGCAGCAGATTGCGGTCGGCGCCGGGCATGCGCATAAGATCCCAGTTCTTGGCGACGGCGCGCAGGGCACAGTCGATGCGATCGATATGCTCGTAGGCACCGCGGCACAGCTCCAGCGCATAGGGGTCGAGGGGGCCCTTCGAGATCAGGAAATCGCCCTCGAGGACGCGCTCGAGCGGACTGTCCGTGGCCTCGGCCTGGAACAGCAGCTGCAGCGCCTGACTGCGGGCAAGCGTACGCCCGCGATAAACCTTAAGGCTCAAAGGTTACTCCTTGGGGAAAACGAGGCCGTCGATGCAAACGTCAACGCGCTCGACCTCAACGCCCACCTGGGCATCGATGGCAGCGACCACGGCAGCGCGAACGGCCTCGGCGAGTTTCTTGAACGGATAGCCAAAGAACACCACAACGCGCACGGTGAGTGCGAGCTTGTCGCCGACGACCTCGGTCTCGACCGCCGGCTCGGAAGCCGGGGCCTTGGACGAGAGCATCATGGAGACAAGGTTGGTGGCAAGGTCCTTGACGCCAACGGAGGCGATGCCCTCGACATCGGACACGGCGCGCGAGACGATGGCGGTCAGAACATCGGGCGAAATGCCGATGCCGTCAATCTTGATTTCCTGGGGCATGAGTCCTCCTAGAAGAGTTGGTTGCTAGACGCGGGAGACGAACTTGCCGTCGCGGGTGTCAACCTTGATGACCTCGCCCTCGTTGAGGTACATGGGGACCTGGATGACAGCGCCGGTGTCGATCGTGGCCGGCTTGGTGGAACCCTGGACGGTGTCGCCCTTAAAGCCCGGGTCGGTCTGGACGATGGTGGTCTCGATGAACATCGGCGGAGTCACGCCCATGAGCTCATCGTCGGCGAAGAGCAGCTGGCAGATGTCGTTCTCGCGCAGCCACTTGGAGTTCTCGCCCACCATGTCCTCGGGAACGGGAACCTGCTCATAGGATTCGTTGTCCATGAAGATGTAGTCGGTGCCATCGTTGTAGAGGTACTGGAACTCACGGGTGGTGAGCATGACGCTCTCGAACTTGGTGCCGGCGTTGCAGGTGTTCTCGACGACGCGGCCGCTCTTGATGTCGCGGGTCTTGTAGCGCACAAACGCGCCGCCCTTGCCCGGCTTGACATGCTGGAACTCGACGATGGTGTAGACCTTGTCCTTAATGCGGAGACCGAGGCCGTTCTTGAAGTCGGCGGTAGAAATGGTAGGCATAGCGACCTTTCTTGTTATGGGCAGAACGCACAAGCGTCCAAATTACATACGAGCGAAATTATACACTTGCAGACGGCGCCTGCAGCGAGCGCATAAAAAGAGAACGCGGGGCGTCCGAATTGCTCCGGAGGCCCCGCCCCAAACTATCTACCGAAGTAGACTAGCAATCGATGACGTGAAGGTCATGCGGCGTCTTGGTGAAGGGCTCGTAGCCGTTCTCGGTGACCACGCCGTAGTCCTCCAGGCGCACGCCGCCCACACCGGGCAGGTACACGCCGGGCTCCATGGTGATAACCGAGCCGACCTCGATGATGTTCTTGCTGCGGTTGAAGTTAGGCAGCTCGTGGATGTCAATGCCCACGCCATGGCCCAGACCATGGTTGTAGTAATCGCCATAGCCGGCATCGCCAATGATCTTCTTGGAAAGCTTGAAAATGTCGTTGCCCTCGACGCCCGGATGAATGGCGGCAACGCACTCCTCGTGCGTACGGCGCACGAGCGCGTACAGGTCGAGCTGCTCCTGGGTAGGCTCGCCCATCACGACGGTGCGCGTCATGTCAGAACGATAATCGCAGTAGCCCGCGCCGTAATCCATGAGGACGAAGTCGCCCTTCTCGATCACGCGGTCGCTCGGAACGGCATGCGGGTTGGCGGTATTGGGGCCGCTCGCCACGATGGAGCCAAAGGCCAGGCTGTCGGCACCGTTGGCGAACATAAAGTTCTCGAGCTCGTTGCGAACCTGCTTCTCGGTCATACCGGGCTTAATATAGCCGAGCATGTGCTGGAAGGCGGCGTCGGTGATCGACTGCGCGTGGCGCATGAGCTCGATCTCCTCGGCGTCCTTGATGGCGCGCATCTTACGGATGTCGTCATGCATCAGCGGCAGCATGCAGGCAACGGAGCGGTCCTCCAGGCCACGCTGAATACCCTGGTAGAAATTGATCTGCATGTCGTCCTCGACAGCGCAGACGCGGCACTTGTTGGCCGCGATCTTGCCGGCGACCCAACCGGGGATGGTGCCCTCGTCCATGTCGTAGACCCAGGGGCTGCCGGCGGGCGTGTTCTCCTCAAAGCTGTTGAGATAGCGCGAGTCGGTATGGAACAGGCACTGGTCGGCCGTAATAAACGCAGCATGCGGGAACTCGAAGGTGTAATCGAAGACGCCCTTGACGCCCGTAAGCCAACGAAGGTTGGCCTCGTCGCGCACCACGATAGCGTCGTAGCCACGCTCAACCATCAGGGCACGGACACGCTCGATACGACCGGCAGGACCGGCAGCAAACTCTGACATGCAGATTCCTTTCTTGTTGTCTCTATAAAGACGGAACGGGTCTCAACCGAACGACGGAATCGCGCGCGATTCGCAACCGATTGGAAACCCGCCCCTCAACATGATACGAAAGACGATGTATGTCAATAAATCCTAGAGAAGTTCTTTGCGAGAAGCCAAGTAGGCGTGAGCATGGCGGTCGAGGACCTCGTCCTCAACGCTCGTTAGACGAATGGCGCCGAGTGCCGCGGGCAGCGGCAACATACTACGGTTCGAGCGGTCAAACTGCTGCCTGCGGAACTCCTCGATATATGAGGCAGGCTCCAGATCGAAGGCAAGCTCCTCGATACCAAAGTCCTCCAGGCAGTCATCGACCTCAAAGACGTAATCGATATCAAAGTCGCAGGCATCATGTGCTAAGCGCGCCTCAAAGCGCATGCCCTCAGACAGCAGCTGGTAGGCAGGAACCTGCGCCGCGGCTTTACCCAGGCAGGCGCGCAGGGTACGCTCCCCCATCTTGCCAAAATCGAGCGCATGGCGGGCGCTCGGGTTCGTGGCCATCAGTACGTCCTTACGGGCAGTCTGAGACCACTGAACGGCATTGACGAGCGCGACCTCCTCGCCCGCGAGAATCTCGGGGACGGTCTCAGTAAACTGATTCCAGCGGGACTTGCTGCTCGAAAGCATGGTGCCAACAAGTACCGCATAGCCGAGCTTGAGGTCCTCGGGGTCCGCCTCGCGAACAAGGTCGAGGTCGCACACGACCAAGCCCGGCTCGGGACGGAACGCGATAGCGGGAAGCGCATTCGTCGACGAGGCGACAAGCGGCTTCATGGTCGTCGCAACCGTGAGCATGGCGTCGAACGTCGTCGGCAGCAAGGCGCACTCGGTGCGACCGCACCACTGATTGGCACACCAACAAACGACCGAGCAGGTCGCCGTGTCACCGACAGCGACAACGAGATCGTCGCAGGTAATGCCGTTAGCCGACAGGGCGCCAAAGACGGTATCGGCATCGGCCAGCGTAGCACCGGCAGGAGAAACCTCGAGGACGAGCAGCGACACGGCAAAACCGGCGTCGACCAGCGCATGCTCGACGACCTCGCCAAAACGCTCGGATGTAGCGTCGTTCCAAACCACCATCGCGCGCTTAGGCTTGCCCACGGCCGAGGCAAACATGCGCGACAGCTCCTCGAACGCGCCCAATCCAACGCGGACATCGACACTGCGGTTTTGGAAATTGATAAGTTGACGGCGAATCATAGCAGTCCACGCTCCAAAAGCATCTCGGCACAAAGGTAGGAAACGTCCTCGAAGGACTTGTTGCGAATATCAAGGGTAATATCGGCGGCCTGGCGATACAGCGGACGGCGATGCTCAAACAGGCGCGCAGCGTGCTCGGGCGAGCGGAAATCGGGCCGGGTATCGGAGCGGCGAATCTGGCGCAACGAGTCCTCAAAGTCGCCTTCGAGGTACACGCATATACCCATCTCATGCATCAGCTCAATGTTCACCGGCGTCTCGACGATGCCACCCCCGCACGACACCAGCAGGCTGCGCTCGCTTTGAAGCGAACGGAGTGCCGAGGTCTCAAGCTCGCGAAAACGATCCTCGCCCTCGGTCTCAAATATCTCGGTCACCGACTTGCCACATCGACGCACAACCAAACGATCGGTATCGATGAATCGACGCTTGAACATAGTGCCCACATTGCGCGCAAGCGTCGACTTGCCCGCGCCCAAAAAGCCGATAAAGAAGATATGGTCGCAGCCGTGTTTGATGTGCTGGGACATGGCGAAACCTATTCCTCGCAGGGAAGGTCGCGCAGGGCCCGGCGCTCAAAGATACGGAAGATCTGCGTGTACCACAGGTCCTGGGTTGCCTGCGGCTTGACCAGAATGGTGTCAACGCCGGCAAAGTTACCGCTCCACACGTCCGTGTACAGCTGATCGCCGATCAGCACCGCCTCGTCTGCCGTGGCGCCGAGGCGCTTAAGACCCGCCTTCAAGGCAAACGGGGCGGGCTTCATGGCGTGGCTGATGGCCTCGAGTCCCAGCTCACGTGCAGAGCTCATGACCTGATCGCGATGCCAGTTGTTGGACACCATGCACAGCTTAAAGCCTTTGGCGCGGGCGGTAACGAGCCAAGCGGAAACCGCGGCGGGAACCTGCTCGGTGTCGCGCGGAACCAGAGTGTTATCGCGATCGAGCAGAATGGCGCGTTTGCCGTCGGCCCACAGGGTATCAAGGTCGATGCGATCGACCGAGGCAACGTATCGTTTGGGGCTAAATATCCTCATGCTAATTCCAAGACTGTTGATGCTCTTCGTAGGTTTGCGAGAAGTACTCCTCGTCCTGCGTAATGTAGAAATACAGGTCATCAGAGTCGGTCGGCTCAAGCGTGGCCTTGAGTGCCTCGAGCGACGGAGAGCAGATGGGCGTGGGTGGCAGACCCTCGTGCTTATAGGTGTTATAGGGGCTATCACTCTGCAGGTCGTCGGCGGTAACCTCGCCACCGGTGACATACATCATGGTCGCATCGCTGTTGAGATAACGCAGACCGTCGAGCTTGCCGGCAAGGCGGTTGTAGAAGACCGAGGCCACGTGCGCACGTTGATCGGCGTTGAGGCCCTCGCGCTCAACGATAGAGGCCAAGTTGACGATGTCGTAGTCGGACATCTCCACACCGTAGCGCTCCTTGATCTTGGCTTCGCAGCTCGCAAAGTCAAGCGACTTGTACTCGGTTTTAAACTGATCGAGCATGGCGCGAATCACGTCATCGGCCGTCGGCGAATCACCCAACGAATAGGTCTTGGGGAACAAGAAACCCTCGAGCGAGTCGTTGGCGGCGCCCTTAAGGAAGCTATAGTCATCCACGTAATTGGAGGCCTTAGCCTGGTTGAGGAAGTCTTCCTTAGAGATGCTGTCGTAGGCCTGGGCCACACGGTCAGCGACTTGATCGACCGTCAGGCCCTCAGGGATAGTCAGCGCATTGGAGCCCGCGTTAGGACCTTCCATGAGCTGTTGAACAACCTTGGTCGCATCCATGAGCGTGGTGAACGAGTAGGTGCCAGGCTTAAGCGACATATCAGCGTTGAGCTTTTTCACCGCCGCGTAGTAATCCTTGGGATTTTCGACGATATGGTTCTCGGAGAGAATCGAGGCGATCGTATCGCCCGAAGCACCGTCGGGAATGGTCACCGTAACCTGCTGACCAGCCGCGACCTTCGTATCCTCACCGGTAAAGAAGCCCTTGACGGCAGGCACGACAAAGAAAGCGATAGTAGCAAGCGCGATTACGGCCACCACGACGCCGACAATCATGGGCACCGGGGAGCTTTTCTTTTGGGCACCGCGACGAGCATGCGTGTTGTAGCTCGAGCGGGCCGCCGGAGCAACGCCATGCGAACCGCGAGCGTGATGCGAATGCGATTGGGGGGCCTGCGTTCGCTGAGTAGGTGCCTGATGCTTAAAGCGAGCACCGCCTGCAGGCTGAGCCGAACGAGCAGCGGGCTGCTGAGCCGCGTGAGAAACCGGATACTGAACCGAACGAGCAGAAGACTGCTGACCCGTCCGTTGAACAGGTTGGGCCGAACGAGAGGAGAACTGCACCGGGCGCGCGGCAGATTGAGCTGCGCGCTGGGTCGGCTGTGCCGGACGCTGGCCAGGCTGGGCAGGGCGCGACGCCGGCTGACGTGTACGATTCGGCTGGCGCGGATCGGGAGCGCTAGGCATGCGAAACCTCCTCGTTTTTACGATCAAGCCACGTCTCCAAAAACAGGCTGGCGGCAATCATGTCAATCTTGCCCCTCATCTGTTTTTCGTTGAGGCCCTGCTCGCGCAGGATACGCTTAGCCTCTTGCGAGGACAGGCGCTCGTCCTCAAACTCCAACGGAAGATCGAGCTCGTCGGCAATCTTTTGCGCAACAGCGGCAACACGCTCGGCCTGGGGACCGGGCTCACCGGCCATGGTCAGGGGACGCCCACTTACCAGGATATCGGGCTCATAGTCCTCGACCAGGTAGCGGAACGTCTTGGCCATACCGGTGACCTCTGCAGCCGGGAGCACCTTGACAGGCATCGCCATCTTGCCATCACGGCTCGAGACGGCGATGCCGATCCTGGTCTCCCCTATGTCCAGCGCAAGCGCGACCACAGCGATTACCTAGATTCTTAGGCGCCGAGCGCGGTCTTAGCGGCCGCGAGGGCATCGGCGATGCCGGCGGCGTTCTTGCCACCGGCCTGGGCCATGTTGGGACGGCCGCCACCGCGACCGTCGACCAGGCCCGCGATCTGCTTGATCACGTTGCCGGCGTGGAAACCGGCCTTGACAGCGTCATCAGAGCCGGCGGCGAGCAGGGCCGGGGTGCCCTTCTCAGTCACGCTGGCGACGACGCAGGCGACAGGACCGGCAACCTTCTGGTGCACGGTATCCCAGACGTTTCGCAGGTCAGCGGCCTCAAGGCCCTGGAGCTCAGCGACGACGAGCTTGTAGCCGTCGAGCTCGACGGCGCCCTCGATGGCGCTGGAGATAGCATCGGAGGAGCCACCGGTCAGCGCCTTCTTAAGCTTATTGGACGTCTCGCGCAGCTCAGCCTGCAGGTTTTCCACGCGGGCGGGAACCTCATCCACACGGCACTTGAGCGCAGCAGCAGCGGCGTCGACGAGCGCCAGACGGTCGGCCATGTAGTCGAGAGCACCCTTAGAGGTCACGGCCTCAATGCGGCGGACGTTGGAGCCCGTAGAGGACTCGGAAATGATCTTGAACAGGCCGATCTCGGCGGTGTTGGCGGCATGGGTGCCACCGCAGAGCTCACGGGAGAACGGCTGGTCCTCGGCGCCCACGGAGACAACGCGGACGACGTCGCCATACTTCTCGCCAAACAGGGCGACAGCACCGGCGGCCTTGGCCTCGTCGATGCCCATGACGCGGGTCACGACCGGCTTGGAGGCGAAGATCTGCTGGTTGACCAGGTCCTCGACAGCCTTGAGCTGCTCGGAGGACAGGGCCTCGAAGTGCGTGAAGTCAAAGCGCAGGTGCTCGGGCGTCACCAGCGAGCCAGCCTGGGAGACATGCTCGCCCAGGACCTGCTTAAGCGCAGCGTCGAGCAGGTGGGTGGCGGTGTGGTTGCGGCGCAGGAAACCACGGCGCTCGGCGTCGAGCGCGGCGGTCACGGTAGTACCGACGGTCAGCGTACCCTCGGCAACGTGGGCGACGTGAGCATACAGGCCATTGTGGTTCTTGGTATCGGAAACGGTCAGCGCAACGCCCTCGGCGAAAAGCTCGCCGGCATCGCCCTGCTGGCCACCCATCTCGGCGTAGAACGGGGTGCGGTCGAGCACGACCTCGACGTCCTCGCCCGCAGCGGCGGACTCGACGGACTCACCGTTGCGAACGATAGCGACAACTTTGGTAACCTCGATCACATCGTTGTCATAGCCGTCGAACTCGGTCGCGGCAACCTTGTCGGAAAGCTCGACCCACACGTCGTTGAAGCTGCCCCAAGCATCGCCCTTGGCGTTGGCGCGAGCGCGGGCCTTCTGGTCCTCCATGCAAGCGGTGAAGCCGTCCATATCGACGTTGTGACCGGCGGTGCCGGCGATCTCGACGGTCAGGTCGATGGGGAAACCAAAGGTGTCGTGCAGCTTAAAAGCAACGTCGCCCGGAAGGACAGTACCCTCGGCAAGCGCGGCCAGGGCCTCGTCCAGGTAGACGCGACCGTTGTCGAGCGTCGTGGAGAAACGCTCCTCCTCGGAAGCGACGATACCCTTGACGAGCGCGACGTTCTTGAGCAGCTCGGGATAGGCCTCGCCCATCTGGGCGTTGACCTCATCAATGAACTTGGTCAGGAAGGCGCCCTCGATGCCCAGCAGACGACCGTGGAACACGGCGCGGCGGAGCAGGCGGCGAAGAACATACTCGCGACCCTCGTTACCGGGGAGAATGCCGTCCGAGATCATAAAGTCGACGGCACGAGAGTGATCCGCGATGATGCGCAGGGAGCGGCTGGCACCGGAGTAATCGTCGGCGTCATAGGACTTGCCGCTGATCTTCTCGCCCAGCTTGATGAGGTGCTGCATCAGATCGCCGTCGTAATTAGCGGTCTTGTGCTGCATGATGGCGGCCATGCGCTCCAGACCCATGCCCGTATCGAGGTTGCGGTGCGGCAGCTCCGGCATGGAGCCGTCCTCCTGGCGGTCGTACTGGGTAAACACGAGGTTCCAGAACTCAAGGAAGCGATCGCAGTCGCAGCCGGGCTTGCATTCGGGGCTGCCGCAGCCGACCTCCTCGCCCATGTCAAAGTAGATCTCGGAGCACGGACCGCAGGGGCCGGTGGGGCCAGCGGCCCAGAAGTTGTCGTCCTCGCCCAGGCGGGAGATGTGATCCTCGGCAACGCCCAGGGAGCGCCACACGTCATGGGTCTCGTCGTCCTCGGTAAAGACGGTGAAGTACAGGCGATCGAGCGGCAGCTTGAACTCCTTGGTAATGAGCTCAAAGGCCCAAGCGCAGGCCTGCTGCTTGGAGACGCCACCAAAGGAGAAGTCGCCGAGCATCTCAAAGAAGGACAGGTGACGGCCGTCCTCGCCGATGCAATCGATGTCGTTGGTGCGGACGCACTTCTGGCAGGAGATTGCGCCGATCTCCTTCATGGTCTTCTTGCCCTGGTAATACTCCTTAAACTGGTTCATGCCGGCGTTGGCAAGCAGCAGCGAAGGATCGTCGGGGACGAGGGACGAAGAAGGATAGAGCTTAAGACCGCGCTCCTCAAAGAAGTTGAGGAACTTAGAGCGAATCTCGGCCGTAGTCATTGACGGGTAGTCAGCACTCATAGAGGGAATCTCCTCGGTTTCACATCGAAACAGTTCAAACGTAACGATATTACCATCCCACCGCGCCTGTGCAAAAAAGAGGGCCGGCACAATGCCGGCCCTTCAGCGAAATTGCATGTTAGCGCGTATGAATGTTAGCCCGAATTACCCCGCTACTTGTCGTCATCGTCCATGGAGCCGTCGATGCCGGTTTTGGTGTCGTCATCCGTGTTGGAATCGTCATCCTTGGCGAAGGGGTTCTTGAAGAAGCCCGTGGCATCGGGCTGCAGGTCCGAAAGCTTGATCCAAGGATTATCGAGCTCGGGCTTGGGCATAGCTTTAGCCTCGGGCGCAGTCTCGTTACCGATGAGCTCGGACTCATAGATGAACGTATCGTCCCCAAGCGCGTCGTAGGCGGCGACCGGGTTGCCCTCGGCATCGCGATACGGCGTGCCCTTAAACACGGCGCCGTCATAGGCCACAAGTTGGCGGCCGGTCTCATTCTCGAAGTAGTACACGAAGATACCCTTGAGGGCCGCACACAGCGGGATGGCAATAATCATGCCGATGGGGCCCATGAGTGCCGAGCCAATAACGAGCGCCGTGAGGCTCATGATGGGATGCACCTGCACCGAGCTCTGCATGACCTTAGGCGAAATCACGTTATCGGTGACGTTTTGCGCGACCATCGTCACGATGAGCGTCCACAACGCCAACATGGGGCTGAACATGAAACCGAGCACTGTGGCGATTGCCGCGCTCACCCAGGGGCCGACGACCGGAACCAAATGCATGATGCCGGTAAAGATAGCCATGAGCGCCGCATACGGATGGCCGATAATCATAAAACCAATAAAGGCAAGGAAACCACCGCAGATGGACGTCACGACCATACCGCGCATGTAGCCGCCGACAGAGCGAGAAAGGATGGCGACCATAAAGCGGTACGAAGTCTCCTTCTCCTGACCGATGATGGTGCAAATCTCGTGATGCATGCGAGGATAATCGCAGGCCATCCAGTAGGCAAGCACCAGACCAAGGAAGATCACGAACAACTGCGAGGCCGTATTGGTGATGAGCGGGAACACACCGCGGCCAAGCTCGGCAGCGATCTGAGACACATACTTCGATGCCACGGTAACCAGCGACGAAAGATTATCGTCCAAATACTCCATGAGCGGCGTGTTGTTGAGCGTCTTGACATGCGAGACCATCTCGTTGAGGTCGCCACCCGCAACACGAAGCTGCTCGGGCAGGCGGCTCAGGACTTCCATGATCTGACCAAAGAGAATCGGCGACAAGATGCAAACGACACCGACGAGCACGGCAACAACAACAATAAGCGCGATAAGCGAACCGATGCCGCGATTCACGCCATGGTGCTCAAGCCAGTTGGTGATCGGGGACATCACAAAAGCAATGATGGAGCCGACGGCAAGAAACTCAATAACCGGTGCCAGGATGCCCATAAGGTTAAAGATGACGGCAGCGATGACAATGCAGCCGACAACAGCCCAAATGCGAAGCGTCAGAATGCGGGTATCGCGCAGCGTGCGGTCTGTTTGTTGGGGGTGCTCACTCATGAACGAATCATCACTCCGTCGGGGTCAATCTTATCCTGAATCTTCTTGAGGGTGCGGCGCAACAAGCGCGAGACCTGCACCTGCGAGATGCCCAGCTTCTTGGCGATCTCGATCTGGGTCATGCCCTTTACAAAGCGCAGCTCGATGACTTCGCGCTCGCGCGGCGAGAAATCGCGGATGGCCTCTTCAATGACCAGACGGTCATCGGTAAAGTCGAGCTCGTTGTCGTCGTCGGCGTAACGGTCAAGAATCGAGGGCGCATCGTCGGAATCGGACGCACCAGGAGCCTCAATGGGCACCGAGGTATAGGCCGAAGACGATTCCATAGCCTCCAGGACCTCGTCGACGGTCACGTCCAGGTACTCAGCGATTTCTTCGACCTTGGGCGAGCGCTGCAACTCGTTGGTAAGCTTGTCGGTAGCCTGGTTAACCTTGGCAGAAAGCTCCTGCAGGCGACGAGGCACGCGCACGCTCCAGCCCTTGTCACGGAAGTGACGCTTGATCTCGCCCAAGATGGTGGGCGTGGCAAACGTGGTGAACTCGAGTCCGCGCTCAGGGTCAAAGCGGTCGATTGCCTTGAGCAGGCCCAAATAGCCAACCTGCATCAGGTCGTCGAGCGGCTCGCCGCGATTCTTAAATTTGTTGGCAAGGAACCTTACCAGGTTCATGTGGGACATGACGAGCTGCTCGCGGGCGTCCGGATCACCGGTCTCCTTGTAGCGACGAAACAGCTCGCGGGTTTTCTCCTTGTCCCAAGCGGTCTTGCCGCTCCGGGAACGTTCGGTCATATTAGATATCCGCCTTGAGATCGAGGGAAAGCGTCAGGGGCGCCGCAGTCTTTTCGTAGGAATCGCACACGCTCGCGAGGATGAGCTCGGCATACACCGCAGCCTGGTCGTTTTCATCAACCGTAGCCTGGTCTCCAAAGGTAATAGTCATGCCAACGTGAGTCTCATCGACATCGAATTTGATGGTGATGTCGTCGCAGTCGACCGCGGTGCACCCAAAGATGAAAGCCTCCTCGGCAGCCATGCGGATGTCCTCGATGCGATCGACAGACATGGAGCACAGGGCACCAACGTTAGCTGCCGTCATGCGCACAAGGCGAGCGAGACGCGGGTCGCCGGCAACGGTCAGCGTGATGGGGCAGGTTGCTTCGCTACTCATCGCAGGACTCCTCAGAGGACTCGGCGGGCGTATAGGTGTAATACTGAGCCGTCTTGGCTGCGGGCTTCTGAGCCGCATCCGCACCATCGGCGGCCTCGTCCTCGGCCTCACCGATCAGAACGCGCTCGATAGGCTGCTCGGCCTCGGCGGCGGCAGCGGCTAGCTTACGATCGGCATCGGCTGCAGGAGCCTTCACCTTATTGAAGAGCTTCTGCACGGCGCCGGCCGCAGAATCTGTCACGCTCGATACGGCATTACTGGCCTCGGCCATACTGCCCGTGACCTCGGAGATGTCGCGAACGACCGCCTCAACCTCAACGAGGTTGGACGTCAGGGCGTCAACGGCAGTCTTGCTCGACTTGAGGAGCGGCTCCATCTGGGCAAGTGCCGGCGTAAGCTCGTCAACAGCGCCATCAAGCTTTGCCACCACGGGCTGCGCCTCGGCAATCGTATTGTTGAGGTCAGTTACCGTCTTGTCGAGCGAGTCGACAACGGTGCGGGTTTTGCGCAGGGTGAGCGCAAGCTCAACGATAGCCCACACGCCGGCAACGGCGAGCAGCAGCAAGGCGATTTGAATGGGACTCATACAAGCCTCCCAAAGGAATCGAAATACAGACGTTGTTCATGGTACCCCAAAGGGGACAGAAGATTCCCAAAAGCTTACTTTGGCGCCCTGCCGCTACGGTCGCGCTCGCTTTGCTCCACACGCCATTCTTCCCAACCGCGGCCGGCAGGCTGCCAAAAGGCACCACGCTCCAGGCCTTCGGGCAAATAGCGCTGGTCGACCCAACCTTCGGGATAATCGTGTGGGTACTTGTATACACCGTACTCGTCGCTGCCGGGACGGTGACGATCGCGAAGATAACTGGGCACCTCGCGCAATCCGCTACTATGGATATCGGCCAGCGCCGCATCGATCGAAGCCTCGCACGCGTTGGATTTAGGCGCCAAGCACACATAGAGTGCAGCCTGAGCCAGGTTAATTCGGCACTCGGGATAGCCAATGACCTCGGCAGACTTAAACGCGGCTTGCGCCACCAAAAGTGCCTGCGGATCGGCATTGCCAACATCCTCAGAAGCCTGAATCATAATGCGGCGGGCGATAAACTTAGGATCCTCCCCCGCGTCGATCATGCGCGCGAGCCAATAGATCGTGGCATCGGGGTCGCTGCCGCGCATGGACTTGATGAACGCACTGATAATGTCATAGTGCATGTCACCGTTTTTGTCATACGAAAAACCGCGGCGCGGGTTGGCAATCTTCACGTCATCGACGGTGATGGGATAACGCTCCCCCGCCGCCGGCGCTGGCGTCCCTTCGGTATCGGGACGCGTGACGGCAATCTCGCTCGCCAGCTCGAGCGTCGTCAGGGCAGAGCGCGCATCACCCGCGGCCAGCGTGCAGATGGTCTTGACCGTATCATCATCGGCAGAAAACTTTCCGTTCAAGCCCTGTGGTGCCTCGAGCGCACGCTCAATAAGCGTGGCGATATCCTCATCCTTCAGATGTTCAAGCTCCACCACGCGTCCGCGCGACAACAGTGCCGAATTGACCTCGAAGTACGGGTTCTCGGTCGTGGCGCCGATCATAATGACGGTACGGTTCTCAACCGCATGCAGCAACGCATCCTGTTGCGACTTCGAAAAGCGATGAATCTCGTCGATGAATAGAATGGTGCGACGGTCGTAGGTATTCAGGCGCGTCTTGGCCTCGTCAATCACGCGGCGCAAGTCCTTCACGGTGCCCGTCACGGCGCTGACCTCGACAAACTCGCTCTTGGTATGGTTGGCGATAATGTGGGCCAGCGTCGTCTTGCCCGTACCGGCCGGCCCGTACAGAATCACGCTCGACAGCACGTCGTGCTCGATCGCGGCACGCAACCATGAGCCCTTACCGACGGCCTTTTGCTGGCCCACATACTCATCGAGCGAATTGGGGCGCATGCGAACCGCAAGCGGCGCATTCTGAAAGGAACGCTCGCGCGTCGAAACAGAAAAAAGGTCGTCCATAGCCATCCCGTGCATCATTCAAAAACGTTTTCCACTAACAGTATACCGAATTTATACGAACTACCGTTCGTTAATATAGGTACGGTGCGGAAACTTTAGACCCGGGAACAGCTTGCTCGTCAGCTCGCAGAAATAACCGTCCGTCATGCTAGCGATATAATCCACCACGGCTTGGTCCTTGTCGTCCTGCCAGGCATAGGCGCGATCGTAGTAGGAAAGCTGCTGCTCAATGCGCGAAATATGGTGCTTAAAGATGTAAGAGGACTCGTCGCCACTGTTTAGATCCCACAGGCAACGGTCGTAGAGCTTTACGAACGCCTCGCGCAGCTCCGCCTCGGAATCGCCTTCGATACCGCCCTTGCTATAGATCTTCTCGTAGTTCTCGTGCTTGGCTCGGCGAATTTCCTCAAACAGGTCCTCGCTCATCTCGATACGCGGCTTACCATAGCTGTGCTCAACGATATCGATGGAGGCATGCGTTAGGATCCAACTGTTGTAGGCGCCGCCCCGGCCATCATCAAAAGCGTCGGGCGAAAGCAGGCCCGCCGCGATCGCATCCTGACGGTCACGACCGACGTAGGCAAGAATATCCGAGATGCGAACGACGCAGCCCTCGAGCGTCATGGGACGCAGGTGCCCAATGGCGCCATAGCCCGTGGCGATGCAGTCCTCGACCGCCTGATCGAACTGGTCAAAGGAGCCCATATCCGACAATTCAAACACGCGCTGCTCGTACTCGCCGTTATGGCATAGCACGCCGTCGAGCGTCTGGAGTGACACGTTGCGGCCGTACAGCGCGTCGAGCACGCGGACCGACTGCACGTTATGGAAAAAATAACGCCCCGTACGCTCATGATAGATATCGTTGAGGAAGCGCTCGCCGGCATGGCCGAAAGGCGTGTGTCCCAAGTCGTGGCCCAGGCCAATCGCCTCGATCAGATCGCAATTGAGCCCCAGGGCGCGACCGATATCGCGCGCAATGCGGGAGACAAGCTGCACGTGCAAGCCGCGGCGTGACAGATCGTCATTGCTACGGAAGCTAAAGACCTGCGTTTTGCCTGCATAACGGGTGTACGCCGGAAGATGAAGTATCTTTTCGGTATCGCGCATAAACGCCGGACGCATAAGCGTGCCTTTGTCGGAGGCGCGATCAATACGACGAATGACCTGATCGTCGTTGCAACGATACGGGTTAACATAGCCCGAAGCACGATCGGTGGCAATGCGCTCGAAAAGTTCGGGCGACAACGCCGAGGGAATACGGTCCATGCGCGCCTTAATGACGGCCGTTTCTTGATTAGTTGCCATGGCATGCTCCTTAAGAAGGATGCGCAATCGGTTACAAAGTGCAGCCCACAACCTCGATTATGGCAAAAATCGGCACCAAAAACGGGAGCAATGGCAGGGAGCGCGATTTTGTGATGAGGCAGGAGAGGGCCAGGACCAGGAGCGCGACGGCAAATGCCACGATGCCACCCATAGGGTCGAGCGTGCAAAGCGCGAAAAGTGCCTTAGCATCTCCCATGCCGATGCCCGGGGTTTGGCGAAGACGACGCCAGAGGGACTCAGTCAGCACGAGAGCAAGATACACGATGACAGCAAGACCTGCGTGGTCAAGCGCTGTGTTCAAACCGAGATCGAACCAAACACCCGCTAACGCCGCCACCGCACACGCGCCGGCAAGCGAATTCGGGAACCGCCGATCACGAGCATCGATAACGGCGCCAGCAATAGCAAACAACCAAAACGGGATATAGACCATCGAACGCCTCCTTGAGTTACATCGCAAAAACAAAAACCACCACAAAGGTGCCTGTCCCCTTTGTGGTGGTTTTAGTGGTGATTATTTGGCGCCTTGCATGACCTCGTCAAGGGTGACGTTGACGGCGTGCTGCGTGGGCACCCAGTCGACCTTCAGGAACAGCGCGGCCACCGTAATGGGGATATAGCTGAACATAAAGATCGGGAAGGTGAACAGGTTGGTCACCAAACGCCACTTTTGTGCGCAGTGAATGTGCTTGTATTCAAAGATGGTCGTGAGCAGCGCCAGGATAAAGAAGGTCTGGTACATCATGGCGAAGGTCATGATGAGCGACGCCGCGCATGCCTGCATCTCGACCTCGGTAGCCAAAAAGCCGTGCGAAAGACCGCCGACGATCAGGAACGTGGCGTTGGCGAGCATCGAGATCAGCGATAGCAGCATGCCGGGCGCAATCGTCATAAACATGTCGTAGGCGGCAAAGCGATGATAGCGGAAGGTTGACTTGACCAGATGTTTACCGTAGGTAAAGAACACCTGGTAGAATCCCTTGGTCCAACGCATACGTTGCTTCCAGGATGCCTTAAACGTCACAGGCTGCTCGTCAAAGAACTCAGCCGGCGCATAGCCAATACGAATACCATGAATAGCGCAGAATGTAGTGAACTGAATATCCTCGGTCAGCGTATGGAACTGCCAGCCATGCATGCCTTCGATAACACTGGCAGAGATGAGGTAGCCCGAACCCGAGACGGCACAGGACGTCTTGCAGATGTTGCGCGCGTTGTTCAGAAAGCGGGCCTCGCGCAGATACCAAGTGGCATTCGCCGCCGAGATCCACGAGCTTCCGAAGTTCTTGGAGTTACGGTAGCTCGTGACCACGTGGAAGCCCTGGTCAAAAGCATCGTTCATCTTAGACACGTAATCGCGGGCGATAACGTTATCGGCATCAAAGATAAAGTATCCTTCGAAGGTATCGGGATACTCGTTTAGGATACGGTCGAAACCGAAGTCCATAACCCAACTCTTGCCTTTACGGGCCAGGTCATTGCGCTCGTACACAATGGCGCCCGCCTCGCGCGCGAGCTGCGCCGTGTTGTCGGTGCAAGCATCGGCGACCACAAAGACCTCGATAAGCTCGGATGGATAATCCTGGTCCTTGATGGAGCGAACGAGGTTGGCAATCACGGCCTCCTCGTTATGCGCCGCGATAAAGAAGGCATACCGATGGAGCTTCTTGGCCTTGGGAGGAGCGACCTCGCCACGGAGAGCGCCAATGACAAAGAAGACCACCTGGTACAGAAAGCAGACCGTGAGTAGCGTAACCACAATCTGGTTAAAGATCACGATGGGCGTGTTAATTTGTAAAAAGGCGAGCATGCAGGCTCCCGAGAACGCGTTACGTAAACAACCGTATATCTTACCGTAGGCTAACCGAGTTCAAGAAACCACCTAATACTGGCTAGGCTTCGAGCAGACCGAGCTGCGGAACGATTTCGTCACCGGCGGCAGTGCGGCCAAGCGAACGCGGGGCCAGATCATCCAGAACCGCCGCAAGGTCCCAAGGCAGCTCATCACGGCACTCGATGCGCTTCCCCGTCACGGGATGGTCGAACGCCACGCGCCAAGAATGAAGGAACTGCCTGGTCAGACCCTGATCGGCACGCGCATCGCACTTGCCATAGAGTGGATCGCCCACGCAGGCGTGATTGATGTGGCGCATATGCACGCGAATCTGATGCGTGCGGCCGGTAAACAGGTGGCACTCGACGAGCGTATAGCCGTCGTCAAAACGCGTGGAATCAAACCGCTCGAGCACCTTGAAGGTCGTGATGGCCTGACGGGCAAAGGGGTCATCGGAAACCGCCATCTTCACGCGGTCGCGCGTCGATCGGGCAATACCGGTGTTAATGGTGCCCTCATCCATGGCGATATGACCGTGAACGAGCGTAATGTAGCGGCGGTCGAGCGTGCGCGTACGGATAAGGTTTTGGAGCGCGCGCTGGGTGTCGTCGTCCTTTGCCGCAAGCATGAGACCCGAGGTATCGCGATCCAAACGATGCACGATACCAGGGCGGTCCTCGCCCTGCACGGTGCCCAAATGGTCGATGCCACAGTGATAGACCAAGGCGTTCGCAAGGGTGCCACTCTCGTGCCCATGGGCGGGATGGCACACGAGACCGCGCTGCTTAGAGAGCACGATGAGGTAATCATCCTCGTAGCGAATATCGAGCGGGATGGCCTCGGGAATCACGTCGGTCGGATCGTGCGGCTCGGGCAGGTCGACCGAGATGCGGTCGTCGGAGCGCACGGCATACTTTTTTGACAGGCATGTCTCGCCGTTGACGGCAACGGCACCGCCCTCGATCAGATGCGCGCAAGCGGAGCGCGTGGGACAGCCGTCATTTGCGCCCAGATAGGCGTCAAGACGCTGACCAGCGGCATCGTCGGCAACAAGGATATGGATGTCGGCCATTAGCGCTCGTTCCTTTCGCGAATCTTGCGGGCACGCTCCCCACGCTGCTTGGCCTTGCGCTTGGCGCGGGCCTCGTCACGGGCGTTGAGCTCGGCGGTCGCATCGACCTCGCGAGCGGCAGGGCTCAAGAACATATAGCCGATGAGCGCCAGCACGACGCCGACCGTAATGCCGATATCGGCAACGTTAAAGACGGGGAAATCGATGAAGGTGGTGGCAATAAAATCGGTCACAAAGCCAAGGGCGACACGATCGATCGCGTTGCCGATGGCACCGCCCGCAACCATAGCCATACCAACAACCTCCAGGCGAGCAAGCTGGGGGGCACGAACCAGGTACACGGCAATGGCGACAATGACCGCAAGCGCCAGCACGGCAAACGCCATGCCATGGCCCTCGCCCATGCTAAAGGCGGCTCCGATATTGCGGATAAACAGAAAGTCAATCACACCGGGAATAATGGACACATGCAGCGCATCGCCCACGGCGCGAACCGCAAGCTTGGTTAGCTGGTCAACAACAAGCACAACGAGCGCCACCCCACCGGCAACGCTCAAGCGCCAACGCAAAGGCGGCGTCATATCCCCAGTACGACTCAAAGAAATCCCCTACCCTCAAGAACATCGAATTACGTTTAACGCAAATCAATATCTTATATTGACCCGCAACGAAATAGCCGATGATTCGTTACCGACAGACACTATGACCCAATCCGAGGGCACTAAAAAGATAGGAGCCCCCGC
>CATYIU010000022.1:0-32271 GCA_958407445.1 uncultured Collinsella sp.
ACCAGGATTCCCATCACCATCGAGAACAAGAAGGGCTCCGGCCTCCCGCTCACCGGCCTCAATGGCGTGACCTTCACTTGGATTGCTGGTGGCGCGGTGCTGTGCATCGGCGTGGCACACCTCATCCGCAGCCGTAAGCAGGCCGAGGAGTCCGAGCAGGAGTAACGCTCACCCACCCATCCCTTTGGCAGGCGAGAAGTGATGGCCATGAGACTTGCGGACACTTTTCTCGTCTATTTACGTTCTTGCTTTGCCATTCTCTTTTCGGGGCAGACTTCGCACTGGAGTCTGCCCCGTTTTTTGGGATAACGCAGCCAGCCTCCACCGTCCGATGTGGGCTCGTTCGTCATCGCGTTTCTTGACTCGTATGAAGTTCGGTTTAAGGTCCGTAGGCGCACGCGCGGTTCGGTAGAAGGCAGTTGCGCCGCAACAAGCGCAAATAAGAATGCCCGGGGTTAGAGGCCCGGGCATTTAACAACACCGGAAACTGGTCGCCCGCGCTTTCGATCTCTTACGCGGGGTGCGTCGTTTCCTGTAGCTATTGTATCCCGAATCGCCCCGCCGATCCGGGACATTTTGAAAACGCAAACACGTCGGGCAAACCCGGACAATGCGGCCAGGCTCCGCTGGACGAGGAACCGTGTGTGTAACTATCGAACAAATGTTTGTCAAAATCGCGTTTACCAGCTGCGGGTGCATGCACTCGCAGTAAAATACCCTTGCGACGCATCCCGTGCGCGGGCGGCCGACGACTCGATCGGAGGTCCCCAAATGCTGAAATTCCTTAACGCGCTCGCCGCCCTCGCGGCGGTGGGCACGTTCGTCATCGCGTTTCTTGACTCGTATGAGGTTCGGTTTAAGGTCCGTAGGCGCACGCGCGGTGCGGACGGTGGACGGCATTTGCGCCGCAACAAGCGCAAATAAGAATGCCCGGGGTTCGGAGCCCGGGCATTTAACAAAACCAGAAAACTAGGCCGCCCGCGCTCCCAAACATTTACGCGGGGTGCGTCGTTTTCTATTGATATTGTATCCCGAATCGCCCAGTCGATTCGGGACATTTTGAAAACGCAAATGCTGGCTTATCCTCGACTGGACGGTGCAGTCTAGCTGCGTTGTCCGGCGTGGAGGCTCGCAATTCGGCTATTATTTGTTTAGACAACCTGAGCTGTAGAGGAGTGACTGGCGATGGTGCAGGGCGCCAAACATATGAAGAGCAAAAACGCCGCGGACAACGGCGGCTCAAGCCCTCAGCCCAAACCTCAACCAAAGCCCAAGCGCCGTCGCAAGCGGCTGCCGCGCTGGGCCGACCGGCTCATCACCATCGTCATCATCCTTATTGGCGTGGGCCTTATGACCTGGCCGTGGATCTTGGACCGGCTCGAGGCCTCGGGCGTGTTCAACCAGATCAGCACCGTGTCCAGCACCGTGGACGCGCTGTCTGCCGAGGAGCGCGAGCGCATCCTGCTCCAGGCGCGCTCCTTTAACGAGCAGCTGGCGGGCGAGGCCACCGAGCTTCCCGCCGACCAGATCGAGCCCTACGCCCAGCAGCTCATCTTTGACCGCGACCCCATGATGAGCTGGGTCGAGATCCCCTCCATCGACGTGAGCATGCCCATCTACCACGGCACGAGCGAGGAAGTCCTTATGGCGGGCGTCGGCCACCTGGAGGGCACGAGCCTGCCGGTGGGCGGCACCTCGACGCATTGCGTGCTTACCGCGCACTCGGGCATGCGCAACCTGAGCATGTTCGACGACATCCACTCGCTGGAGCCCGGCGACCTGGTGCTGCTGCACACCATGAACAAGACGCTCGCCTACAAGATGGTGGACTCCGAGGTGGTGCTGCCCGAGGAGATGGAGTCGCTGACCATCGAGCCCGGTGCCGACAAGGTGACGCTCGTTACCTGCACGCCCTACGGCGTGAACGACCATCGCCTGCTGGTGCATTGTGTGCGCACCAAGTACAACAAGAAGGACGTCGACAAGCAAAAGTCGCTGGCCGGCCGCCACTGGGGCAAGCGCGAGTTTGCCGTGCTCATTGTGGTCGTAGCCATTGTGCTGTTGCTGCTGGACATCGTGATCCACGCGGTCCGCAAGCGCCGCAAGGCCAAGGCCTCGGCATAAGACATTCTCCAGAACCACCACAAAGGGGACAGGCACCTTTGTGGTGGTCGGGGGCTTCCAAACCATCACAACATTCGATGAAAATCGCGATTTTGGCGAAAAGTGTCGAATGTTGTGGTGGTCTTCGTTGTGGACGGCGCGGTTTTCGTTGTGGGCGGGACGGTTTTCGCTATGGACGGTGCGGTTTCGCTGCAGAACCGCCAGCCCGCCGCCTGTCAATCGCCGCTCTCGTTACGTTTTCGCTGCATTTGGGTAAAGCGCCTGCTCCAAGCGGCGTTGCCTTGTATACTAGAGCGGTTTATCTGTTATGCGGAAGGGAGCGCCTATGGCACTCAGCGAGAAAGACGTGCGCGGCATCGCCGAGTACGCAAAGATCGCACTGACCGATGACGAGCTCACCCAGATGACGTCCTACATGAACGACGCCGTCCAGATGCTCGAGCCCGTCTTGCAATATGACTTGCCCGACGTGGAGCCCACGTTCCATCCCATCGGAAGCCTGTCCAACGTGATGGGCGACGACCTGCGCGAGCCCGAGCGCGACCTGCCGCTCGACGTCGCGCTCGAAAACGCCGGCAGCGCGCGCGACCGCTACTTCCGCGTGCCGTCCATTTTGGGAGAGGGGGAGAGCGAGTAATGGCGCAGAGCTTCGATTCCCTTACCGCCGCCCAGATCGCCGCGGGCGTTTCTGCCGGCGACTTTACCGCTACCGAGGTGGCCCAGGCCTCCCTTGCCGCCATCGAGGCGCGCGAGGGCGGGGTCCAGGCATTCCTGCAGGTGGCGCCCGAGCTTGCGCTCGAGGCCGCTGCGCGCGTGGATGCCGACCGTGCCGCAGGCAAGCCGCTGCCCCCGCTTGCGGGCGTGCCGCTAGCCATCAAGGACAACATGAACCTCGTGGGCACGCGCACCACCTGCGCTTCCCGCATGCTTGGGGACTACCAGAGCGTCTACACCGCCACCTGTGTCCAGCGCATGCTCGACGCCGGCTGCCTGCCCATGGGCAAGGCCAACATGGATGAGTTTGCCTTTGGCAGCTCCACCGAGAGCTCGGCGTTCCACCGCACCAACAACCCCTGGGATACCGAACGCGTGCCCGGCGGCTCCTCGGGCGGCTCCGCTGCCGCCGTCGCCGCGGGCGAGGTCGCGCTCTCGCTGGGCTCGGACACCGGCGGCTCCATTCGCCAGCCGGCGTCGCTGTGCGGCGTGGTGGGCTTTAAGCCCACGTATGGCGCCGTGAGCCGTTACGGCGTGGTTGCCTTTGGCTCGTCGCTCGACCAGGTGGGGCCCTTTGGCCGCACGGTCGAGGATGTCGCGCTGGCCATGAACGCGCTTACCGGCGCGGGCCACGATCCGTACGACTGCACGAGCCAGGATTGCGCCGTCGACTTTACCGAGCATCTCAACGACAGCATCGAGGGCAAGCGCGTGGGCATCATCCCCGCGTTTATGGAGGCCGAGGGTCTGACGCCCGAGGTCAAGGCCGCTGTTCAGCGCGCCGCCCAGGAGCTGCAGAACCAGGGCGCCGAGCTCGTGGAGGTCGACCTGCCGCACCTGGATGCCGCCATCGCTGCCTACTACGTCATCGGTCCGGCCGAGGCGTTCTCCAACCTGGCTCGCTTTGACGGCATTCGCTACGGCTATCAGGAGGAGGGCTGCGCCAACCTGTCCGACCAGAGCTCGCTTTCGCGCGCCCACGGCTTTGGCGCCGAGGCCAAGCGCCGTCAGATGCTCGGCGCCTACCTGCTGAGCTCGGGCGTGTACGACAAGTACTACTACGCTGCGCAAAAGGCCCGCACGCTCATCACGCGGGACTACGATGCCGCGTATGCCAAGGTGGACACCATCCTCATGCCCGCCTCGCCGCGCACGGCCTTTAAGTTTGGCGAGATCAGCGACCCCACGCAGATGTACCTCTCCGACCTGTACACCATTTCGCTCAACATTTGCGGCAACGGCGGTATCTCGGTGCCGCTGGGACTGGGCGAGGACACTCAGCTGCCCGTTTCTGCCCAGCTGGTGGGACCTGCCTTTAAGGACCGTCAGCTGCTCACGTTTGCCCGCGCCCTGGAGCGCGGCTTTGCCGATGCCGCCACGGGTGCGCCCGTGCTTTCCGTCGCGCCCGATTTTGCCGGGAAGGGAGGCGAGCTGTAATGAAGGAGCTTTCCGAGGTCCTGCAGGATTGGGAGGCCGTGATTGGCCTGGAGATCCATACCGAGCTCACCGCACTCGATACCAAGATGTTCTGCAACTGCAAACTCAGCCACGATGACGAGCCCAACGCCAACGTGTGCCCGGTGTGCCTGGGCCTGCCCGGCGCCCTGCCGGTGCCCAACAAGCGCGCCATCGAGAGTATCGTCAAGGCGGGTCTGGCCACCAACTGCGAGATCCAGCGCCACTCGATGTTCTACCGCAAGCACTACTTCTATCCCGATATGGCCAAGAACTTCCAGACCACGCAGGGTCCGGTCGCCTTTGCCATGTACGGTCACCTTGATCTGGATGTGACCGGTCGCGGTGCCGCCGAGCGCCCCGAATGCGCGTTTGGCGAGGCCGAGGCCCAGAGCCTGGCGAGCGCCTCGGCCAACGCCGAGGGCTTGTCCACGTCCATGACGTCGACCATGCGCGAGGGCAACCAGCGCGCCGGCCATCTGGCCAGCTATGACGCGTCCAACCTGCAGATGCCCGAGCGTCGCGAGGACGGTTCCTACACGGTGCCCATCCGCATCCTGCGCATCCACATGGAGGAGGACGCCGCCAAGATGGTGCACGTGGGCGGTGCCGAGGGCCGCATTACCGCCGCGGCCGAGTCGCTCGTCGACTACAACCGCTGCGGTACGCCGCTGATCGAGCTCGTCACCGAGCCCGACCTGCGCACGCCCGAGGAAGCGCGCCTGTTTATGGAGAAGCTCCGTCGCATCTTTGTGACGCTGGGCATTTCGGACTGCTCCATGGAGAAGGGTTCCATGCGCTGCGACGGTAACGTGTCGCTGCGCCGCCGCGGCGAGACCAAGCTGGGCACCAAGACCGAGCTCAAGAACCTCAACTCGTTTAAGAGCCTGCACGACGGCCTTGCCTACGAGATCTGTCGCCAGGCCGAGGTGCTCGAGGAGGGCGGCATCATCTATCAGGAGACCCGCCATTGGGAGCCCAGCCGTAAGCGCACCGTGGTTATGCGCGTCAAGGAGACGGCCGACGACTATCGTCTGTTCCCCGACCCCGACCTGGCGCCGTTCGATCTGGACGACGAGTTTATCGACCGCTGCCGTGGCGAGATTCCCGAGCTGCCCGATGCCAAGCGCGCCCGCTTTGAGGCCGACTTTGGCATTAAGACGGCCGATGCCGAGCAGATTGCCGGCGACCCGGAGTTTGCCGACTTCTTTGAGGCCGCCGCTGCCGGTATGGCCGGCAAGGAAGCCCAGACGGTCGCAAACTTGCTGGTGAACGAGATGATCGCCTACCTTAAGGGCGCGGGCGTGTCGCTGGCCGAGTCCGGCATCGCGCCGGCTCAGGTGGCAGCGCTGGCTAAGCTGCTGGCGACCGACGCCATCAGCTCCAACCAGGCGCACGAGGTCTTTGAGGCCATGGCCCAGACCGGTGACGATCCCAACAAGATCGTCGACGAGCGTGGTATGCGTCAGGTGAGCGATGCCGGTGCGTTGCAGCCGATCGTGGACGAGGTGCTGGCTAACTGTGCCGATCAGGCGCAGCAGTATCGTGACGGCAACCAGAAGGTTATCGGCTTTTTGGTGGGCCAGTGCATGAAGGCGAGCCGCGGCAAGGGCAACCCGAAACTCTTCAACGAGTTGCTGAGAACGTCGCTCTCGTAGCTGCGAGGCCGGGGAAGCCCCGAGTCGCCGGGGTGTTTGCTCCAAATGAGTTCCGCATGCAAAGAAGGCCACTAAATGTGGCCTTCGTCTTGCATAGGACTGTTTGAAATTTGGAGGAAATACCCCGGCGACTCGGGGCTTCCCCGGCCAGACGACTCGGCCGTTCGGGTCAGGCGGGGCTGAATGGAATAGAGTGAATGGGCGCGCCGTTGGCGCGCCCATTGTTTTGGAGGGAACTCATTTTGAGCAAGCACCCGCCCTGCCGGGGCTCCCGGGTTCTGCAACGACTCGGCCGTTCGGGTCAGGTGGGCTGGATTGAATTTGGTGAATGAGGGCGCCGTTGGCGCCTTCATTCTTTATATATGTTGGGAGCGCCAAGCGGTGGGGGTGGTGCCGGTGTGTTGCTTGAAGGCTTGGGCGAAGGCGGCCTGCTGAGGGTAGCCTAGACGCTCTGCGACCTGCGCTATCGTGAGCGAGCTATCGGCCAAAAGGTCCTGTGCTCGCTTCATACGGCGTCTGCGAATGTAGGCACCCAGGGACTCGCCGGTTTGGGCCTTAAAGGTGGCGCATAGCTTGGAGCGGCTTGTGTAGAGCCTCTCGGCTACCTCGTTGATACCCACACGTCTGCCTTTGTCGAGCGCGCGCTCAATCATCGCCGTTGCTTCTTCGGCAATGGTTATGCTGACGCGTGTGTCTGCCGCCTGCCGCGCCTGCTTGTGGGCCGCGCGCGAACAGGCGAGCTCCGCGACCATGGTCTCCACAATGCCTCGCATATAGACATGCCCGCCTACGGCGCGAGCGCGGTCCTCGTTGATTCGGCGTAGTGTGTGGCAGATGGCAGACGCTGCCTCCTCGTGCCATGGCTCGGCAAACGCCTCAAAGACCCCTGCGAACTCGGTGGGATAGCGGTGCTCCAGTTCGTCAAAATATCCAGGCAAAAAGAGCACCGAGCGCGAGTGATAGAGCCGCCCTGCAAACAGTGGGCTTAACTCCTCGCCACAGTTATCTTGGATAAAGCTGCACACGGCATTGTTTGGCCACGGTCCATGCAGGGGTTTAAGGTTCGCAGGCGTTATGCCGGCTTCGGGCATGCACATGAGCGTGGGCGCGCTGACTTCGCTCACGCACGCGTACGGTTCGGGTGTGTATTCGGCCAGGTACATATCGTGCATCGGGGTAATGAAATGCTCCATAACGATGCAGGCGGGGGAAAGGGGCATGATCCATGCGCGTCCGTGTGCCCGATCGTTTGCCACCTCGCCGGTAAAGACGGCGCCCTTGCCGGAAAGCTGCAGACCAAACTGCTCAAACTGCGGTGCGTAGAGCTCGGTTATATCGGTTGCTGCCCGCCGCATTTTCAAAAGCGTCCCCTTCATTTGCGAAAACGTCCACGCCTGGCCCAATTGTGTGCCCTGGCTAACACGCCCATGATAAGTTTCTTACGGTTAACTCTCAAGCCGTTAGAAAGGAATCTCATGGCAAAGGGATCAAAAAAGGAAGGCGGCGGCATCGGCGAGCTACTTGCATATGCCGGTGACCGTAAATTCCTAACGTATTTGGGCATGGCCCTCTCGGCGTTCTCGCAGCTGTTGAGCTTTGGCCCGTACGTGTGCATCTGGCTTGTTGCGCGAGACCTGATTGCCGTGGCGCCCAACTGGAGCGAGGCCGCCGACATCGCGATGTATGGTTGGTGGGCTGTTGGTTTTGCCCTGGCAAGCATCGTGGTCTATTTCGTGGGACTCATGTGCACGCACCTGTCCGCGTTTCGCTGCGCATCCAATATCCGCAAGGCTACGAGCGAGCATCTGCTTAAGCTGCCGCTCGGCTACTTTGACACGCACGCCACCGGTGAGCTGCGCCGTATCGTAGACGGCTGTGCCGCCTCCACCGAGACGCTGCTCGCACACATGCTGCCCGATATCGCCGGTGCCACCGCCATGGTCGTGGGCCTGCTTGTGCTGCTATTTTCCCTCGATTGGCGTTTGGGCGCGGCATGCTTAATCTCGGTCGTCGTTTCGTTTTGCGCCATGGCCACCATGATGAGCGGCAAGGGCGCCGAGTTTATGAAGGCTTACATGGGCGCGCTGGTCAAGATGAACAAGACCGGCACCGAATACGTACGCGGCATCCCCGTGGTCAAGGTATTCCAGCAGACGGTCTACTCCTTTAAGGCGTTCCACGATGCGATCGCCGAATACGCCGATATGGCGCAAAACTATGCGGGTACGTTTTGCCGGGGTCCGCAGGTGCTCAACCTTACTGCGCTCAACGGCCTTGTGGCATTTCTTTTGCCTGTGGCGCTGCTGCTGGCGCCGGGCGAGACGGACTTCGCGCACTTTATGGTCAATTTTACGTTTTACGCGATCTTTTCGGCCGTGGTGCCGACGGCCATGACCAAGCTTATGTTTGTGGGCGAGGCGTCTCAGATGAGTGCTGATTCGCTGGCTCGCATCCGAAGCGTTATGGATTCCAAGCAGCTCTCCGTGCCCGCTCAACCCAAGCACCCCGCTGGCAGCGATGTGCGCTTTGAGGACGTGAGCTTTACCTACGAGGGTGCTGAGGCGCCTGCCGTCGATCATGTGAGCTTTAGCGTTCCCGCAGGTAGCACCCTTGCGTTGGTTGGTCCCTCGGGCGGCGGTAAGTCGACCTGCGCAAGCCTGATCCCGCGTTTTTGGGATGTTTCCTTGGGTCGTGTGCTCGTGGGCGGCGTAGACGTTCGCGACATGGATCCGCACGAGCTCATGGACCAGGTCGCCTTTGTGTTTCAGACCAACCAGCTGTTCCGCCAAACACTTGCCGATAACGTGCGCGCCTCCAAGCCTGGAGCCACTGACGACGAAGTGCGCGCGGCCCTCTCCGCGGCCCAGTGCGACGATATCGTGGCCAAGCTCCCGCAGGGCATCGACACCATGCTCGGCGCCGGCGGGGCGTACCTTTCGGGCGGCGAGGTCCAGCGCGTGGCGCTCGCCCGCGCAATCCTTAAGGACGCGCCCATCGTGGTGCTCGACGAGGCCACAGCCTTTGCCGACCCCGAGAACGAGGCGCTCATCCAGCGCGCCTTTAGCAAACTGGCGGCGGGTCGCACAGTCATTATGATCGCGCACCGGCTTTCGACCGTGGTGGGGGCCGACAAGATCGTGGTGCTCAACCAAGGTAGCGTGCAGGAGACTGGCACCCATGCCGAGCTGCTGTCCCAAAAGGGTCTATACGCCAAGATGTGGGCTGAATACGAACAGGCCGCGAGCTGGAAAATCACTGCAGCGACCGCGGATGCCGCCGTCACGAAGGGAGGCGAGGCCTAAATGTTCGCCTCATTCCAAAAGAAGTATTTCCTATCCGATAAAGGCGTCGCCGGCGTAAAACGCGGCATTTTCTGGACCACGCTCACTAATCTCATTACCATGGCCGGCATGGGCTTTTTATTCCTGGTCATGGGCGGTTTTGTCGAACATCTCGCCAGCGGGGCTGACCTGCCGGATGCCCTGCCGATTGTGGGCGGCCTCCTGGTCTTTTTCGTGTTGCTCTTTGCCTCTAACTGGCAGCAGTATTACTACACCTACTGCATCTTTTACGAGGAGTGCGGCAAGCAGCGTATGGAGATCGCCGAGCGCTTGCGCAAGCTGCCGCTGTCGTTTTTTGGCCGTCGTGATCTGGCCGATTTAACCGAGACCATCATGGGCGACGTCCAGGCCATGGAGCACGCCTACAGCCACGTGCTGGGAGAGCTTTGGGGTGCCATCATCGCAAGTGCCATCGTGTTCGTGGCGTCACTGTTCTTTTGCTGGCAGCTGGCGATTGCGGCGTTTTGGAGCGTGCCCGTGGCCTTTGCCGTGCTGTATCTGACACGCGGGCCCATGACCCCGGTGTTCGACCATGTGCGCGCCGAGAAGGTCAAGGTCACCGAGGCGATCCAGGAGACGCTCGACTGCGTGCGCGAGATCCGCGCCACCAACCAGGAGGCCCATTATCTTGAGGGACTCAACGCCGTGATCGATGCCGAGGAGCGCGAGACCACCAAAGGCGAGCTCGCCAACGGGCTTTTGGTCAACTCCGCCTTTGCCATCCTGCGCCTGGGGATTGCCACCACGTTGGTCACGGGCGCTGCGATGGTCGCCTCCGGGCAGGTCGACTTTTTGGTGATGTTTGCCTTCCTGCTTATGGTGAGCCGTATCTATGCACCCTTTGACCAGGCTTTAATGTTAATGTCCGAGCTGTTTGCCGCCGAGTCGTCTGCCAAGCGCATGCGTTCCATCATGGAAGAGCCCGTGGCGCGGGGCAGCGAGCAGTTTGAGCCCGTAGGCCACGATGTGGTGTTCGATCACGTGGCATTTGGCTATGGTGCGGGCGAGGACGGCCGCGCCGGCGAGAAAGTTCTTACCGATGTGAGCTTTACCGCCAAGGAAGGCGAGGTCACGGCACTGGTCGGTCCTTCGGGCTCCGGTAAGTCCACGGTGAGCCGCCTTGCCGCGCGCTTTTGGGATGCCACCGCGGGTAAGGTTACCGTGGGCGGTGTGGATGTTGCGAGCGTCGATCCCGAGGTGCTGCTGCGCGACTACGCCATTGTGTTCCAAGACGTGCTGCTCTTTGACGACACGGTGATGGGGAACATCCGTCTTGGTCGTCGCGATGCCACCGATGAGGAAGTGCTTGCTGCCGCGCGTGCCGCCAACTGCGACGAGTTTGTGAGCCGCATGCCGCAGGGCTATGACACCATGATCGGCGAGAACGGTTCCAAGCTGTCCGGCGGTGAGCGCCAGCGCATCTCTATCGCCCGCGCGCTGCTCAAAGACGCGCCTATCGTGCTGTTGGACGAGGCGACGGCGAGTTTGGATGTGGAGAACGAGACCGTGGTTCAGCAGGCACTCTCCCGTCTGCTTGCAGGTAAGACGGTTATCGTTATTGCCCACCGTATGCGTACGGTGGAAAATGCCGACAAAATCGTTGTACTCAAGGATGGTGTGGTTGCCGAGCAGGGCACTCCGGCGCAGCTCAAGGCGGCAGGTGGAGAATTCGCCCGCATGGTGGCGCTGCAAAAGGAAGCAGCTACCTGGCAGTTGTAAGAAGGGGCAAAGGGACAGTCCCTTTCTCACATTGACAATCGGTTACTCCGCATCGTTAATTTTCAAAAGGTTAGCCATGGCTGACCTAGATAGTTAGATAAAATTGAGATATTTCAAAAGCGTGCTCGAGCAAACTTGTTTACTCGGGTGCTGAAGCACCATGCCGCGTCCAATGCGGCAAAAGGGAGAAGCAACATGAAGAAGTCGACGTTCAATACCCTGCTTGTCGGTGGCGGTTTTCTGCTTGGCACGGCCGGCATCAAGCTGCTTACCAGCGCTCCGGTCAAGAATGCCTGCGTGCAGGGTATCGCGTGCGGCATGCGCATCAAGAACGGCTACCAGGACATGGTCGAGCAGGCCAAGGCTAATGTCGACGACATGGTTGCCGAGGCTGCTTACATCACCCAGAGCGAGGCCGCTGCTGACGAGGCAGCCGAGTAACGCTCCCAGGCACAAACTATGAGATTCTCGATTATTAGCGAGATCCCCGGCAGGACCCGTCTTCAATTGGCGGGTCCTGTGCCAGAGAGCGATCTCGATGCACTTCTTAAGCTTGGCGGCGACATCGACGGCGTGCACAAGGTGCGCGTCTATGGCCGTATTGGCCAGATGGCGCTCGAATACGACGAGTCGCGTCGCGATGCCGTGCTGGCCGCCGTCGGTGCGCTCGACGCTCAGGCCATTGCCGACGCAAAGACAGGCTACGTGATGCAGCTTGAGCCACGCAAGCACAAGCTCGTCATGGATCTTGCCACACTTATCGGTGCCCATTACGCACGTCGCTGGTTCTTGCCGACGCCTCTGCGTGCGGTGTTTGTCGTGGCCGGTTACATGGCATTTTTGCGCGCTGCCCTTCATGAGCTCGCGCAGCCGCGCCTGACCGTTCCCGTGCTCGACGCTTCGGCCATCGGCATTTCGTTCGTCAAGCGTGATGTCGACACCGCGGGCCAGACGATGTTCCTGCTCAACGTGGGCGAGCTGCTCGAGGACTACACCCGCGCCATGAGCGAAAACGAGCTCATCAACTCGCTGCTCGATGTGCCCGACAAGGCGCAAAAGGTCGTCGGCGACACCGAGGTAAGCGTTGCCGCGACCGAGCTCGAGCCCGGCGATCTGGTCGCCGTGCGCACTGGCATGTCCATTTGCATCGACGGTGTTGTCGAGCAGGGGAGCGCTATGGTCAACCAGGCGACCCTGACCGGCGAGCCGTTGGCCGTCGAGCGCAGCGTGGGCGACGACGTGTTCGCCGGTACCGTCGTGGAAGACGGCGGCATCTTGGTGCGCGTGCGCGCCAATACGGCGCAAACCAAACTGCGCTCAATCGTCTCGCTCGTGCAGACGGCCGACTCGCTCAAGTCCGAGGGCCAGTCGCATATGGAGGATCTTGCCAACAAGATCGTCCCGTGGAACTTCCTGCTCGCGGGCCTGGTTGCGCTTACCACCCGCAGCCTCATCAAGACCTCGGCGGCGCTGATGGTCGACTACTCGTGCGCACTCAAGCTCACGGGTTCCGTCGCCGTCATGACCGCTATGAGCGATGCTGCCAAGATGGGCGTCATGGTCAAGGGCGCAAAGTACTTTGAGTCGTTTGCCAAGGCCGACACCATTGTGTTTGATAAGACTGGCACGCTCACCGAGGCGCAGCCGCGCTTGGCTTGCGTGCTGACGACCGACGGCTGGAGCGAGGACGAGGTCCTGCGCCTTTCTGCCTGCCTGGAGGAGCATTTTCCGCATCCGGTGGCGCGTGCCGTGGTCAACGCCGCCCGCGAGCGCGGGCTCGAGCACCGCGAGCGTCACGCTGCGGTCGAGTATATTGTGGCGCACGGCATCGCTTCGTCCATCGAAGGGCGTCGCGCGATTATCGGCTCGGCACACTTTGTGTTTGAGGACGAGAGCGCGCAGCTCGAGGCCGACATTAAGGAGCAAATCGAGTCCCAGATGCAGGGCCTGTCGCCGCTGTATCTGGCGGTCGATGGAAAGGTCGTCGGCGTGCTCGGTATCGAGGACCCGCTCAAGCCCGGGGTCCGCGAGGCAATCGCCGACCTGCATGCGCTGGGCGTCAAGCATGTCGTTATGCTCACGGGCGACTCCGAGCGCACGGCCGAGCGCATTGCGCGAGAGGCGGGCGTCGACGAGTTTAAGGCCGAGCTGCTGCCCGAGGACAAGTACGCGTATGTGGAGCGCATTAAGGGCGAGGGGCGCCACGTTGCCATGGTGGGCGACGGCGTCAACGATTCGCCGGCGCTCGGTTTGGCCGATGTGGGGTTGGCCATGGGCGGCGGAAGCGACATTGCCAAGGAGGTCGCCGATATCATCCTGACCGATACGGATCTTGCCGCGATCGTGCGCCTGCGCCGCATGAGTCAGGGTCTCATCGACCGTCTGACGAGCTCCTATTCTAAGGTGATGCTCACCAACTCAGCGCTCTTGGCACTGGGCATTACCGGCGCGATTACCCCGCAGGCGTCGTCACTGCTGCACAACGGCTCGACGATTGCCTACAGCCTGGGCAACGCAAAGGCGTACCTGCGTTAACAGACGTGTTCACCCACGTTATCTGGCCTGCGCCCAGACGGCATCGGTGTCGTCCGGGCGCAGGCCTTTTGCATTTGACCATGTGCTAGCTTCTTTATATAGTGGTGCTAGCAGGGCTAGCAATTGAAGGGAGCGGGTCAACGTGGGTGCTGTTAGCGGCATGGCGCAGGTGAACGTTCGCGTAGATCGCTCGGTTAAAGAGCGCGCCGAGGAAGCGCTGCAGCTTTCGGGCAGGTCACTGCCCGAGCTCATCAAAAATGTCGTGGCCAAGGTCGCGCAGGGTGGTGGACAGTGTGAGGAAGTGCTTGCGGCCGTCGACGACCGGCGGCAGACCGTCGCGCCCGATACTCCGTTCGCCGCATCATGGGCGGCGGCAGATCAGCTTTACGCGGACCTGGGCATCGCTACGTCGCCCGTATCCGACGATCGCGGTTGGGAAACAATCTATTCCGAAGCCATGGACGAGCACTATCGCCAAAAGGGGATGATCCTGTGAGCGGGGCTCCCCTCAAAATAATGGTGGATGCCAACGTATGGGTTGATTCGTTTTGCGCCGACCATGCCGAGTCGCTTGCCGCACGCGCGTTTATTGGGCAGGCGACGGAGGCGGGGGCATTGCTGTTCTTTCCGGTGCATATCGCCAAGGACGTACTGTATGTTGTACAGCACGAACTGAAGCGCAGCGTTCTTGCCAGCGGGGGAGCGCTCGGCGAGGCTTCTGCCCGCGCGATTGGCGATGCGGCGCTGGCGTTTGTTCGGAACATGACCGAAAACGCCACGGCCGTGGGTGCAGATGCGTCGGACCTTTGGCTGGCCGACAAATACTTAGCGCTCCATCGCGATTACGAAGACAACTTGGTGCTCGCCGCGTGCAAGCGCGCGCAGGTCGATTACTTGGTGACTAACGATCGCAAGCTGCTCGAACATGCCGATCTTGCAGCAAAGACCCCGCGCCAAATGATGCCGATTCTGGCTTTGGCCGAACGCGGCCGCGCGGCTATCGGTTGACGCAAACTGTTTGCGGGCCTCTTGGACGACGATGCGCCAAGGGGCCCGCGTCTGCTATTTACAAAAGCTCGGCCTTAATGGCGGGACTTTTTGCGAGCTGCTCGGCTGCCTTTTCGTCGGAGCTATCGAGTGCTGCCAGGCTTCGGTAGACCCACTCGTTGACCTGGGTGTTCTTGACGCCTGCGGTCTGCATAAGGGCGCCTACCTCGCGGATTGCTGCGAACAGATCGGCCTTGGGACCCGCGAGCTCGACCTCGATACCGTGGTAGGCGGCCACGCCGCGGTTCTCACTCACGTGGTCGATAAAGCCCTCGACGGTCTCAAGCTGCTGAGTGAGAGCTGCATCATCGTCAACGTCCAGCGCGACGAGTGCGTTCGATACCGTGAGGGCGGGATGTCCGCAGGGGACAAAGCCCTCGATGACATCCATAGCTTCGGTAATGGTTGAGCCCAGGCCTGCGAGGGCATTGACGAGTTGCTGCTTGGTATCCATAACGGTCCTTTCGACGGGTCAATTTTGCTTGGCGAAAATATACGTGACGCGATCGGTAACAAAAGTGCGAAGTGCGGCGCACATTGGGGTCTTCACAGCTCGTGCATAGAACAGCTGTCCGCTTTCAGAACGTGGTAAGATAACACTCCACAAGCGGGGCTCGCCCCGTATGTTCCTTGAAAAGTCGACGGTTATCGGGTGTTTGCAGGCCCGATACCATCCAGACTTTCCCGACATTCGGGGGCGACTGGTTTCGACACGATAGCTCTGAGAGAGGAAGCAAGCCGAGGTCTCCTCGCCTCGTTAAACAGGGGTACCGTCAAATTGAATTGACAACAACTCTTCTTTTGAGCCTATGGCTCTCGCTGCTTAATTTATAGCGGCGCGTCAACCCGGTGATTTCCCCGACACCGGCGCGACGTCATGTTAGGGGAATGCTCCTGCGCACGTAATCGGTATGGCGCAGGCTAAGATCGAACCGGTTGGGATGCTGCGAGCGTGTCGCTGCGCGCAAAGCGTCCGAGACTAAACCAGCGACTGAGCTTGGAGATGCCAATCAGGGGGCTTTCGTGGACCGGAGTTCGATTCTCCGCGCCTCCACCAATAGTTACAAGCAGGTAGGTAAACGCACCTACCTGCTTTTTTATTACTTATAGATACCGCGGAGAATCGAACTCTGTGCAGGGCGCGAGCGTTAAGCAAACGCGAAGCGTTTGTAGCCCGCGGGCGAGGGCGGCGGCAGCCGGCCGAAGCCGGTGCGTATTTGCGAAGCAAATACGCGGATTCTCCGCGCAAAGCCTCAGCCCTATGCAGATGCGATGCCGATCGGACTGCAGCCTGCCATGCCCCGCATCAACGTCGCCCCAGGCGGAAAATCCATCCCAGAATTCCGGTTCAGACTGGGATGCGGTTTCCGGATGACGTTTCAAGCGGAAACTGCATCCCGGAATCGACGCTCGGAATGGGATTCATTTTCCGGAAGACGCCTCAAGCGGAAACTGCATCCCGGAATCCGCGCTCAGAACGGGTCGCGCTTTCCCAATGACGGTCCAAGCGGAAAGCGCATCCCGGAATCCCGTCTCAAACTGGGACGCACTTTCCGCTTCACCTGCCGCCTCGAAAAACCTGCGCGCCCTCCATTCCAAAACTGGGTAGAAGAAAGCCAAAACGAAACAGCAGGAGGTCAATATGACTGCAGAAGATAAGGCAAAGAACGCCGGCAAGGTCGCGCTCGTCTTGGAGGGTGGCAGTTTTCGCGGGCAGTTTACCGCCGGCGTGCTCGACGTTCTCATGGAGGCCGGTGTCGAAATTCCGGCGGTGTACGGCGTCTCGGCCGGTGCGCTCAATGGCGTCAACTACAAGTCGCACCAGATCGGTCGCACCAACCGAGTCAATTTGACCTTCTGCAATGACAACCGCTACATGGGTGCCGCATCCTTCGCATCCACGGGCTCCATCGTGGGTTACGACTTTATCTTCAACGATATCCAGGACCGCCTGGATCCCTTTGACAACGAGGCGTTCGACGCGAGCCCCATCGAGATGTACGCCGTCGCGACGGACATGCTCTTTGGAACTGCCGCATACCTGCCGGTCAAAAGCGCCGTGCTCGACCTCGATGCTGTGCGCGCCTCTACCTCGCTGCCGCTGGTGACGCCGCCGGTCGAGATCGACGGGCACAAATACGTCGACGGCGGTGTAGCCGATTCGGTTCCTATCGAGCATGTGCTGGAGGAGGCCGGCTTCGAGCGCGCGGTTGTCATCGTCACCCAGGACCGCTCGTATGAGAAAAAGCCCTACGAGTTTTTGCCGGCGGCGCGTGCGCGCTATGCCGACTATCCCTATCTGCTCGAGGCTATCGAGACGCGCCACGACCGCTATAACCTCCAGCGCATGCACCTGTGGAAGTATGAGCGCGAGGGCCGCGCGCTGGTCGTCGCTCCGCAAAAGCCGGTCGAGGTCGGCCACGTTGAGCACGATCCGGCAAAGCTTCTCGACCTGTATATCCAGGGTCGCCAGGAGGCAAAGCGTTTGCTGGGAGATATCGAGACATTTGTCGAGCGCTAGCGCTGCAACGTCACGGCTCGTGGATGACATGTGCAGAAACTCTGGTCGGAGCCAAAATACCTGTTGACTCGTACGGCGAGCGGGGTAATATGGACGGGTTACTTGCAGAGCCCCGTGAATCTCTGTAACAACACGTACTGTACATGGAGGAGTCTAAGTGATTTCGAAATCGACTCACTACGCCAAGCAGGGCGAGGTCCAGCGCAACTGGGTTCTCGTCGACGCCGATGGTGCTGTCCTGGGCCGTCTTGCCACCCAGATCGCAATGATCCTGCGCGGTAAGAACAAGCCCCAGTTCACGCCCAACAGCGACTGCGGCGACTTCGTTGTCGTCATCAACGCCGATAAGGTCCAGCTTACCGGTAACAAGGCCGACACGAAGACCTATTATCGCCACAGCGGCTACAACGGCGGCCTCAAGGCTGAGAGCTTCCGCCAGGCTATGGAGAAGCACCCGGAGAAGGTTATCGAGCGCGCCGTTCGCGGTATGCTGCCCAAGACCACCCTCGGCCGTGCCCAGATGACCAAGCTTAAGGTCTACGCTGGTGCCGAGCATCCGCACGCTGCCCAGAACCCCACGAAGATTGAGCTGGAGGCTTAAAGATGGCTGAGAACACCGTTGTCTACCAGGGTACCGGCCGTCGTAAGAACGCCGTCGCCCGCGTCCGTCTCGTCCCCGGCACCGGCAAGGTGACCATCAACAAGCGTGACGCCGAGCAGTATTTCGGCCGTCATCAGCTCGTTGAGAACGCCCTTGCTCCCTTCAAGGTGACCGACACCGCCGGTCAGTTCGACGTTATCGCTCTGTGCGATGGCGGCGGCATCTCCGGTCAGTCCGGCGCTCTGCGTCTGGGCATCGCTCGCGCTCTTCTGAACGCTGGCGACTACCGTGCTGACCTCAAGAAGGCCGGTTTCCTTACGCGCGATGCTCGCGTGGTCGAGCGCAAGAAGTACGGCCTCAAGAAGGCCCGCCGCGCTCCCCAGTTCTCCAAGCGCTAAGGTTTTATCTCCTTTCGAGATACAATGTACAAGCGGGGCCTGCCGATTCCTTGGCGGGTCCCGCTTTTCTTTTTCGACTAGGGTGGGCGGTTGTATATCGCCTGCTAGGGAAGGAGCGATCCTATGCCCCAGAACATCTTCGGTACCGACGGCGTCCGTGGCGTCGCCAATGCCGACCTCTCGTGCGACCTCGCGTTTCGCCTGGGCCGCGCGGCGACCAAGTTCCTTGGCCCGGACATCTGCATCGGCCGCGACACGCGCCTTTCGGGTACCATGCTCGAGAGTGCTCTGACCGCTGGCATTATGGCAGAGGGCGGCCGTCCGCATTGCTGCGGCGTTATCCCTACGCCGGCCGTGGCGCTGCTCACCGTCCAAAACGAGCTCGACGGCGGCATCGTCATCTCTGCTTCGCATAATCCGCCGGAGTTCAACGGCATCAAGTTCTTTAGCCGCAAGGGTATGAAGCTTCCCGATGCGGTCGAGGAAGAGATCAGCGCCTGGGTCATGTCCGAGGAAGCCATGGCTGCCGACACGCTGCCGACCGGTGCCGGCGTGGGCCACATCATCAAGATGAAAGACGCCCGCAAGGCATACGTCGACCACGCCATCGATACGCTTGATGGCCTGAGGCTCGATGGCCTGGTCGTTGCCGTCGACTGCGGTCATGGTGCTTCTTGCCAGACCACGCCCGCCGCGCTGCAGCGCCTGGGTGCCACGGTCCATGCCATCAACACCGATTACTGTGGCACTGACATTAACGTTGAGTGCGGCTCCACTCACCTTGAGCCCCTGCGCGAGCTCGTGCTGCGCACCCACGCCGATATCGGCCTGGCCCACGACGGCGACGCCGACCGCGTACTGTTCGTGGACAGCGAGGGCAATGAGATCGACGGTGACTACATCCTGGCTATCTGCGGTTCTGACCTCGCCGCCCGCGGCAAGCTCGCCAACTCCGAGATCGTCTCGACCGTCATGTGCAACCTGGGCTTCTCCATCGCTATGAAGGAGCAGGGCTTCGAGATGGTTCAGACCGCCGTGGGCGATCGCTACGTTCTGGAGCGTATGCTCGCGGATGGCGCCGTCATCGGCGGCGAGCAGTCCGGCCACATCATCTTCCTGGAGCACAACACCACCGGTGACGGTCTGGTGACGGCTCTGCAGCTGCTGGCCGTGCTCAAGCGCACCGGTCGTACCCTCACCGATCTTGCCGGCATCATGAAGAAGTACCCGCAGGTACTCGTCAACGTGCATTCCGACAACAAGGCTGGTCTGGATGATTGCCAGCCCATCTGGGATGCCGTCGCTGCTGCCGAGAAGGAGCTCAATGGTCGCGGCCGCATCTTGGTGCGCCCGAGCGGTACCGAGCCGCTGGTCCGCGTTATGGCCGAGGCCGAGACGCACGAGCTGACCCGGCGCGTTGTTGACGACATCGTCGAGGTTGTCAAGCGCGAACTTCCCTAATGGTCAAAAACGAGTGCCAAGTGGTAAACTGTTAAGGCTATTTTGGTCGATTGGTATGTCCGAGGGGGAGCATGTTCACTAAAGTCCTAAGGTCTTTTGGTATGCGTGGTCGAGTCCTTACGCTGGATGCTCCCATCTCGGGCGACGTCATTCCGCTTTCCGAGGTAAACGACCAGACATTTGCCACCGGCCTTTTGGGCCAGGGCGTGGCGATTCAGCCTACCGGCACGCGTGTGATTGCACCGGCTGATGCCAAGGTCGAGGCCATTTTTCCTACGGGACACGCTGTTGCGCTTAACACGGTCGATGGCTTGGACGTGCTCATCCACGTTGGTTTGGACACTGTTCGGCTTGAGGGCAAGCACTTTACCGTACATGCGCAAGTGGGTGACATCGTCCACAAGGGCGATGTGCTCATTGAGTTCGATCGCGAGGCAATTGCTGCCGAGGGCTACGATGTGACGGTTCCCATCTTGGTGTGCAACTCTGTTGAGTTCTCGAGCATCAAGGGCTCCGTTGGCGTGCATGTCGAAGAGATGGACCAGCTCATCGTTGCTCGCGAGCGCTAGCAAGTGCGCGTGGCCATTAGCCTACAATTCAAACACGTTTACGGAGGGCGCCCTTGAAAGAGGACGCCCTCCGTGGCAAGATGGGATTTGTCCGAAGCTAAAAGGCTTCGGGTCACCGTGGACGGGCAGGGGCCTCGACGCGGCTAGACACGAGACACATACATTACGCGACCTCGCCCTGGTGGCCGCACACGTTGGTTGCGGCCGACGCGGGCCGCGGGCAAGTGCTTGTAAGGGGAGCCTTGCCTCTCTTGTACGAGAAAGGACGCGTAATGAAGATCATTAAAGCTAAAGACTACGAGGATATGAGCCGCAAGGCCGCCAATATCATCTCGGCGCAGGTTATCCTCAAGCCCGACTGTGTGCTGGGCCTTGCCACCGGCTCCACCCCGATTGGCGCCTACAAGCAGCTCGCTGCTTGGTACGAGAAGGGCGACGTCGACTTTGCCGAGGTCAGCACCTACAACCTGGACGAGTATCGCGGCCTTTCGCACGACGATCCCCAGAGCTATCACTACTTCATGCGTGAGAACTTCTTCGATCACATCAACATCGACCTGAACAACACGCATGTGCCCGACGGTTCCAACCCCGACGCCGCCGCTGCCTGCTCTGAGTACGACAAGATCGTCGCCGCCGCCGGTTACCCGGATCTGCAGCTGCTCGGCATTGGCAACAACGGCCACATCGGTTTCAACGAGCCCGATGACCACTTCTCCAAGGGCACGCACTGCGTCGACCTCACCGAGAGCACCATTCAGGCCAACAGCCGCCTGTTCGACAGCATCGACGATGTTCCCCGTCAGGCCTACACCATGGGTACCCAGACCATCATGTATGCCCGCATGATCTTGGTCGTCGCCAACGGCGAGGCCAAGGCTCAGGCCGTGCATGACATGTGCTATGGTCCGGTTACGCCCGCGTGCCCGGCTTCGATCCTACAGCTGCACACCAACTGCGTTGTCGTTGCCGACGAGGCCGCCCTTTCGCTCTGCGAGTAGCGCGAATCCTGCACCTCGACATAGCCTTGCCTAAGGCCTCCGCTTTGCGGGGGCCTTTTTGTTATCCCTTTCCGCCCGCTTGACCAAAATCTTGCCGCAAGCTTGACGAATGCCGGATGCCTAACAGCTTGATTCATTCCATACCAGATTCTATGCAAAAATGCCACTAAAAGGTCGTAGACGGTAGCGGGTGCTAGGCGAGTTGAATGACATAGCTGAACCTTGTTCATTTGCGTTACACTGCCGCTTAGATGGGACAAGCTGACAAGCTCATTTACCTGCTTAAAGACCGATTAGTCGGGGGATTAATAACAATCGGCCCTCGCTGTACAAAAACTTGCCGCTTGCGTACCAAAAGACAACCTAAAACACAAGGTCGCTCTATTCATAGCGCGGCTTGTATGGTCTTGCGGTTACGGTGTCCATACGGTCGAGTTGAGGAGCGGGCATGGTAAACGATTTGGGCAGTATGGACGACCTCGAGCTGATGCCGCTGGGCGGAGGCTATATGGTGCGACGCGAACGCTTGATGAATGAGCTTATCGCCAAGGGCCGAAAGGCCGGCATCGTGGTTCTTTATGCGCCCGACGGGTTTGGGAAGACCTCGGTGCTGCTGCAGTACACCCATGAGGTTAAATGCGACCCGACGCGAGGCCCCGTGCGGATTATCGAGGCCGATCGCGCCACTGGGCGCGAGGTGTTTATGCAGCTCGAGGTGGTCACCGAAGAACTCAAAGACAAACCGCACTCCCTTATCGCGATTGATAATGTGCCAAACCTCGATCAGCGCGATACCGAAGACCTCATCGACAGGATTCGCGGCCTGCGCGCTATGGGGGTAGGGGTCTTTATCTCCTGCCGTCCTTCAAATCGTCAACTGATTCATGGGCTGGGCGATTCGGTTAAGATCAATGCGCAGATGCTCAAGGTGCATGCCTATGAGTATTCGGCGTGGGCATCGGCGTTTTCGATCAGCACATCGCTCGACTTTTATCAGCTCACGCAGGGCGTGCCCGAGCTCGTTTCGGCATTGCAGACGGGTCTGTATGGCCAAGGCGACGTAGCCGGTCTGCTCGAAAACGAGATTGTCAACGTATATGGCGCGGCACTTGTCGATCTGGCTTCGCTCGACAATAATGCACTGTTTTGCGTGGCATGTCTCATGATTTTGATGGGCGAGGGCAATATCGCAGAACTCGAGGCTTGCGGGGTGAGGCTATCGATGGTCGACCAGTCCTACTTTGTACGCGACTACCCGATCTTTGGCTTGGATCCCGCCGAGCGGAGTTTTACGTGTCTGGGCACGGAGGATAACGGACGCTTGCGCTTGCGTAAGTTGGTGGCCGAGGTTCGCCCCGAACTTGTTCCGAGGGCGGCCCGGATTTTGCTTAAGGCGGGCCGATGCGATGCGGCGATGGGCCTGGCGGACGCCTTTTTGGACCGTGATGCGGTCCTTGAACTTGCTGGGCAGTATGGGGTCGATCTGGCTCTGACGGGGCACGGGGCCGATATCTGCCGAGCAGCGCTGGGCACGATCGATGCCGAGGATCCGGCTCCAGAGCCAACGCCTGCCGAGGCGCTTGGCGTATATCTGGCAGCGGTCAGCGTGTCCAATACAAAGCTCGCTCGCTATATGGCATCGGTCATCGAGCGCGGGGGCGAACGGGCGGCCTGCGAAATAGACCCTGTTTCATGGAGGGTGGCCCAGACACTGACGGCTGTTTGCTATGGGGACAACGGGCTTGGGCTTCCTACGAACCTGGCCGTGCCAGAAATAGAGACGTCCCACACCGCACTCGACATGCTGTCCGCGCATATCGAGGTCAAGCGATGCCTGACCGAACGGGGAGATGACGGCGGCGTTCTACAGCAGCTCAAAACGAGCAAGGCCTACGACTGTGAGCTCGACATCGCGGGGATTGTTATACGGGCCGATAACATGCTGGTGGAGCTCTTTGACGGGTCGTTTACGGGAACCGACGAGCGCGACGACGAGATGACGGTGGTGCGGGAGGCGCTCGACGTACGTGGGCTTAAGGCGATGGCTGTCTGGGTGCGCATGGTGCTGGCGGCACGGCGGCTCCTTTCCGGCCTGCCGGTAACCGACGACGCGGCGTTCAACGAGCTCGATCGTTTTGCCGTGCGCATGCGCGATAATCAGATTCAGCTGTTTGGCCTGTTGCTAGAAGGCTGGCAGTCGCTGGCAGAGGGACGGCCGGTTAATGCAAAGTTCCGTGCGGTCCAAGTGCTCAAACTTGCCGAGGAGTCGATTGCGTACATGCGCGATAACGCATTGCTGCTGGAGCGCGCGGCGTATCTGCGTAACACCTCGATGGTTTCGGTGCGTGAGGAAGCGGAGTTGCTCGATATAAGCCAGACGCAGGTTGGTGGAGCGGAGGCCTGGATGGTGGCGCTGCATTTGGCCTGTGCGGGCCGAGACAGCGATCTTGCGGCCTGGATGTCCATGAATCGTGCGGGGATTCTGGAGCCATCGTATCGGCTCTTTGCGCGCCTTGCCATGCATTGTCTGGGCGAGCCGGCGACCAGGATTCGCAAGAAGCTTCCCGTGCGCGAGCTGTCGCGGTACTCGCTGCGCGACGATTTGGAAGGGGAGGGCGAGCGCCTGTTCCAGGCCGGCGAGGTTGAAGCCGTTGATACCATTGACCATATCGAGATTCGCATGTTTGGTGCGTTCCGCGCCGAGCGCGACGGGTTTCCCATCACGGACAAAATGTGGCGCCGCAAGAAGGCGGCGACGCTTGCCGAGCGGCTTGCACTGGGCATGGATGCGCTCGTCGACCGCGAGACGCTGGCAATGGAGTTGTGGCCCCATGCCGAGTTCAATAGCGCCCGCAACAACCTGTACTCGACGATATCGCGCTTGCGGTCGGCTTTGGGACCGACGCCGGATGGCAAGTCGTGTGTGCTCATCCAAAATGAATGCATCGGACTCAACGGCGACTACGTCAAAACCGATGTACGGCTGTTTGACCAGATAAGCCGCGAGGTTTTGGGAAATCGCACGGGTGCGCGCGGGCCCCATTTAGTTGAGCTGTGCCTTAAGATTGAGCAGCTTTATGCCGGACCGCTGTATGTTCCCAATGGCTGTAACCCCACCTACTTTTTGCGTATGCGACGCATTATGCAGTCAAAGTACATCGATTGCATGATTAAGGGAGCAAATGCCGCTCTAGAAGAAAACGATCTGCAGTCGGCGATTTGGCTGGCGGAGTCGGGGCTTCGACAGGAAACGGCACGTGAGGATATGGTGCGCTGCGCCATGCGCGTCTACAGTGCGGCGGGGCGGCGGCGCGATATCGTCGAGCTGTACAGCGGGCATATGCACCATCTGAGGGAGCAGGTCAATGGCGTGCCCGAGCCCGAGACGCGGCGTCTATACGAGCGCTTGGTGGAGGGGCGGCTCAATCGCGTGCTGGTCGAGCGATAAAAAACGGGCGCCCGAAGTACTTGGGCACCCGTAAGCTTGCTATGTGCTGGCTCGCCGGATCATTGGCTCTTAGACGAGCTTGATCTTCTCGATGTCCTTGCGCGAGGACTCGCGATACAGCGAGAACTTGCGGCCGATGACCTGGACGACCTCGGCGTGGCAACGCTCGGAGAGCTCTTCGGCGGCCTCGCGGGCGGAAAGACTGGAGCCATCAAGCACGGAGCACTTAACGAGCTCATGCTTCTCCAGGTAGGCGACCGTCTGCTCGACGGTGCCTTCGTTGACATCGGACTTACCGATGATGATGGCGGGGTTGAGGTGATGGGCCATGCTGCGAAGCTGCTTGACCTGGGCTCCTGTCAGTGCCATGGGTTCTCGCTTTCTATGTATGGGGCGCCCCGCGACGGGGCCTTAATCTACGTGAGCTGTCCTACGATAGCGCAGGAACGGCGCGGTGTGGAGCGCGTTTGCCCAGTTCGCAAAGAATGCGGATGCCGAGGTGATGGGCAGCTCGGGCTGTGAACGGGCTACGAGCGGGATTCAGAGACCGGCTCCCATGCAATAAACGCCCAACGAACCTTGCGGACATGATCGAGCATATAGCGCCCCTGCGGCACGCCCTTGGAGCCCGGCTCACCGGCATGGGGGTTCTCAATCATGTGTTGAGCGATGTAGCCGCGCAGGCAGTCGATCTTATCCTCGTTGCCATGCTCGAGCATACGGGAAAAATCCGCCACACCTGCCTCAAGGCTATCGAAGGTATCGCGACGAGGCGATTCAAAGTATGTAACCTGCGGCAACGCACCCATCTGAATGAGGATGTTGAAGGCGTACACAAAGCCATTGCTGCAGGTAACCGAGGCGCCGATAGCGTTCATCAAGTGCAGATCATAGCGCGGGCTGGAGTTGGCGACCATCGTGACAGCACAACGCCGACGAGCCGTTCGATCAAGCTTGGCAAGCGCACCTTTTAGGTCATTTGTGGTGACGGAACGACTGGCAAAGGCAACATCCACCGCTTTCGCGACCGGTCCAACCAAATCCCAATCATCATCCCAAGCAAGCTCAAGCGGCGTAATAAGATCCTCGAGTCCGTAATACTCAATGCCAGCATCAAGGGTGCCCAGCATGGCAGGGGAGAAATCAGCCGCAATCACAGGATGCCCAGCCTGAGCAAGCGGAATAGCAATCGACCCAGCCCCACACCCCATATCCAACACGGATTCACCAGGCTTTAACGCCAACAGCTTCATAAAGTCCCGGGCATACGGAGCAGTCTCAAGCGGCCGAAAATGCCGAGCCCGCTTATCCCACTCAAAAGAGTCATCAGCCCGCCGCCGACCAGCCTGCATCTGCATCCACTCCAGATTCCAATCTGTGGAAAGCAGCTCAGAACGATTCTCCCCATCAGCCACGGGCCAACCTCCTAGCAACAAAAAAGCGACTCCTCCCAAAAGAAGAGCCGCAACCAGCATATATCAGAAAAAGAACCGTTCCAACGCCAAACCGCCGCACCAGCCAAGTGGTGCAGGAGCGAAGCGACTGCCACTGAGCCAGAACCCAGCCAAGGTTGAGATGTGCGGGAGCCCCGCCGCCGGGCGGCAGACATATAAGGTCGATCGCGAGTTCCGCACGAGCCGGAGAGCACTTAATGTGCTCTCCGTGCGAGTCAGGACTGTCCGAGCAGGCGACCTTATATGTCTGCCGCCCGGCGGCGGGGCTCCTCGCCTCGTATCCCTAGGCTAGTTCTTCAGCGAGTTCAGCGGCGCCGGGAAGCGTCCACCGCGATGGGCAAGCACGGTGCCGGCGTTGGGGTTCACCGGCATGATGGGTGCACGGCCAAACAGGCCGCCGTACTCGACGCAGTCGCCCACGCCCTTGCCGATAGCAGGAATCACGCGGACGGCCGTGGTCTTGTTGTTGATGACGCCGATGGCCATCTCGTCGGCGATGATGCCGGCGATGGTCTCGACCGGGGTGTCGCCGGGGATGGCGATCATGTCCAGGCCAACGGAGCACACGCAGGTCATGGCCTCGAGCTTCTCGAGCGAAAGCGCGCCGGCCTCGACGGCGGCGATCATGCCGGCGTCCTCGGACACGGGGATAAAGGCGCCCGAGAGACCGCCCACGCTGGAGCTGGCCATGACGCCGCCCTTCTTGACGGCATCGTTGAGCATGGCGAGCGCGCAGGTCGTGCCGGGGCCACCGCAGGTACCCACGCCGATGATTTCGAGGATGCGCGCGACGGAGTCGCCAATGGCAGGCGTGGGAGCCAGCGACAGGTCGACAATGCCTTTCTCGACACCCAGACGATGGGCGGCCTCGCGGCTCATGAGCTCGCCGGCACGGGTGATCTTAAAGGCGGTCTGCTTAATCTTTTCGGCGACTTCCATCATCGATGCGGAATCGGGCAGCGTCTCCAGGGCTGCGGCCATAACGCCGGGGCCCGAGACGCCTACGTTGATGACGGCGTCGGCCTCGCCACCGCCGTGGACGGCGCCCGCCATAAACGGGGAGTCCTCGACCATGTTAGCAAAGCAGACAAACTTGGAAGCGCCGACGGAATCCTGGTCGGCCGTGAGTTTAGCGGCATCGATGATGGTCTGGGCGGCCATAAGCACGGCGTCCATATTGATGCCGGCGCGCAGGCTGGCGACGTTGACGCTGGAGCAGACGCGGCTCGTGGTGGCGAGCGCCTGGGGGATGGACTGGATGACGCGGCGGTCGGCGTCGCCGATGCCCTTCTGGACGAGTGCGGAGAAGCCGCCCAGGTAATCGATGCCGAGCGTCTCGGCCGCGCGGTCGAGGGCATGCGCGATGGGGGTGAGGTCCTCATCCTTGCAGCACGCGGCGATCTGCGCCACCGGGGTGACGGAAACGCGCTTGTTGACGATGGGGATACCGTACTCGCGCTCGAGGTTCTCGGCGGTCTCGACCAGATGCTCAGCCGTGTGCGTCACGTGGTCGTAGATCTTCGTGCACATGCGGTCGAGGTTCTCGTCACCGCAACCCATGAGCGAAACACCCATGGTGATGGTCCTGATGTCGAGGTTCTGTTCCTCAACCATGCCGCGGGTTTCCGCGATTTCTGCGGGCGTGATCGCCATCCTTGCGCTCCTATCTGCCAAAACGAGCATAGTCTTATCTATTCTAACGTGCCGCACGTGCCAAGTGGCGCGTGCGGCACGTTTTGGTGCTCGGTTGTTTCCGTTGTGTTACTTCCCAAAGACCTCTTCGGCGATACGAGCGCTCTCGGCGGCGTCCTTGGCGTAGTAGTCCGCACCGATCTGCTTGGCGTATTCGGGGGTGAGTACGGCGCCGCCCACGATGATCTTGACGCCCGGAACCTCGGCATGGAGCAACTTGATGGTCTCTTCCATGGCGACGACGGTGGTAGTCATAAGCGCCGAGAGGCCAACGAGCTTGATGTCGCGCTCCTGTACAGTCTTGAGCACCTCTTGCGGGTCGACGTCGCGGCCTAGGTCAAAGACGGTATAGCCGTAGTTATCGAGCAGCATCTTGACGATGTTCTTACCGATGTCGTGGATGTCGCCCTTGACGGTGGCCACGCAGATTTTGCCCTTGTCGGCAATCTCGCCGGCGGGCATCAGGCGCTTGATGGTGTCGAAGCCCACGCGCGCGGCCTCGGCCGAGGCCATGAGCTGCGGCAAGAAGAACTTACCCTGGTCAAAGAGGACGCCAACCTCGTCGAGGGCGGGGATAAAGTGATTGTTGATGAGGTCCATGGCGTCGTGGTCTGCCAGCAGGCGCTCGGTCTCGGCAGCGATCTCGCCTTTGCGGCCCGAGACGACCATGCGACGAATCGGGTCGTCGTTGCCGTCGGTGCCGGCGGTGCCAGCAGCGGGCACGGTGTCGGTCGATGCGGCCTGAGCTGCTGCCGGGTTTGCGGCAATCTTGTACGGATCGGTCCAGCCGGCGTAGCGCTCGATGTATCCGGTCGAGCCCTCGTCCTCAACGCTCAGGACGCGATAGCTGTAGACGGTATCCATAAAGCGCTTGGAGCCCGGGTTCATGATGGGGGCGTCCAGGCCCGCGCCAAAAGCGGCAGCCAAAAAGACTGAGCCCAGCAGCGGGCGGGCAGGCAGGCCAAAGCTGATGTTCGATACGCCGAGCGCGCATTTGACGCCCAGACGCTCCTTGCACAGGGACATGGCGCGTAGGATCTGCTCGGCCTGGCGTTGATTGGTCGAGGCGGTCATGACCAGGCAGTCGATGAGGATACGGTCCGGGTCGATGCCGTAGCGGGCGGCCTCGGCCACGATGCGTTCGGCGATGGCAAAGCGGGCCTCGGCGGTATCGGGGATGCCGCCTTCGTCGAGCGTAAGGCCGACAACGTTGGTGCCGTAGTGGGCGACCAGCGGAAAGATCTCATCCATGATCTTTTGCTTGCCATTGACCGAGTTGATGATGGGCTTGCCAGCGTAGCGGCGCACGGCGGCCTCGACGGCTGCGGGGTCGGTGGAGTCAATCTGCAACGGCAACAGCGTGGAGCCCTGGAGCTGTTCGGTCGCCTGTTGGATGATCTTGACCTCGTCGATCTCGGGCAGGCCCACGTTGACGTCCAGGATGTCGGCGCCCTGTTCCTGCTGGCTGATGCCCTGGCTCACGACGTAGTCCAGGTCGCCGTCGCGCAGGGCCTGCTGCAGGCGCTTTTTGCCAGTGGGGTTGATGCGCTCGCCGATGACGGCAATCTTATGGCCGTCGCAGGGAAGGTCCACGACCGTCTGGGCGCTCGTGACCGACATACTGGGCTTGCGATGGCGTGGGCTGGGCGTGTGGTTGTCAATAAGCGTGCGTAGGGCCGCCATGTGCGCCGGCGTGGTGCCGCAGCAACCGCCCACGACGCTCACGCCGTCGGCGATCATGCCGGCGACGGCCACGGCGTACTCGGGCGCCTGGATATCAAAGACGGTGTTGCCGTCGTCGTCCACGCGGGGCAGTCCCGCATTGGCCTGCACCATAACGGGCTTGTCGGTGACGGTGAGCATACGCGCGGCGAGTCCTCGGAGCTCGGCCGGGCCCTGGCTGCAGTTGATACCAAGGACATTGGCGCCGATGGCATCGAGCGTGATGGCGGTAACCTCGGGACTCGTGCCCAGGAAGGTGCGACCGTCCTCCTCAAAGGTCATGGTGGCAAAGACGGGCAGGTCGGAGTTCTCGCGGCAGGCGAGGACGGCCGCCTTGATCTCGGCAAGGTCGGTCATGGTCTCGATAATAAAGAGGTCCACGCCCGTATCGACGCCGGCGCGCACCTCCTCGGCAAAGAGATCGTAGGCCTCGTCGAAGCTGAGGGTGCCCAGGGGGCGAAGCAGCGCGCCGATGGGGCCGATGTCGCCGGCGACGTAGCGGGCGCCGGCCTCGCGGGCGCAGGTGACGGCTGCGGCAAAGACGTCTGCCACGGTGGCGGCGCCGTCGAGCTTGTGGGCGTTGGCGCCAAAGGTGTTGGCGGTGATCACGTCGCAGCCAGCCTCGACGTACTGACGTTGGATATCGGTGATAACCTGGGGCTCCTCAAAGTTGAGCAGCTCAGGCAGGGCGCCCGCCTTCATGCCAGCGGCCTGCAACATGGTGCCCATGCCGCCGTCAAAAAGCAGGTGCCCCGTGCCCTCGATGGCCGCACGCAGGCGATCGCCCTTAATGCGCAGATCGTCGATCGTGCGCGTCTTGTACGTGGCACCGTTGCGACGTGCGGCATCAACGGGTGCCGCCAATGCAGTGCCGTCAGAATCATGAGTGATAAGCGGAGTAAACATCGATGGCTCCTAATGGCTGGAGTAGCAGGTGGTGTGGGCGGCGCGGAAGCGGCAGTGCTCACGCATGCGGCAGATATTGCAGGTGGGGCGGCTCTGGGCGTCGTGGACTTCGCCGTCAAACAGACCAATCACCGCGGTCACGCTCTTGGTGGGCATGAGCAGACTGGTGGGTGTGACGGTAAGCCCGATGAGCCGCGTGGCGTTGAGTGCAGCCACGATTGAGCGCTGGGCCGTAAGCGGACAGTCGCCGTAGCCGGGACTGAAGCGCCAGTTACCGGCGAGTCCGTGTGCGGCGGCCGCAGCCTTGACTTGCTGGTCCATCTGCTCGACGGCGGCTTCCACGTAGGCCGAACACGCGGCGTCGAGCACGGCTCCCTCCAGGGGATGTTGGGCTCCCGTGGTGCGCAGACGACGCTCGGCGTCCATGCCGAGGGTGCATGCCATGAGCGCGGCAAAGCGGGCGTCTTTGAGATGTCGATAGATATCGCGACCTCGCAGCTCAACGTTGGTGCCGACCAAGCGAATGCAAGGCTCGCCCTGTTCATCGACGCCCGTGGCATCGATGGCAAATATGCGGCGCACGCCACGGGGCTCAATGTCCAGTTCAAGGCGCTCGACCACAAGTTCAATACGTCGTGACAGCTCGGGCTCAATCTGCTGGCCGCCGTAACCCAGATACCGCAGCATCTCGGCACGGTCGACACGGGGATGGTGCGCAGCATCGACACGGTAAAGCGCCGGCGACGCAAGGTCGGCCGGCACTTCGACAGCGGTTGTATCGATGTGCGGTTTTTCCATTACCCTAGGCGCTCCATAATGGTCGCGGCGATCGCAGGACGATTCATAGTGTACAGGTGCAGACCGGCGGCGCCGCGCTCCTTAAGGTCGCAAAGCTGACGGGCGGCATAATCTACACCGGCTGCCTGCAGGCTCTCGGGGTCGTTCTCGTACTTGGCGAGAATCTTGATGACGGGGGAGGGCAGTGACGCGCCGCACATAAAGACCATGCGGCTGATCTGCGACTTGCCCATAAACGGCATGATGCCTGCGGTAATGGGCACGGTGATGCCGGCCTTGTCGGCAAGCTCGCGAAAACGGTAGAAGCACTCGTTATCAAAGAAGAGCTGCGTCACAAAGAAGCTCGCGCCGGCGTCCTGTTTTTGCTTGAGGTGTTCGACCGAGGCGTTGAGGTCCTCACAGGCAATATGGCCCTCGGGGTAGGCTGCGGCGCCCACGCAAAAGCCGGCGTCGACGAGCTCGGGGATGAGGTCGCGGGCGTAGGCGTAGTCGGAGGCGGGCTTGTCGTCCTCGGTCGCACCGGCAGGGAGATCGCCACGCAGGGCCAGGATGTTTTCCACGCCGGCGGTGCGGTACTCATCGATCTTGGCGGCGATATCGGCGTGGGTACGGCCCACACAGGTGAGGTGCGCCACCGAGGGCGTGTCGAATTCGCTCGAAATCATATGCGCGATGGGGGCGGTGGTGGCACCGTTGCCCGAGCCGCCAGCGGAACAAGTGACCGAGACAAAGCTCGGCGAAAGCTTGCACAGATTGCCCGCCACTTCGCGAGCCGTATCGAGGGTAAGCTCACCCTTGGGCGGGAACATCTCAAACGAAACGGGTGCAGTGCCCTGGGATGCTGCCTGCTTAAAAACCTCGTCGACGCGCATATCGTGCTCCTTTAGATATTTAGTGCGATGTATTGTAAGGATTCTACAGCACCACTACGCCACGGTGGAGTTTTACTCGCTATTTGGGAATAGCAATCGAAGATGCTTCGCTATCGGCATTTCCTATAACAACGTAGCTAATGTGGGACGGGGCTTTTTCCCATCAACCAGGTACCTGGGGCAGTTCATTTTTGGACGGGGCTTTTGGTTGGTATTGCGAGCGCTGTCTGGTGCG
>CATYIU010000023.1:0-32054 GCA_958407445.1 uncultured Collinsella sp.
TTTTTGCTTTTATGGTTCTCCGAGGTGCCGCGGTGCTATCGGGAAATGCTGAATACTCGCGATTTTGCACGTCGCGAGAGGGGGGACCCTTGCTTTGGCGGTTTACTTCCCCTGCACCATGGTGAGGGAGATTTTCTTGCGGTCGCGATCGACCTTTTCGACCCACACCTTGACCGTGTCACCGACGCGCACCACGTCGCTCGGGTGCTTGACGAAGCGGTTGGCGAGCTTGGAGATGTGTACGAGGCCGTCCTGGTGCACGCCCACGTCGACGAACGCGCCAAAATCCACAACGTTGCGCACCGTGCCCTTGAGTTCCATGCCGGGCTCCAGATCGTCGATGGAAAGCGCCGAGCGGCTAAAGACCACCTCGGGCGCGTCGTCGCGCGGGTCGCGGCCGGGCTTCTTGAGCTCGTTGACGATGTCGATGAGCGTTAGGGTGCCGCAGTCCAGGTCGCTTGCCAGCGCCGAGATGCTGCCCAGGCGACGCTCGATATCGGGCACGCCGCCGCGGCTGAGCTCGCTTGCCGCAACGCCGGCGCGCTCCAGGACGGCCGTGGCCACCTCGTAGCTTTCGGGGTGGACGCTTGTCGCGTCGAGCGGGTTCTTGCCGCCGCTGATGCGCAGGAAACCTGCGGCGTTGAGGTACGCCTTGGGTCCCAGCTTGGGGACCTTCTTGAGCTGGCGGCGATCGGTAAAGGCGCCGTTTTCCTCGCGGTAGGCCACGATGTTTTTGGCTACGCTCGGCGTAATGCCCGACACGTAGCCCAGCAGGCTTGCGCTCGCGGTGTTGACGTCGACGCCCACACGGTTGACGACGTCTTCCACCACGTGGCCCAGGGTGCGCGAAAGCTCGGCCTGGTCAAGGTCGTGCTGGTACTGGCCAACGCCGATGGACTGGGGCGGAATCTTGACGAGCTCTGCCAGCGGGTCTTGCAGACGGCGGCCCAGGCTCATGGCGCCACGTACGGTGACGTCCAGGTCGGGATATTCCTGGCTGGCGAGCTCGGAGGCGGAGTACACCGACGCGCCGGCCTCGTTGACGATGGTGTAGCGAAGGCTGGGTGCCTGCTCGGTAATGAACTCCGAGACGACTTCCTCGGTCTCGCGGCTGGCGGTGCCGTTGCCGATGACGATGGTGTTGACGCTGTCCTTCTTGACGAGGCGGGCGAGCTCGCGCTTGGTGCCGGCGACGTCGTGGCGCGGCTTGGTGGGGTAGACCACGCCGTGGTCGAGCAGCTTGCCGGTCTCGTCCATGACGGCGACCTTGCAGCCGGTGCGGTAGCCCGGGTCGAGCGCGAGCACGCGGGCGCCGCGTACGGGGCGTGCCGAGAGCAGGCCTTCGAGATTCTTGGCAAAGACGTTGATGGCCTCGGTCTGGGCGCGAACGGTGAGTTTGGCGCGGGCCTCGCGCTCCAGCGAGGGGGCCATGAGGCGCTTGTAACCGTCAGCGATGGCGGCATTAAAGACGGGAGCAAACACGCCCTGGCGACGGGGCCAGCGGCTGCCGAGGCGTGCCGTAGCGGCAGCGCCGTCGACGTTCACGCGCACGCGGAGCTTGCCCTCACGCTCACCGCGGTCGATAGCCAGCACACGGTGGTTGGGGATGCGACGCAGCGGCTCATCATAGCTGTAGTACGGCTCGTAGGGGGTCTTCTCGGCGGGGTCGGTGGCCTCGACGACGATGTCGGCGGTGTTTTGCGTAAAGGCGCGCAGGTCGGCGACGTTCTCAGGGTCCTCGGCCACCGTCTCGGCCACGATGTCCGCCGCGCCGGCGAGCGCCTTTTCGGGCGTGTCGAAGCCGGCCTCCTCGTTGACGTATGCCGCGGCGACGTCGAGTGCGCTGCCCTTGGCCGAGGCCTGCATGATGATCATGTTGGCGAGCGGCTCCAGGCCGGCCTCGCGTGCCTTCTGCGCGCGGGTCATGCGCTTTTTGCGGTAGGGCTTGTAGAGGTCCTCGACACGCTGGAGCTGTGTGGCCTCGCGAATCTGTTGCTCGAGTTCGGGCGTGAGTTTGCCCTGGGCATCGATGAGCAGGATGACGTCCTCTTTACGCTGCTCAAGATTGCGCAGGTAGGACAGGCGCTCGTCGAGTGCGCGCAGGGCGACGTCGTCCATGCCGCCCGTGGCTTCCTTGCGGTAGCGCGAGATAAAGGGAATGGTGTTTCCCTCGTCGATGAGCTTGACGGCCGCCTCGACGTTGGCGGCCTTAAGGTTGAGCTCGCGCGCGAGCTGGGCGATAAGATCCATGGGACTCCTTGCGTTTGAGGTGCGTTTGCAGCACAGAGCTACCAAGGATACCACCTGCCACTTCGCTCAAAAAAGACTGTTTTGGCGCGGGACCACGAAAGCGGCCTATCTACTACGTTTGAACCGTGTGGGTCGACCATCCCCCGGTTTTCCGAAAATGCGCAAGCCGTTTACCTGCGGTTTTTATTTCGCGAAATTCGGTATGGATGAGGGTGATTGGTTAAACGTAGTAGATAGGCACATTTCGTGGCGAACGAATCAAGCTAAGGTGCAAAAAGTCCCCCGTCCCAGAAAAATCATTGGCAACGTAGCAAAATGCCCCGCGGGCAGGAGGCTGCTCGCGGGGCAAAGAAGAGGGGCTTATTTGTGGCGGACCGAGGGGCCCGGCATGGGGTTTCTGCCGCGGCCTGTCCTAAGGTGCTACAGCTCGACGAGCTGGCCGGTCTCGGCGGCCTCCTTGATGGCGTTAAGCAGCGTGAGCGTCTTGACGTTATCGGCGGGGGTTACGACGGGCTCAACTTCGCGGCGGACGACCTTCACAAAGTGCTTGAGCTGCATCTTGTGCGGCAGCGCCGGGTCGACGGCCGGAATCTCCATCTGCAGCGGCTTGTGCCAGTTGGAGGCGCCGTCGTAGGAGAACTGATGCAGGCGGGGCAGCGAAAGGGCACCCAAGGTTCCGCCGATAAAGTAGGCGTCGGCGTCGAAGGGGCGGTACTGCGGATCCTCGCGAGCGGTTGCCTCCCAGTTCCAGGGGCTGGCGGTGGCGTCGGAGATGGTCATGCTCGCAAGCGCGCCATCGGCAAAACGGACGTTGACCACGGCGGAGTCCTCGGTCTCAAAACCGCGGGCGGCGCTGGACTGCATGCCCTGGACGGCGACGGGCTCGCCCAGCAGGTAGCGGAGCAGGTCCACGTCGTGAACCAGGTTGACCAAGATCGGTCCGGCACCCTTCTTGCGGCGCCACTCGACATCGAAGTATTCGTCATTCTTATAGATCATGTAGTGGAAGCTCGACACGGTGAGCTTGCCCAGCTCGCCGGACTCGATGATCTCCTTGGCCTTGTTGACGAAGGGGTTGTGGCGACGGTGCTGGCCCACGAGCACGGGCACGCCGGCGGTCTCGGCCTCGGCGGCGAAAGCCTGGGCATCCTCGAGGTCGTTGGAGATCGGCTTTTCGACCAGCGGCACGATGTTGCGCTTCACGGCCTCGCGGGCAACGCCCAGGTGCAGGTCGTTGGGGGTGGCGATGATGACGGCCTCGGGCTTGACCTCGTCCATCATCTGGGCGGGATCGGTGTAAAACGGCACGCCGGCGGCCTCGGCCGTGGCGCGGGCGCCCTCAAAGGCGTCGGCGATGGCGACGAGCTCGGCTTCGGGCTCCTCGGTGACAAAGCGGATGTGGTTGCGGCCCATGGCACCGGCGCCGATAACGGCAATGCGGACGGGGTTGAGCTCAGACATTTCGACTCCTTAATACTGGTGACCGGTGGAATGCGGCAAGAGAACGGCCCTTGCCGCGTCAAGCAAAACTAAGCGGACTTCTTCTTGCTGTCGGAGACCATCATGTAGACGGTGAGCACGACGGCGATGGCGGCAATCACAATGGCGCCGTAGAAGGACTGCTGGTAGGCGGCGCTGCCGGCCTCGGCGTGATACAGCACGGCGGTGATGGGCTGGCTGATCCAGGTGGAAGCGGCATAGCCCAAAAACATGATGCCGTAGTTGACGCCGATGTTGCTGGTGCCAAAGGCGCCACCGGTGAGCGGCGGGTAGATGACGAGCAGGGCGCCAAAGCTAAAGCCGAGCAGGGCGAGTGCCACAAAGAACATGCTCTGCGTAAAGCTCATCGACATGATGACGAGCGCGACGATGGTGACGACAAGGCTGATGAGCAGCGACTTGTAGGCGCCGAGCTTGTCGATGATCTGGCCAAAGGACAGACGGCCGACCAGGTTGGCGCAGGTGTTGACGGAGACGACCACGCCGCCGAGGGCGACGGCCGCGGCGCTCGTGGGGTCGGCGAAGAGCTGGACAGCGGCGATGGAGGCAACCTTGCCCACGAGCAGGGTGCCCGCGGTGGCGGCGAAGGCGAAGGTGGCGATGAGGACCCAGAAGCGCGGGGTTTTGACCATCTCGCCCGGGGTGAGGTCGCCGAAAGTGCCGGCGTGCGCGCCGCCCTTGGGGACCTCGAAGCCCTCGGGCAGCCAACCGGCCTCGGGGGCCTTCAGGAACAGGGCGGAGGCGGCGATCGTCACAAAGAAGATGACGCCGAGTGCCTTAAGGGCGCCAAAGATGCCAAGGCTCGGGATGAGCAGCGAGGCGAGCACCGGGGACAGCACGGCGGGGCCGGCGGTCGAAGCGGCCAGGGTGATGCCGGAGGCGAGGCCCTTTTTGTCGATGAACCACTTTTGGCCGGTGGTGAGCGCGGGGTTGTAGCCCAGGCCGTTGCCGATGGCGGCGACGAGCGAGAACCACAGGTAGAACTGCCACGGCTCGGTGACGGTGCCGGACATGAACCAGCCCACGCCGTAGCACACGGCGGCAGCGATCACGACGTTGCGCGGGCCGATCTTATCGGAGATGCGGCCGGCGAAGATGCCCGTCACGGCCATGATGGTCTGGAAGACCGGGAAAGCCCAGGTAAGAGCGCTGGACCACTCGGGATAGACGGCGAGCAGGTTCTTGCTCACAACGGAATACAGCGCGATGGAGCTGATAAAGAACATGGTGACGCACGCGGCGGAAAGCACGACGGCGCGACCCTTGTTGGAGTTGGTGGAAGCCATTGGACTCTTTCTAATCGATACGGGGGAGGGGAGGGGCAAACGCCGCTAAGGTGCTTGCCCCGCGCCCCTTTCTACCGGGCTGGTTTACTGGTCAGTCGGCTTTGCGACGCCGGACCCATCGGACCAGAGCTCGACGCCCTTGTTCTTGAGGTAGTTGTCGGCAAAGGCGCGGCGGCCGCCGGGCTTGGCGGTGAGGTCGCCCATCATGTTGGAGAAGCCGCCGTCGACCTTGATGGCGTCGCCGGTGGTAAAGTCTGAGCGCGTGGACGCCAGGAACATGACGGCGTTGGCGATATCGCTGACCTCGCCGATGCGACGCGTGGCGATGAGGCGGCTGCGGCTCTTCTCGACCTCGGGATCGGCGTAAAAGCTTGCCGACATGGGGGTCTTGACGAAGCAGGGCTCGACGCAGTTGGAGCGCACGCCGTAGGGACCCCACTCGGCAGCCAGCATCTTGGACATCATGTTGACGCCCGCCTTGGTGGAGCTGTACACGCCCGAGAACGTTTCGGGGGAGTGACTGGCGACGGTGGAGATGTGAACCAGGCGGCCCTGGCCGGCCTTGATCATCTCGCGACCAAAGCGCTGCGAGGTGATGAAGTAGCCGGTGAGGTTGACGTTGATGACCTCGTTCCAGTCGGAGAGCGGCAGGTCCTCCATAGCTGCGAAGCGCAGGATGCCGGCGGTGTTGACGAGAACGTCGACGCGGCCGAAGTTGGCGATGGTGGCGTCGACGGCGGCCTGGACCTCGGCCTCGTCGGTGGCGTTCATCTTGTAGCCCTCGGCATGGATGCCAAACTCGGCAGCGAGGTCGGCGGCAGCGGCCTTGACCTTCTCCTCGTCCAGGTCGAGCAGGACGACGTTGGCGCCATTGCGGGCGAACTCGCGGCAAATCTCGACGCCCATGCCGCCGAGCGCTCCAGTCACAGCGCAGACATCGCCCTCGAGCTTAAGCCAATTGCTCATAGGAACTTCCCTTCTTATGCCTCCCGGTGGGTCGCTCCCATTAACCGACCCACGTGGTTTTCGCTGGTTATCGTATGCTTTGCATTTGCGCAGGTGAATTGCATATTTGTTAGAATGGCATTAACCATAGGTTTATACTATGCATTGAGGTTTGTTCTCAATTGAGCGCGTGACCTGCGAAAACGACCCCCTGCGGTGCTGTGCGCCCGCGCGTGCGAAAACGGGAGATTGACGTGTACGATCGACGACTTGACGCTATTTCGGACGCCGCGGAGCTGGGAAGTTTCTCGCGCGCGGCGGCAAAGCTGCGCGTGTCGACGCCGGCACTCGTCAAGCAGGTTTCGGGCTTCGAGGCCGAGTTCGGCATCACGCTGTTCGAGCGGTCGCACTCGGGCGTCAAGGTGACGCCGGCGGGCGCGCTGTTGGTGGACGACGCGCGCTCGATCATGCGCCAATCCGAGGATGCGTTGCGCCGCGCCCGGCGAGCGGCGGGCGATGGCGGTGCGGTGCGCCTGGGCGTATCGATGATGTGCCCGGGGCGCCACACGCTCGCGCTGTGGCCGCAGGTGCACGACATGGAGCCGCGCTTGCGTTTTGAGATTGTGCCGGTGGGGGACCTTTACGATGAGCGCGAGACCGTCATGCGCAGTCTGGGGCGCGAGGTGGATGTGGTGCAGTCGAGTTTTTCGACCCCGCGCTGGGGCGACGCCTGCCAAAAGCTCCGCATCGTTACCGTGCCGTTTTATATCGACGTGCCGCGCACGAGCCCGCTTGCGCGCAAGACGCGCATCACAGTTGCCGACCTGGAGGGCATGCGCCTGCGCGTGCTCCGTCACGGCAACGACGCCATGGACAGCCTGCGCATCGACCTTTTGGCCGACGGCGGCGTGGACGTGATCGACGTGGATAGCTTTGACTTTGCGCTTTTTAACGAGGCGGAGGAAAAGGGCGACGCGGTGCTCACCTGCGGAGCTTGGTCAGGCGTACACCCGGCCTTTGTAGGCGTGCCGTTCCTATGTGGCCGCGAGGTGCCGGTCTTCTTGCACTACCCGCTCGAGCCCACCCTCCAAGTACAAAAATTCGTCAACGCCATGGCCCAACTCCTCAACTAGCTCATTTGGCGCGGGTAGTCTTTTTGGGACGGGGCTTTTTTAGCTACTTTTGCCGCCCTGCCTGCGCACCCTCAAAGTAGTCAAAAAGCCCCGTCCCAAAAAGACTAACAAAACGAGGCCCTGGCCAAACGGCCAGGGCCTGACTAACCTTTATTCCGTTTTAAACAACGGGCTGATTGCGCGCAGGAGGGTGCCCCGGAGCGGCGGGGTATTTCCTCCGCGCGCAGTTTCGCAGCGAAGCGAGAATGTTTGAGCACGGAGGAATTACCCCGACGCCCCGGGGCACCCTCCGTCAGTAACCGTTCCTACTCCAGCTCAAATGCACCCGTGTACAGCTGGTAGTAATACCCGCGCTTGGCGATCAGCTCGTCGTGGTTGCCGCGCTCGATGATGCGGCCGTGATCCAGACAGATGATCGCGTCGGAGTTGCGCACGGTGGACAGGCGGTGCGCGATGACAAACGTCGTGCGGCCCTCCATGAGCTTATCCATGCCCGCCTGCACGATGGCCTCGGTGCGGGTGTCGATGGAGCTCGTGGCCTCGTCTAGAATCATCGCCGGCGGATCGGCGACGGCGGCGCGGGCGATCGAAATTAGCTGACGCTGGCCCTGCGACAGCTGTGCGCCGTTGCCGGTGAGCATGGTGTCGTAGCCGTCGGGCAGGCGGGTGATAAAGTCGTCTGCGCCCGCGAGCTTGGCCGCTGCGATGCACTCCTCGTCGGTGGCGTCCAGGTTGCCGTAGCGGATGTTGTCCATCACGGTGCCGGTGAACAGGTTCACGTCCTGCAGCACGACGCCCAGCGAGCGGCGCAGATCGGCCTTGCGGATCTTATTGACGTTGATGCCGTCGTAGCGAATCTTGCCGTCGGCAATGTCATAGAAGCGGTTGATGAGGTTGGTGATGGTCGTCTTGCCCGCACCGGTGGCGCCGACAAACGCGACTTTCTGGCCCGGCTTGGCAAACACGGACACGCCGTGCAGCACCTCGTGGTCGGGCGTGTAGCCAAAGTCGACGTTGTCCATGACCAGGTCGCCGCGCAGCGGCACGTACTCGATCTCGCCGGTTGCGCGGTGCGGATGTTTCCATGCCCACATGCCGGTGTGGTGGTCGGCCTCTTCGAACTCCCAGGTCTCGGGGTTCACCTGCGCGTTGACGAGCGTCACGTAGCCTTCGTCGGCCTCGGGCTTCTCGTCGATGAGCTCAAAGATGCGGTCGGCGCCGGCGAGGCCCATGACCACGGCGTTGATCTGCTGCGAGATCTGGCCGATCTGTCCGCAGAACTGCTTGGTCATGTTGAGGAACGGCACCACGACGGCGATCGACAGCGCCATGCCCGAGATGCTCAGGTTGGGCACGCCCAGCGCCAGGAAAATGCCGCCCGCCAGTGCGACCAGCACGTAGAGCAGGTTGCCCAGGTTCATAAGGATGGGCATGAGGATGTTGGCGTACATGTTGGCCTTCTGGGAGACCTCGAAGAGCTTTTCGTTGCGCTCGTCAAAATCGGCCTCGGCGGCAGACTCGTGGCAGAACGCCTTGACGACCTTCTGGCCGTTCATGACTTCCTCGATATGGCCCTCGACCACGCCGAGCTCGGTCTGCTGCGCAATGAAGAAGCGCGCGGAGTTGGAGCCGAGCAGCTTGGTCATAAAGGTCATAAAGGCGACGCCGGCGATGATGACCAGGCACATCCACACGCTGTAGTACAGCATGATAAAGAACACCGTGACGATGATGATGATCGTCATGAGCAGGTTGGGCAGCGACTGGCTGATCATCTGACGTAGCGTGTCGATGTCGTTGGTGTAGTGGCTCATGATATCGCCGCGCTGGTGCGTGTCGAAGTAGCGGATCGGCAGGTCCTGCATGCGGTTGAACATCATCTCGCGCAGCTTCTCGAGCGAGCCCTGCGTGACGATAGCCATGGCGCGGTTCCAGAAGAGCGAGGACAGGACGCCGACGCCGTAGATGCAGGCGAGGGTGGTCACGAGCTGTGCGATTTTGGGCTGCGCGGCTTCCCAATCGCCCGACTGCCACGATTCGCTAATAATTTGCAGGGCGCTCTGCAGGAAGGTCGCGCCGATGGAGTTGATGATGGCGCAGAGCACCACGCCGGCGACGACGAGGGGCAAAAGCACAGGATAGAAGCCAAAGAGCGTCTTGATGAGGCGCGACATGGTGCCGCCCTTGCGGTTGAGCGCGCGCTCGGCGGTCGTTGCCTTACTCATGTGCCTCGCCTCCTTCCTGGGTCTGAGCTTGCGTTGCGGATGCCTCGGTGTCGGCCTCGACGGCCCCTTCGCCCTCGGCAGACATCTTGTTTTGAGAGGTAAAGGTCTCGCGGTAGATCTCGCTCGTCTTGAGCAGCTCTTCGTGGTTGCCGATCTGTGCGATGCGGCCGCCCTCCATGACAATGATGCGGTCTGCGTCCTGCACGGAGCTGATGCGCTGGGCGATGATGAGCTTGGTCGTGTTGGGCAGATAACTTGCCAGACCTGCGCGAATCTTGGCGTCAGTCTTGGTGTCGACGGCGCTGGTGGAGTCGTCCAGGATCAAGATCTTGGGGCGACGCAGCAGGGCGCGTGCAATGCACAGGCGCTGCTTCTGACCGCCCGAAACATTAGAGCCGCCCTGTTCGATCCAGGTGTCGTAGCCCTTGGGGAAACCGTCGACAAACTCGTCGGCGCAGGCCAGATGCGCCGCCTCGCGGACTTCCTCGTCGGTGGCGTTCGGGTCGCCCCAACGCAGGTTCTCGGCGACGGTGCCACTAAACAGCACGTTTTTCTGCAGCACCATGGCGACCTGGTGACGCAGCGCGTCCAGGTCGTAGTCGCGCACGTCCACGCCGCCCACGCGCACAGCGCCTTCGGTGGTGTCGTACAGGCGGGCGATGAGGTTAACGAGCGTGGACTTGGCCGAGCCGGTGCCGCCGATGATGCCGATGGTCTCGCCGCTCGTAATGTGCAGGTCGATATCGTCGAGCGCCTGGCGCTTCGCATGCTTGGAATACTTAAAGCTCACGTGGTCAAAGTCGATGGAACCGTCGGCAACCTCGAGCACGGGCTCGGCGGGATCGGCGATCGTGGGCTCGGCGGCCAGCACCTCGGCAATGCGGTGTGCCGATTCGTCGGCCATGGTCACCATGACAAAGATCATCGACAGCTGCATCAGGCTCATGAGAATCTGGAAACCATAGGTAAAGGTCGAGGAGAGCTGGCCCACGTCGAACAGCGTGCCCTGGCTCGTGATGATGAGCTTGGAGCCCAGGTAGATGATGACGACAAACGCGCCGTTGACGCAGATGTTCATCATGGGGTTGTTAAAGGCGAGCAGCTTCTCGGCGCGGGTGAAGTCCATCTGGACGTCGCGCGCGGCGGTCGCGAACTTCTCCTTCTCAAAGTCTTCGCGTACGTAGCTCTTAACCACGCGCATGCCGGTGACGTTTTCCTCGACGGACTCGTTAAGGGCATCGTACTTGTGGAACACGCGCGAGAAGATGGGGCGCACCTTAAAGATGATAAAGAACAGTCCAAAGCCCAGCAGCGGAATGATGACCAGGTAGACCATGGCGACGCTGCCGCCCATGATAAATGCCATGGTAAAGGCGAAGATCAAGACCAGCGGCGCGCGCACGGCGATACGGATGATCATCATAAAGGCCTGCTGAACGTTGTTGATGTCGGTGGTCAGACGCGTGACGAGTGAGGAACTCGAGAACTCATCGATGTTGGCAAAGCTGAACGTCTGGATCTTGTAGAACAGGTCGTGACGCAGGTTCTTGGCGAACCCGCAGCTCGCATGGCTGCAGGTGACGCCGGCCGCGGCGCCAAAAGCAAGCGACGTCAGCGCGATGAGCACCAAAAGGCCCGCGGTGGGAAGCATCTCGGCTACGGTGGCGCCGTCTTTGATGGCGTCGATCAGGTTGGCGGTGATAAATGGAATCAGCATCTCGCAGAGCACCTCGCCAAGCACGAGCAACGGCGTGGCAACGGTGACTTTCATATAGTCGCGGATGCTGCCCATGAGGGTTTTAATCATCCAGTTCCTCCCAGGTTACGCGGATTTTATCGAGCATTTCGGCGAGGTCCTCGCGCTCGTCATGGGTGAGCGCGCTAAAGGCCTGCTCTCTAAAGCGAATGCGGGCCGCCTGGTCGATGCGGGCGTTTTCCCGGCCGGTTTCGGTCAGGCGAATGGTGAGCTGCCGTCGGTCCTTGGGGTTACGGCTGCGCTCGATGAGGCCGTTGAGCTCGAGCTTGGACAGGATCTCGGAAAGCGACCCCGGCTTGAGGTCAAAGTGCATGCCGAGTTCCTGCTGCGACATCTCGCCGCCGGGTTGCTTGGCCAGCAGGCAGATGATGGGCGCCTTGCCGGACACGCCTCCGCCATGAAAATGCATGTAATGGCCGCAAAAGCCCAGGCCGCTCAGGATGCGCTTGGCGAGTTTGTCTTCGGCGCTGACCGCTTCGGGTATGTCTACCGGTTGCGACGGGTCACCGCCGGGCTCATGCGGAAGGACGAGTGGTTCAACACACATATCTAAGCTTCGCTCCTTTCTTTAGTTAGGTAGTTGAATTGTTTTGTGCCTAACCAATTTAGGAGCACGGTAAATAAATGTCAAGGTACCAAACTTATTATGTTCGAGCGGCACTTAGGGACGTTCCTTATGTGCCGGCATTTGGGGACACTCCTTGTGTCGACTAGTCATTTAAGAACGTCCCCAACGACTAACTTCCTCCTTCCCGTAACCTTTCCGCAACAATTCGTCCTCTGCGGTGCCAGCGCCCGTTCACAACGTCCCCTGCGCTACACTTAGTCGCACTGTGGCGCTGCCGCGCCGCGCCCGAAACAAGGGAGACCCTCATGAAGAATACTCAGCTGCTGCTGATTAACGATATGTGCGGCTACGGCAAGGTCGCGCTTTCCGCCATGCTGCCGGTGCTGTCGCACATGGGTTACCGTATCCACAATCTGCCGACGGCACTTGTGTCCGACACGCTCAACTACCCCAAGTTCTACATCCACGACACCACCGAGTACGTGCGTCAAAGCCTCGCTATCTGGGAGGAGCTCGGCTTTGAGTTCGACGCCATCTCGACCGGCTTTATCGTGACCGAGGAAGAGACGCGCATCATCTCGGACTTTTGCCACCGCCGTGCGCAAAAGGGCACCAAGGTGTTCGTCGATCCCATCATGGGTGACAACGGCAAGCTCTATGCCGGCGTGCCCGAGTCCACGATTGGCCTCATGCGGCACCTGCTGGAGTGCGCAGACTACGCGGTGCCCAACTACACCGAGGCCTGTCTGCTCGCCGATACGCCTATTGCAGAGCAGATCACGCCCGATGAGGCCCGCGCCCTTGTGGACGCCGTGCGCGAGTTGGGTGCCAAGTCGGTGGTCATTACGAGCGCCGTGGTCAATGGCACGAACGCGGTTATCGGTTACGACCATGTAGCGGGGGAGTACTTCACGATTCCCTTTGAGCTCATTCCGGTCTATTTCCCGGGCACGGGCGACACGTTCTCGGCGGTGCTCGTCGGCCGCGTTATGGCAGGTTGGAGTCTGCAGCGCGCGACGGCCGATGCCATGCGCGTGGTGGCGGAGCTTATCGAGCGCAATGCCGACCAAGAGGACAAGTCGGCCGGCCTGCCCATCGAGGCCTGCCTGGATGTGATTGACCATGAGTAACGCTGGCGAGGGCGGCGTCAAGCCTGCGGGCGAGAACAAGCCGCTCGGCGCGCCGCGTGGCAAGCGTCCGCGTATCCGCGTGAGCTGCGTGGACCAGCTGGGTGCGTGTCGCTGCCACCATGGTCACAAGCCGGGCGACGTCTTTGACTTCGACCGAGACCGCGGCAAGATGTGCGCCATGGCCTGCCATGTGGGCTTTCCCTATATTGATATCCTGCGCTATGGCGGAACCGTGCCTGGCAACGAGCCTGGTACGGCAAAGTTCTGCTGCCCCGAGGTCGACACCCTCAACGTCTGGCTTGCCGAGATCGTCGACGAGTAGCCGAGCGAGGATTTTCTCCCATTGAAACGTCGAGCGAGGATTTTCTCCCGTTTTGGGCGCGATTGAACGCTCAAAGTGAGAGAAAATCCATGCTCGATTTGTATATGGAAATCATGAGCTCGCTTATGCTTAGGCGCTCTCGTCTATATTCTGTACGCGAGTAAGGTCAAATTTCTGCATTTCATTCGATTTCAGTACTAAAAATCTCTGCATTTCATCGATAATAGTTGATATAAATTTCTGCATTTCTTTTATCGTGTCGAGGGGAGAGCTTATGTTGCGCAGGAAAATCGCAGATGAGCTTGATCGTTGGCAGAGATCCATCGAACGAAAGGCGCTGTTCGTCACGGGTTCTCGCCAAATCGGCAAGAGCTACTCGATTCGCGAATTCGGTAAGTCAAACTATGCAGCCTATATCGAGCTCAATCTCGCGGAAAACCGCCAGGCAAGGGACGCTCTGCTCGAGGCGCGAGATGCCGATGATTTCATTAGCAGGGTGACGCTTCTTTCGGGAAAGCCGATTGCCCCGGGCGAGACCCTCGTGTTTATCGATGAGGTGCAGGAGGCACCGGACATCATGACGATGGCCAAGTTCCTTGTCGAGGACGGTCGTTGCCGCTGGGCGTTCTCGGGATCCATGCTCGGGACCCAATTCAAAGGCGTCAGGTCCTATCCCGTGGGGTATGTCCATGAACTCAAGATGTTTCCGCTGGATTTTGAGGAGTTCAGCTGGGCGATCGGGGTGAGCGAAGAGGCGCGGCGCTCGATTTGCGATGCGTGCCGCAACGAGACACCGGTTCCTGGTTATATTCACGACGCAATGATGGCAAACTTCAGGACCTATATCGTCGTCGGCGGGATGCCGGAAGTCGTGCAGCGATTCCTCGACACGCAGGGTGATTTTGCATCCGTCCGCCAGCTCCAGTCCGAGCTGAACGGGCAATACCGTCGGGATATCTCAAAATACGCGAACGGGCGCGCACTTCAGGTGCAGAGCATCTTCGACCAACTGCCCGTCATGCTGGAGGGCGAGAACAAGCGCTTCGTACTCAACTCGATCGACCCCAAGGCCCATTTCGAGAAGTACCAGCGCGACTTCGTCTGGCTCGTCGATGCCGGCGTCGCCCTCAAGACCGATATCGTAACCGAGCCAAAGTCCCCGCTGCTTAAGACAGCGCGACCGTCCCAGTTCAAACTGTACCAGTCCGATACCGGGATGCTGATGGCCCGTTATCCCATCTGGGTCGCTCAGGCGGCGTACCTCGACAGCAAGGAGCCCAACCTCGGCGGCGTGTACGAAAACGTGGCGGCTCAGCAGCTGGCTGCCCAAAATCGCCAGCTTTACTACTATCAGACAAAAAAGCGCGGTGAAGTGGACTTTGTGGTCGACGGCCCGGATGGAACGGCTGTTCCGATTGAGGTTAAATCGGGCTCCTATTACCATGCGCACGCCGCGTTGGGCCATGTGCTTGAAACGGCCGAGTATGGCGTAAAGCGCGGGATTGTTTTCTCGAGAGGTAACGTTGAGCGCGACGGCGCCGTTCTCTATCTGCCTCTGTATGCGACTTGGACCCTTTCGGATGTTTTGGGCGACTTCCGTGCCGAGGGGATAAAGCTGGAGGTCAAACCTGTCTAGGGTCAGTTCCGAATGCGACAAGGGGACAGTCCCTTTGTCGCACTGAGATCGTCGACGAGTAGCCGAGCGAGGATTTTCTCCCTCCGCGATAATGAGCGTGGATTTTCTCCCGTTTAGAGCGCACTTGAACGCTCAAAGTGGGAGAAAAACCACGCTCGATTTGTATATGGGAATTCCGACTTCGCTTATGCCTATGCTTAGGCGTTGTCGTCGTTGTGCTGTGCGCGAGTAAGGTCAAATTTCTACATTTCATCCGATTTATGGCTCTAAAAATTCTGCATTTCATCGATTACAGCTGCTCGAGCATAGCAGTGCAACCGTCGAGTACGTCGCGGTAGGTGGCATCGAAGTTGCCGGTGTACCAGGGATCGGCCACGTCGCCGGGGCGCTCGGTCCAATCGAGCAAGCGCGTAATCTTGCCGTCGGGGTCGTCGCCAAAGATGCGACGCAGGCCGCGCGCGTTCTCAGCATCCATATAGACAATGTGATCCCAGTCGCCATACTCCGCGCGACGCACCTGGCGCGCGCGATGTGCTACGACGGGAATCCCGACCTCGCGCAGCTTGGCGACGGTGCCGTGATGCGGCGGGTTGCCGATCTCCTCAGTCGAGGTCGCAGCAGAATCAATGACGAACTCCGCCTCGCGCCCGGCACGGCGCACCAGCTCAGTAAACACCGACTCAGCCATCGTCGAGCGGCAGATATTCCCATGGCAGATAAACAGTACGCGTTGCATGCGCGGTTTCCTTTCGATCATCATCGAGCTCGAGCATCGCATCTACGCCTACGCCCTCGCCCGCTTGCGCTCCCAACGTGCCAGCTTAATCGTCACCAGCGTAAGCGCCCAGGCCACAAGCGAGAACACGGCGCCCACGGCGCCCACGTGTGCAATGCCAATGCTGCTCACCACGGCTCCGCCTACCGCGGTGCCAAACGAAATGCCGACGTTAAACGCCATGGGCTCAACCGAACTTGCGAGTACCATCGACTTGGGGTGGCGGCTGCGTGCCACGTCCATAAAGTGCGTGATGCACGACACCGAGAACAGGTACATGAGCAGCGCCAAGCTAAAGACAAAGACCAGCGCGAGCGGCATGGTGCCGCTCACAGCAAACAGCCCGAGTAACGCCGCAGCCTGCAACACAAACGTCACAAGCAGCGCCTTCATGCCAAAGCGTGCATCGATCCATCCGCCCAGGATGTTCGAGATCAGGCAGAACACGCCGTAGGCCATAAGCGTGGTGCTCGCCTGAACGGTGCCCATACCCAGCACCTGCTCAAGATAAGGCGTCACGTAGCCGTAGAACACATAGACCGAGCCTACGCCAAACAAAAAGATGAGCATGCCGGTGATGATGCTCGGCTCGCGCAGCAGACCCGCCTGCTCGCGAAAGGTGGCAGGCTCGTCGGTTTGCCCAGCGCGCGGCATAAACGCCACGAGCGCTCCGCAGATCAGAACGGCAAAGGTCAGCGTGCCGTACATGGCAACGTGCCAGTCGAGCGTGTCGGCCACAAACTTGCCAATCGAAGTGACAAAGACCATTGCCACGGAAAACGCACCATATACCACCGAGATGGCAAGCGAAGTTTGCTGCGGGGACAGCAGCTCGGGGATGTACGTCACGCCCACGGCGAGCAGTGCGCCCGAGACAGAGCCCAGGACAATGCGCGAGATAAACAGTACCTGGAAGTTGGGCGCCAACGCCATGACCAGGTTGCCGAGCACAAAGACAATGCTGTAGCACACGAGCAGCTGGTAGCGGCGGAACCGCCCCGTGCTGAGCGCGAGCACCGGCGTGGCGATAGCGTAGACCAGCGCGAACACGCTGATGAGCTGACCCGCGGTGGCAAGCGATATGCCGAGTTCCGTTGCCAAGTCGCTTTCGATACCGATGACCACGAACTCGGAGCAGCCGAGCGAGAATCCCAACAGCACGAGCAGCGCCAGGCAGAGCTTGGTGCGCGCGGGGGAGAGCGCGGCGGCGGTTGACTTACTTTTAGGCGTGGTTGCGGCGGTCAAGGTTGTCACTCCAATGTCGCATGAATAAGCGGGATTCAATCCCTGCAACTCTAACAGAATGTGTCAGGTGCCTGCCCCCTTTGTCGCAGGCTGCGCTTGCCTGTATAGTCGCAATACAGGCGAAGATGGTCTCAGGTACATCGCGGGCGACAGGAGATCCCATGGGTATGCACACGACAAAGGTTGCAGTGGGCGAGGGCAAGTTTGCGCTCGAGGCCCAGCTGACGGTGACGCCGCGAGGCATGGCGGTGTACGCCTGCTCGCCGGAGTTCGCGCACCTGGGCGCTACGGCGCAGGCCATTCCGCGCCCCGAGCCCGGCCGTACGGCGACGGTGAGCATCCTGGCCGTTCCGTGCCATCGAGATGAGATCCCGGCGCACGATATCGCGGCGGCGCTGGCGACGCGCTTTGGCGCGCCGGTCGTTGCAAGCACGGGATTTCATGTGGAGCAGGCGAGCGGGGACGACCTGCAGCGCGTGCTCGCTACCACCAAGGAGCTCATCGCCGCGCTCGAGGAGGCCGCCGCGCGCATCCTGCGCGCCGGCTGGGATGAGGGCGGTGCAGGCGCCGAGGTCGTGGCGGTCGATGCCGCGACCGGCGAGGCGCTTGGCCCTGTCGATCGCATCGAGGCACATGCCGGCGAGGGCATCCTGCATCAGGCATTTCTGACGCTTCTGGTCGAGGGCCAGGGCGAAGACGCGCGCCTGCTGCTCTGTCGTCGCAGCAAGCTCAAGCGCCTTTGGGGTGGGGTGCTTGCCGACGGTTGCGCCGGCCATCCGCTCCCCGGGGAAGACGTCGCGGCCGCCACGGCACGTCGCATCAACGAAGAACTTGGCATCACGCGCGAGCCCGATCAGCTCAAGCACCTCGGACACGTGGTGTACCGCGAGGACCACGGCGACGGCCGCTGCGAGTGCGAATGGTGCGAGGTCTACCTTGCCCATGTTGAGCCGGGCGAGCTGCATATCAACCAAGAGGAGATCTCGGAGGTGCGCCGCGTGGCTCCGTCCGAGCTCGACGGCTACCTGCAGGGTCACCCCGAGCAGCTGGCCCCCTGGCTCCGCGAGGCCCTCGGCGACCCATTCATCCGCACGGCCCTCGCTATGTAGAAAAGACAGTCCCTTTGCCACATCCAAACCGTCACAACATTCGGCGAAAATCTCGAAAACGAGGAAAAGCGTCGAATGTTGTGACGGTTTTTGTCTAGGGAATCGCTTCTCATCCAAAAAATCCGCTTGACTGTATTGCCGCAACACAGCGCAACGTAAGGGGTGTCCGATAACGGGCGCCCCTTTTTAAGCGGCAACATGGCTGCGAATTCGGAGCGCCCCCAACAAGAAAGGTGGGGAGATGGAAGCGGAAAAGAAGGCGTTTAAGATCACCAAGCGCGAAATTGGCTTTGTGCTGGGTATCGTTGTCTTTTTGCTGGTGAAGTTTCTTCCTTTGGCGGAGCTGAGCTCGACGGTCGAGCTCACGGTCGGCGGTCAGACCTGTCTGGCACTGACGCTCGCCACGGTGGTGTTCTGGGCATGCGGCGTGGCACAGCCGGGCTTTGTGGGCCTGCTCTACTGCGCACTGCTCGTCCTGTTCAAGGTGTGCGTGGACGACACGGGCGCCGCGAGCATCTCGGCGACGGTCGCCTCCACGTTTAGCTCGTGGACCAAGGCCACCATGTGGCTCGTCATCGGCGCCTACCTCATCGCCAGCGCGGTCAAGGAGTCGGGCCTGGGCGAGCGCATCGCCTACGCGTTCATGCTCAAGTTCGTGCGCGACGCCAAGTCGCTCATCATCTCGATCTTCGCGCTCACCTTTGTGCTGTCGCTGCTGATCCCGCATCCGTTCCCCCGCGCCTTCCTCATCCTCGCCGTCGTCTCGGTCATTGCCGAGTCCGCCGGCTACGGTGACGACGACAAGGGCAAGCTCGGCTTCCTCGTGTTTGCCGCTGCCGCCCCGGGTTCCATGTTCTTCCTGACGGGCGACTCCACGCTTAACCCGCTCGTTGCGCAGTACAGTGCCGAGGCCGGCGGCATGAGCCCGTCCTTCGTCGACTGGTTCCTGTACATGAGCGTGCCTATGCTGGTTGCGCTGCTGTGCACCCTGTTCCTGGGCCTTTTCCTCTTTAAGCCCAGCAAGGAGCTCGTCTACGATCGCGAGCAGATCGTGGCCAAGCAGGTCGCGCTCGGCAAGCTCTCCGTCAAGGAGATCCGCACCATCGTGTGGCTTGTCATCGCCATCGCGCTGTGGCTCACCGTCTCGGGCGACTATATCGGCTGGGTCACCCTGGCCATTGGCGTCGCTCTCGCCATGCCCATCATCGGCGAAGTCCTCACTCCCGCCAGCTGGAACGCTGTCGACATCAAGTCCCTCATGTTCCTGACGGCCGCCATGGCCGTGGGCTCCGTGGGCGGTGCCACCGGCATGAACGCCTGGATCGCCGACGTCGTGCTCCCCAGCTCCGTCCCTGAGAACATCTTCCTGTTCGCCCTGCTCGTCGCCGCGCTTTCCATGATCATCCACATGTTCATGGGCTCGGTCATGGCCGTGCTCGGCGTGTGCGTGCCGGCATTTATCAGCTTTGCCGCCGGCTCCAGCGTGAGCCCACTCGCCGTGGCGCTCATCGTCTTCACGTCCATCAACATCCACTACATCCTGCCGTTCCATAACCTGCCGATCCTTATCGGCGAAGGCAAGGACGCCGGCGGCTACACCTCCAAAGAGGCTATGCGCATGGGCATCCCCCTCACCGCGGTCGTCTTTGTCGTCGTGCTGGTCGAGGCCGCCTGGTTCCACCTCTTTGGCCTGATGTAAGCGGTCGAGCGCCTCGGCTGTAAGCAGCCAAGCGCTCGAACTTCGAGTGGTCGAGCGCTCCATTTGTGAGCGCCGCGGCCCCATTACGTTACCCCGTCCGGCGGCACCCCGTCGCCGGACACTCTCCCGAAAGGAGTACGCCATGTCCACTACCGATGCTTCCCAGATCAACGACCTGCGTTCCGCGCTCGACTTTTTGCGCGAGATGCCGGGCCAGCTGCTCGAGACCGACACCCAGGTCGATCCCGATGCCGAGGTCTCGGGCGTCTATCGCCACGTCGGTGCCGGCGGCACCGTTATGCGTCCGACCAAAGAGGGTCCGGCGATGGTCTTCAACAACGTCAAGGGCTTTGACGATGCCAAGGTCTGCATCGGCATGCTTGCCAGCCGCAAGCGCGTTGCCGCCCTGCTCGACCTGGACGAGGAGCACCTGGGCCTCGAGATCGGTAAGCGCTTCGAGAACCTGATCGCGCCCGAGCAGATCGCCGAGGGCAAGCATGTCGACTGCCAGGAGGTCGTGTACAAGGCGACCGACGAGGGCTTTGACCTGCGCAAGATCGTTCCCGCTCCCACCAACACCCCCGTCGACGGCGGCCCCTACATCACCATGGGCCTCGCCTACGGCACGAGCCCCGACGGCTCCCAGTCCGACGTGACCATCCACCGCTTCTCCTGCGTCGACAAGGACAAGCTTGCCATGTGGATCACCCCGGGCAGCCGTCACCTGGGCGCGTTCTTTGACGAGTACTGCCAGCGCGGCGAGGACATGCCCATCTCCATTTCCATCGGCCTGGATCCCGCCGTGTACATGTGCTGCGGCTTCGAGGCTCCCACCACGCCGCTCGGCTTCAACGAGCTGCAGATCGCCGGCGCCCTGCGCGGCCACGCCGTCGAGCTTGCCGACTGCGTCACCGTTCCGCAGAAGTGCATCGCCAATGCCGAGTACGTGCTCGAGGGCTACCTCATGCACGACGAGACCATCAACGAGGATGTCAACGGCCACGGCTACGCCATGCCCGAGTTCCCCGGCTACACCGGCGGCGCCAAGGTCTGCCCGGTGATCAAGATCACCGCCGTCACCACGCGCGTCAATCCCATCATGGAGAGCTGCATCGGCCCTTCGCACGAGCACGTTTCCATGGCCGGTATCCCCACCGAGGCTTCCATCTACAAGATGGTCGAGACCGCTATCCCGGGTCGCCTGCTCAACGTCCACGCTGCTCCCTGCGGCGGCGGCAAGTTCGTTGCCATCATGCAGTTCAAGAAGTCGAGCAAAAATGACGAGGGCCGTCAGCGCAACGCCGCCATGCTCGCCTTCTCGGCATTCTCCGAGCTCAAGCACGTCATCCTTGTTGACGAGGACGTCGACATCTTCGATATGAGCGACGTGATGTGGGCCATGACCACGCGCTTCCAGGCCGACGTGGACCTCATCACCATCCCCGGCTGCCACTGCCACGTGCTCGATCCGTCCAACGACCCCGCGTTCGACCCCACGATCCGCGAGCACGGCATCGCCTGCAAGGCCATCTTCGACTGCACGGTTCCGTTCGACCTCAAGAAGAACTTCATCCGCTCGCAGTTCATGGAGATCGACAAGGACAAGTGGGCAGCAGAGCTCGCTTTCTAGTACGTAGCCCTACCAAGTAGTTAAGGAGTCGCCATGCCTGAGCCTTCTGTCCGTCCTCGTCGCATTGTCGTTGGCGTTTCTGGTGCCAGCGGCGCTGCGCTGGGCCTCGAGTGTCTCAAGTGCCTGCGTCAGGCCGGTGCCGAGTCGGCGCTTGTCGTCACGCGTGGGGGAGAGATCACCATCGAGCAGGAGCTCGGCATGACGCTCGACGAGTTTGCCACGCATGCCGATGTGGTCTACGACAACAAAAATATCGGCGCCGCCATCGCAAGCGGCACCTATCCGGTCGACGGCATGATCGTGGCCCCGTGCTCCATGAAGACGCTCGCCGGCATCGCAAGCGGCTACAGCGAAAACCTGCTGCTGCGTGCGGCCGACGTGCAGATGAAAGAGCAGCGCCGCCTGGTGCTCATGGTGCGCGAGACGCCCTTCAGCGCCATTCACGTCGATAACATGGCGCGCCTGGCGCGCGTGCCCGGCATCATGCTCATGCCGCCTATGCTCACGTTTTACAACGGCCCCGCCACGCTCGATGACGCGGTGCATCACATCGCCGCCAAGGCGCTCGAGGCCGTCGGCGTGCCATGTGCAAACTATAAGCGCTGGTCATAGGCGTCTTTAGGGTAGGATACGAATAGTGTTTAAGCCCGCTGCCCCTGTGGGCGGCGGGCTTTGGTGTGTCGGGAGGATCTATGCAGACGGGCATGTATGCGATTAGCGAGATGGCGAGCTTGTTTAACGTTTCGCGCCAAACGCTCATCTACTACGACAAGATCGGTCTGTTTAAACCCGCCGTGGTGAACGAAAAGGGCTACCGTTTCTATTCGCCCACGCAGATTCCGCTCATGCGTCTGATCTGCATGCTACGCGACCTGGGGCTCGAACTCGACGAGATCGACCGTCTGACCTCGACGTTCGACATTGGCGAGATGACCGATCACCTGCGCTCGCGGGTGCAGGCGCTCGATGAGCAGATCGCTGAGCTCAAAGCCGAGCGCGCGAGCGTACAGGAGCGTCTAAGCTTTTACGACGAGGCGGTTTACTGGCGCGAGCGCGAGGGCAAGCCGGAGCTCAAGCAATTCGAGCGCCGCTTCGTGGTCTTTGAGGAGTTCCCGGCCGATATCGAGCGCGGCCGCTCGATGCTTCACCCCACGCTCATGCGGGCAATCCTGCGCATGCGTACGTTGACGGGCACGCGCCCCATGCGCGGTTGGGGCGCCATGCTGCGTCGCGAGGCGCTACATTCCGACGACCCCATCGCCGGCGCCGGCTCCTTTGCCGTGCTACCGCGCGGTGTCGAGGAGCTGCTGCCGAGCGATCCCGCCGAGCTGGCAGAAACCGGCATCGAAGTACTGCCCGAGGGCACGTATCTGTGCATGAGCCGCTGGGGCATGCCGTACGAGCCCGAGGGCATTCGCGCCGTCGTGGCCTGCATGGACAAGCACGCGCTCCAGCCCATCGGCAACGCCTTCGATTTTTGCTACCTCGATACCACGAGCTACGACGAGTCCCACCAGGAGGACTTCTGCTGCATCCAAATTCCCGTCGTCCTCCAGATGTGACAAGGGGGCTGCTCCTTCGTCACATTCGTGGTGTTGCTGCCGCCCAAACCATCACAACATTCGATGAAAATCTCGAAAACGAGGAAAAGCGTCGAATGTTGTGACGGTTTTCCTGTCTGTGCCGGCGAGCTCCAGCGCCGTCTGGGGGTATAAGGCTAGCAAGTGTTTTATTTGCGAGGCCTAAGGGGCGCCCCGTATGGATATCGATAACTTTGAATGGTGGTATAGCGAGGGCGAGGCTCCGGACGAGGAGTGGGACGAGCCCGCGCCGTGTGACGTGTCGAGCGACGAGGACGGGACCGGCAGCGATGCCGCTGTCGAGCCTGAAGCCGCCTCCGATGCCGCCGAGTCCCTGACCTTTGAACAGGCCTGGGCCCAGGCCGAGGCCGACGAGGCGAAGGCCGATGCCACGGCCACGCTCGGCGAGCCGGCTGATATGTCGATCTCGCCGGCAAAGACCCCACAGCCGCGCCATACCATCGACCCCGGCAGCACGGCATCCTTCAGCATTCTCGACGTGCCCTCGCAGGGTGCCCAAGCACCCGCGCCCACACGTCGCCCCGACCTGGCTCGCGAGGAGGACGCGGGCCGTCGCTCTCCGCTCGGCCCCATCCTCATCGCCTTCATGGCCGGCGTTATCGCATGCTCGGTAATTGGAAACGTCTGGAGCCATGTTGAACAACAACGAAAAGACGCCGCCAAGGTCGAGATGTCCGTCGAACAACCGCTCAGCCGCACGCGCTCGGTGCATGTATCGGTCGAGGTCAAGGACGGCGCGACGTGGGACACCGCGCGCGGCGACAGCCAGATGCTCGTCCATATCGTGGGTCGCACGCTCAAGGGGCAAGCGATCGACGAGTACCAATACGTCAATTCCGAAGGTGACGGCATCGAGCTCAAGCCCGGCGACTACGAGCTCACGGTCGATGAGCCGCCCGTCGCCACCGACGGCACGCGTTACCGTGCCTCAAAGCGCATGGTTCCGGTGAGTTTTAATTCACAGGCACCCGATACGGTCGATAGCACGCCGCAGGGCGGGTTCGACCTTTACGCGATTGCTCAATAACTGCGCCTGACGCTCAACCCCGCCGCCAAGAGTGGGACAATAGCCCTCGACACTATTGTTTACTTTTGGAGGAAGTAGCATGTCCACCGTCACTACCATCAAGCGCGGCGGCCTTACCGCTGCCATCGATTCCATGGGCGCCCAGCTCACGAGCCTTGCCCTCAACGGCAACGAGTATCTGTGGCAGGGCGACCCGGCCTTTTGGGGCAAGCATGCGCCGATTCTGTTCCCCATCGTGGGATCGCTGCGCAACAACACGGCGACGTCTGCGGCCGGAACCTGCGAGATGCCGCGTCATGGCCTCGCGCGCATTGTCGAGCACAAGCTGGTCGAGGTCTCTGAGGACGGCTCGTCTGTCACCTACGAGATTACCGACACGCCCGAGTCGCTCAAGGCCTTCCCGTTCCACTTTAAGCTCAACATGACCTATGCTCTGACCGGCGACGCCACGCTCACGCAGACCTTTACCGTCACCAACACCGGCGACGTTGACCTGCCGTTCTCGGTGGGCGGTCACCCCGCATTTAACGTGCCCGCTCCTGGTGCCGAGGACGAGGCGTTCGAGGATTACGAGCTGGCGTTTACTGAGGCTTGGACTAACGAGGCCCCCGTCATCACGCCCGATGGCCTTATGACGTTCGAGGGCAGCTATAAGGCCCCCGATAACTCGGACGTGCTGCCCATCACGCACCGCAGCTTCGATAACGACGCCATCATGTTCACCGATACCCCGGGCTCCACGCTTACGCTGCGCGGTCGCAAGTCGGGTCACGGCGTCAAGATCGACTTTGAGGGATTTAAGTACATCGGCGTGTGGTCTGCCGCCAACGACGCCCCGTTTGTGGCGCTCGAGCCCTGGACCGGCCACACCACCATGGATACCGAGGACGACGTCTTTGAGCACAAGGTCAACACCATTACGCTGGCGCCGGGTGCTACCGACACCCGTTCCTTTAGCGTCACCCTGCTCTAGAGGTTCCGCCGTTCTAACGAACGGCGGACTGGTCGACGCTGCGCGCCACCCAGAGCGACAATTTGTCATTAAAAACGCAAGGCATGACCAGAAGGTCTATGCCTTGCCTTTTTCATGCCAACTTGTTCGCTCTGGGTGGCGCTCGCTGGCATTGTTAAAACATCGACGCTCCCAATGACTACCGTGTGTCTATTAATTTTTCGAGCTTGTGCTGCGCTGCTGGTCGCTGGCGTATATCCTGTTAAGTCGTCAGCATACGATTCAACAGGGAAGGCAGATTATGCATTCTCCCCATCAACGCGACGCGCATCCACAGCCGGTATGCAGCCGTCGCATCTTTTTGGGTAGCGCTCTCGCTGCGAGCGCTTCTGTCGTCGCCGGCGCACTTGCCGGCTGCCAGCGTCCCTCCACGCTGGAAGTAGTTCAGTCCACGACGGGCGGCGGTCGCGACGACCTGTCCGATTCTGTGATCGGCAAGGATAAGATCCGCATTGGCATGGAGGCGGCCTACGCCCCGTACAACTGGCAGGTTTCCGAGGCCAGCGAGTTCACGATCCCCATCGATAACGTGCAGGGAGCCTACGCCGATGGCTACGACGTGCAGATCGCCAAGATCGTCTGCAAGGCTCTCGGCGGCGAGCCCGTTGCCGTCAAGCAGAGCTTCTCGGGCCTTATCGACTCGCTCAACAACGGCCAGATTGACCTCATCATCGCCGGCATGAGCGCCACGCCCGAGCGCGAGGAGTCCGTCGGCTTTTCCGACCCGTACTTCATTGGCTACTTTGGCCTGTTCGTAAAAGAGGGCTCGCCCTACCAAAACGCCACCAAGCTCAGCGACTTCAGCGGTGCCACGGTGCTCGGCCAAAAGGACACGATGCTCGATACCGTCATCGACGAGATTCCGGGCGTTGTGCACAAGAACCCGGTCGATTCGGTCCCCACGGTGTTCTCGAATCTGCTGCAGGGCACGTGCGACGCCGTGACCTACAACACTGAGAACGAAAAGGGCTATATGGCCCAAAATCCCGGTATCGTCCCCATCCACTTTGCCGAGGGCGAGGGCTTTAAGCAGGAGGTCACGGCGAATGTCGGTTGCCGCAAGGGATCGGACAAACTGCTTAAGCTCATCGACAAGACACTCAAGGGCATCAGCCAGGAGGAGCGCGACCAGATGTGGGACGCGTGCCTCGACCGTCAGCCGGCATAGGGAGGCAGCATGAAAGGCATCAATCGTCTGGCCTCCTTTATCAAGGCCGACCACCGTTATGTGTACCTGGGCACGAGCGTTATCGCGGCGCTCGGCTTGGCATTTAGCCAGCGCAACCCCACGCCGCTGAGCTTTTTGGCGCCCACCGGCATCTTCCAGGATTGCCTTTGGGCGATTCTTTGGGCCTGGATCGTCGTGTCGGCGGCAGCGCTCGTCACCAAGGTTATGCACTGGAGCGACTATCGCGAAACGTCGCCGTTTGCATCCGAGCGTTTCCGTCGCGGCGCGCGCCTGGGCAGCTATGTCGTGGTTGCCATCGCGGCGATCTTCTTTATCGACCGCTGCGTCATGTCGTTTGTCGACCTGGTGCAGGTGAGCATTGTCTCGGACTCCAATCCCAGCGACTTTCTGTCGAGCTTGGTCTACATGACCTACAAGAGCGGCGACTTCTTTATCCGCGGTATCGAGATCACCATCGCGCTTGCCACCTTCGGCACGGTCATCGCCTTCTTCTTGGCGCTGCTCTTTGTGTTCTTGCGCACCCAGACCTTCGATCGCGTCGACAACGACCTGGTGCGCTTCTTTAAGAGCATTGGCCGAGGCTTTGCGACCGTCTATTCCACCGTCGTGCGCGGCACGCCCATGATGGTCCAGGGCCTGCTCATCTATTACGCGGGCTTTACCGTTCTGCGCGGCATGGGCTTCGAGACCGCCCAGGCCAACCAGATCTGGAGTACCTTCACCGCCGGCCTCGTCACCATCTCGCTCAACTCTACCGCCTACATGATGGAGGTCCTGCGCGGCGGCATCGAGTCCATCGATCCCGGCCAGGCCGAGGCAGCGCGCTCGCTGGGCCTGTCGCAGTGGCAGGCTATGCGCAAGGTCGTGTTCCCTCAGGGTATTAAAAACGCGATCCCGGCGCTCACCAACGAGCTCATCATCAACATCAAGGACTCGTCGGTGCTCTCGGTCATCGGCGTGTTCGACCTCATGTACGCCACCACCACCGTCGCCGGCGTGTACTACCGCCAGATGGAGGTCTACTGCGTGGCGCTCGTGGTCTATCTGATCCTGACGCTCGTGGCGAGCCGCCTGCTCGAGGCCTTTGGCAAAAAGCTCGGCGCCGAGGCTCCTGCCACGCTGCCCAGCTCTAACTAGGCTTAAGACGAGGAGAATCATCATGGCAGATACCGCCACTACCGGCACTGCGGCAGCCGTGCAAAACCAAGAGCCGCTTATCCGCGTCGAGGGCCTGCGCAAGAGCTTTGGCTCACTCGAGGTACTCAAGGGCATCGACTTGTCCGTCAATCCCGGCGAGGTCGTCACCATCATCGGCGCCTCGGGCTCGGGCAAGTCGACGTTTCTGCGCTGCCTTAACCTGCTCGAGACCCCGGACGCGGGCCATATCTGGTTCCACGGTCAGGACCTTACTGCCGAGCGCTGCAATATCAATAAACTGCGCGAGGACATCGGCATGGTGTTCCAGGGCTTCAACCTGTTCAACAACATGGACGTGCTCGACAACTGCACGCTCGCGCCCGTCACGCTCAAAAAGATGAGCAAGGCCGAGGCCGAGAAGGTCGCGATGGAGCATCTGACGAGCGTGGGACTCGAAAAGTTCGCGCACGCCGCCGTTGGTCGCCTGTCCGGTGGTCAAAAACAGCGCGTGGCCATCGCTCGTGCCCTATGTATGAATCCGCAGATCATGCTGTTCGACGAGCCGACCTCCGCGCTCGACCCCGAGATCGTGGGCGAGGTGCTCGAGGTCATGCGCAAGCTCGCCGCCGACGGCATGACCATGGTCGTCGTCACGCACGAGATGGCCTTTGCCCGCACGGTGTCCGACCGCGTGGTCTTTATGGACAAGGGCGTGGTGCTCGAGGATGCCGCGCCGGCCGAGCTCTTCGGCAACCCCAAACACCAGCGCACTCGTGAGTTCCTCTCTCGCTATCTCGAGGACAAATAACCGACCGCAAACGCTTACGTTGCAGGGCCGCTCCCGTGGGGCGGCCTTTGTCGTCACAATCGAAAGGATGTCATGGCCGAGGTTTGGCGCTTCTTTGCGCATGAGGACGATTTTGCCGATATAGACGAGGCCGGCGCGTGCGAGCACTTGGGCCGCGTGCTGTCGTTTCCGACCATTTCGAGCATGGATGCCGAGGCGGTGGATTGGCAGCCCTTCGACGACCTGCGCGCGTATATGCAGCAGGCCTGGCCGCACGTATTTGCGGCGGGCGAGGTCGAGCTTGTCGGCCATTCGCTCATATGACCCAATCCGCTGTCAAGAGCCACAATGGCCCCGCCGACCGCTTGCAATCGGTCGGCGGGGCCTGCCGTTAACCCGTCCCGGTCCGCCCCCGGCATGTCATCGACGCCTTCGGCTCAGTCTCATATCCGCGGATACCGTTCTGTCGGCCCGCACTCCATTCCTTCGGCGGGGTTCCCCAAGTCTGTCGAGGCGCATGCGGAGGGCTCCGCGCGCACAGCGAAATAGGGGGTATCCCCGAAGGCCGCCCGGCTCGCCGGGGCGGGGGCTATGTCTATTCCGCGCCCTCCCGGCACATCATGCCGAGGGCCCAGAGCCACCTCACGAGCTCGGCCGCGGTGGCCGCGTTAGCCTTCGCCGCGGGCATGCCGCGGGCGAGCATCTCCTCGCGCCGCCGCAGGAGCCGCTCGGATCCCTTCCTCCCGTGCATCCTTATCTCGAGGGGCACGCCCGTGTCCCTTGGCATGAGCTTCGGCTGGTGCCGTGCCGCGGCGTAGCACCATGAACCCTCAACGGCCAGCTTCCTCACGAGCGCGTTGCCCGCACCGCTGATGCCTCCGAGCCGCACGGAGTCGCCGCTCGACCTCTGACTCGGCGCGAGGCCGAAATAGGCCGTGACCTGCCTTCCGGAACGGAACCTCGTGAAGTCGCCGACCTCGGCCGAGAAGGCTGCGGCCAGCGCGAAGGCGCAGCCCTTGATCGACTGGAGGGCGGCCACCTCCGCGGCGATCGGGCTGGCATCCACGGCTGCCCTGTACTCGGAGAGCAGATCCGCCCGGGCCTCCGCCGCGGCCTCGACCTCGCTCCTCAGAGCGGCGAGCGTCCGAACCCCGCCATCGTCCTCCGGCCTGACCTTGTCGAGCCACCTCAGGAAGTCGTAGGTCCAGTACTTCCTCGGGTTGCCGGCGGGCGTGGTGCCGCCGTAGGCGAACCCTCGCTTTGCGAGGAAGGCGAGCAGCCGCTGCTTGGCGGTCGCCAGGCGCGCGGTCGCCCCGTCGTAGGCGCCGGCGAGGTCCCTGATGCCCTCGACCTCGGGGGAGGGGACCCATACGGGGGAGATGTCGTGGGCGAGTATCGCCTTGGCCATCCTGGCGGCGTCGTTCCTGTCGTTCTTGGAGGCCGAGTCGGCGGCCGACCTGGGGATCTTCGAGACCGCGGCGACGACACACTCGACGCCGAGCCCGGCGAGCTCCCTCTGCGGGGCGAAGCCGGGGTAGCCGCTCTCGTAGGCCGCGAGCGACGGCCCGGGGAACCCACCCATCCACCCGGCGATCTCGCCCCAGGGGTTGCCGGGGAACCTCCTCGTCACGGCCTCGCCGGTGTCCGCGTCGAGGGCGCAGACGGTGGTCGACCTCAGGTGGACGTCCATCCCGAACGCGGTAGAATACTTTGGCATGGGAGCCTCCCAACCTCGTTGCGGCGCGGCTGCGCCTATGGCACTTCAACATCATTGTCGCAGCCCCGACCCGCGGTCACGAGCGGGGGCTCCTATCTTTTTAGTGCCCTCGGATTGGGTCATAGTGTCTGTCGTTGCCAAGACATCGGCGCTTCCGTTGTTGTAGGTGGCAGTTAGGTGCACTCATTGGGGACAGACTTAAATGAGTGCCCACAGAATGAGAGTGGATAATCTTCCGTTTTTGGCCTGCTTGGGGGTTCAAAGTGGGAGATTATCCACTCTCATCATTTTGCGGCACTTGGGGACGTTCCTTTTGTGTCGGCACTTTGGGACACTCCTTGTCATTGGTACAAAGCAACCTGTCCCCATTGCGCCAAGCGGCGTGTGCCGTTAAGCGGAGGGGGTGTATTCCCGACCCATCGTTTGGGCATACAATGGCTATTGGCTTGCTGCGGTGAAGGTTTGTCCGCTCCGCAGCTATTTCTACAGTTAAAGGAGTATGTATGTCCGTTGAGGTCATGAGGTCTGTGATCGATGCTGCCGAGGGCCGCGTGCCCGTCGACACGCTGTTTACCAACGCGCAGATTGTCGACGTATATGGTCAGCGCGTGGCGCCCGGTAGCGTTGCCGTCAAGGACGGCGTAATCGTCGGCGTGCTCTACGACGGTCGCGACGATGCCGCCGGCACCTACGAGGCGGCTGAGGTCATTGACTGCCAGGGTCGCTATATCGCCCCCGGCTTTATCGACGGACATCTGCATATCGAGTCCTCGAACATCCGACCCGCCGAGTATGCGCGCATGGCGGCGACGCGCGGCACCACCACTGCCATTGCCGACAGCCACGAGATCGCCAACGTTTCCGGCCTGGACGGCCTGCACTTTATGATCGAGGACGGTCGCCGCGCGCCCATTTCCATCAAGTACATGATGCCCTCGTGCGTGCCCGCGCTGCCCGATGAGCAAGCGGGCGCTGTGATTACCGCCGCTGACATGCAGGCGTTTTTTGCCGAGTATCCGGGCGATGTCTTTGGTCTGGGCGAAATGATGAACCTGCCGGGTGTCTTTATGGCCGATCCTGAGACCTGCGCTCGCATCGACGCTGCCAACCAGACGCCGTCCAAGCAGGTCGACGGCCATGCGCCACTTGTTGCCGGCAAAGACCTCAACGCCTATGCCGCAGCGGGTATTATCGCCGACCACGAGTCGACGATTCCCGAGGAGGCGCTCGATAAGCTGTCCCGCGGCATGTATGTGATGCTGCGCGAGGGCACGTGCAGCCATGACCTGGCCAATCTGTCGCCGATGCTGCTGGAGAATCCTGCCCGTGCCCGCCGCTGCTGCTTTGCGACCGACGACCGCGCTCCTTCCGATGCGCTTTCGACCGGTATGATCGACAACGCCTGCCGCGTGGCGATTGAGGCCGGTATCGACCCCGTGGTCGCTATCTCTATGGCGTCCCTCTCCACGGCCGAGGCGTTTGGCCTGGATCACGGCTGCCGCGACCCGCACGAGCTACGCGGCGCCATTGCCCCGGGCAAGCGTGCCGACCTGCTGGTGCTCAATGACCTGACGTTTGCCACGGCTCCGCATCGCGTATATGCCGCCGGTGCTCTGGTGGCGCAGGACGGCACCTTTGTGGGCGAGATTGCACCCGAGATGGCCGAGGTTGCGGCCCTTGCCGATGAGCTGCGCGCCTCCGTTAAGCTGCCGAAGCTTTCGCTTGACGTGTTCGACTATGCCTTTAAGCCGGGCGAGGCCGTGATTGACGTGGTGCCGGGTAAGGCCATCACGGGCGTGGCTCGCCCCGAGAGCGCCGAGGGCCTGCGCCGCATTATGCTGATTGAGCGCCACGGCCGCGGTGTGTCACTGCAGGCCGAGGGCGCCGACGGTGATGGTCCTGCGGGCCTGGGTCTTGTCGGCAAGCACATCGGTCGCGGCTGGGTGCGCGGCTTTACCATCACGGGCGGCGCCATTGCCTCGACGATCGGCCACGACTCGCACAATGTGTGCGTGGTGGGCGATAACGCTGCCGATATGATGGCGGCTGTTGAGGCCGTGGGCCAGGGCGGTCACGTGCTGGTGCGCAACGGCGAGGTCGTGGCGTGCATTCCGCTGGCGCTCGGTGGTCTGATGAGCGAGGGCACGGCCGAGGATGTCGCCGCGCAGCACGACGACTTTATGGTCAAGGCGCGCGCCATGGGCATCGAGCCGCCGCTCGACCCCATCATGGGCATCATCTTCCTGCCCCTGCCGGTCATCCCGACGCTCCGCATCCGCCCTGAGGGCATGTTCGACGTCACAACCTTCACCTACGCCGACTAGTCATTGGGTGTTCCTATAGTTTTGTCAACCTTCGATGCTACTCCCGGTAGG
>CATYIU010000024.1:0-31377 GCA_958407445.1 uncultured Collinsella sp.
GAAAACCTCCCATTTCCCGATGTCCAAGAAATGGGAGGCAGTTCACAGGCACCTTCGTGGTGGTTTTGGCGGTAACGTGGGCGGAAAAATGCCCGCTTCGATAAACCTAGGCGCGGTGCCAGTCGGTCAGGCAGGCATCGAGGGCGGCGATGAGCGCATCCTTGTCCATGTGACGGCCGATGACGCACAGGCTCGTCATGCGATCGCCCGTCTCGTCGTCCCAAATCTGCATGATCTCGGGGTTCTCGTCGATAATCTTCTGCTTCTCGCCCTCGGGCGCAGAATCGACAAACAGGCCGTTCTCCATCAGGCGCATCTGGTGGCCGGCCTGCTCGAACATGTAGCACATGTCCGGATCGCCGGTCTGCCACAGCGGGCCCTTGACGCGAATGACCTCGTCGGGCCACTCCTGCTCAACAAAATCGGTGAACTTCTGCAGGTCGAACGGCTTGCGGCGCGAGTACACAAAGGTCTCGATGTCGTACTCGAGCACCTCGGGGTCGTCGTGCTCCTCGGGATGCTCCATGGCCTCGATCCAGGCGGCGGAGTTGTAGGCGCGCATAAAGTCGAAGCGGTCGGTGTCGAGCAGCTCCTCCATGGGGACCTCGCCGTTTTGGGCCTCGATAATCACGGCGTCCTTCTGCAGGCTGCGCACAATGGCCTTAAGCTCTGCGATTTGCTCGGGGGTGACGGTGTCAGTCTTATTAAGAATCAGCGTGGAGCAAAACTCGATCTGCTGGATGAGCAGGCTCTCGATGTCGTCCTCGTCGATATCCTCGGCCAGCAGGTCGCGGCCGCCGTTGAACTCGTCGTACATGCGGGCGCAGTCGACCACGGCCACGATGTTGTCGAGCGCGAGCTTGGGCTCGCCGCCCACCTTGGCCTCGTCGCAGAAGCTCGAGATGGTGTAGGCGATGGGGATAGGCTCGCAAATACCCGAGGCCTCGATGATGATGTAGTCGAACTTGCCCGAATCGGCGATGCCCTGCAGCTGGTTGGCCAGGTCGTCCGAAAGCGTGCAGCAGATGCAGCCGTTGGTGAGCGGGATGAGGTCGTCGGTCTCGGAAAGGCCGCCGTCGGCGATAAGGCTGGCGTCGACGTTGATCTCGCCGATATCGTTGACGATCACGGCGGCGCGGATGCCGCCGTCGTTGGCGAGGATGTGGTTGAGCAGCGTGGTCTTGCCGGCACCGAGGTAGCCGGTAAGCATGATGATCTTCACGGGTTTGTTGGGCATGTGCCCTCCTTTGTTAGACATGGCTTACAGTTGAATCTTATGCCAAACGCCAGCTCTTATACCCACGCGCCGACAAATAACACAGGCTACTCCCAGGCTCCCCACACATCGGGACAATAGCCGACGGTGGCCTTTTTGCCGTTGCGCACGATGGGCTCGGCCAGAACCTGCTGGTTCTCGAGCAGCTTGTCGAAGCGCTGGCTGGGGGTAAGGTGCTGGATGAGCGCGAGTGTCTCCTCGTCCTTGGCTTTGGGGTTGAGCAGCTTGTCGATGCCGCCGACCGCCTGCATCACGCTCGTGAGCTCGCCCTTGCTCATCTCTTTTTCCTTAAGGTCAATAAACTGCACCTTAATGCGGCGCTCCTTAAAATAACGCTGGGCTTTCTTGGTATCGAAGGACTTCTTAGTCCCGAAAATTTGCACGTTCATATTTATGTTCCGCCGTTCTACCGAATAAAGTTGGTTCGCTCGCGATCGGCCTCGGGGGCTTCGATGCCGGCGGCCTTTCCCGCCTCGATGCAACGCAGCAGCCAGGCCATGTTTTTACCGATGTTTCGCATGGTGGCAAGGCCCTCGGCGTCCTGGGCGGCCTCGCCCGGCATGGCACCGAAGACGTTGTTCCAGTAGGTGGATGCTACCACGGGCATCTGGTTGATGGTGAAGTACTTGTTGAGCACGTCGAAGGTGGTCGACGTGCCGCCGCGACGGGCAACGGCGACAGCGGCGCCCGGCTTGTGCGTAAAGGCCTTGCTGCCTGCATAGAATGCGCGGTCGAGTGCCGAGAGGATGCGTCCGCTGGGATGTGCGTAGTAGACGGGCGAGCCAAAGACAAAGCCGTCTGCCTGCTCGGCAGCGGCAATCAACTCGTTGACCACATCGTCGTCAAAGGTGCAACGGCAATCGAGCTTGCCGCACTGGCCGCAACCAATGCAATCGCGAATGGGCTTGGCGCCCAGCTGAAACATCTCGGCCTCGATGCCTTCGGCGTTAAGCTGCTCGGCGACCTCGGCGAGCGCGCGAGCGGTGTTGCCGTTTGCCTTGGGGCTGCCATTGACCAAAAGAACCTTCATCACAAACTCCCTCTGCTGTTGGTGACTTCTGCAGAGGATTATCGCACGAGCGGGCAGATGGCGTGGGGCACGATGCCGGCCCCGAGGGCCCACGGCAGGCACGCTTACCAGGTACGAGCGGGATACGGTCCAGAGGATGTTGGAGTGCGGGGCCTCGTGCGAGCAGATTGTAAGGGGTCTGGGCGGGTCGCCCTCGATGGCGAGCTTTGAGGCCTTGGAAGGCGGGCTGCTGCGGCGGCTATGGTTTATACTAAGGCGGTTGCTATCGAGTAATTCATACTTGGTTTGATTCGATTGTGAATGCGTAACTAGGATGGAAAGCAAAGGAAACTCTATGGAAACAGAGGATGCTGTTTGCTTGATGACTTCGATTGCCTTGATTGTCCTTTCAATCCAATACCGAAGAGGAAGATGGCTCTGCTCAATTGCTGGATATGATGTCACAAAAAGGGAGAGCGAGATTGATATACGCCCTTACGCAAAGCTGATTTCTTCTGTGACGTTATGGATGGGGCTGCTGTTTTTCTTGTGGGCGGTAGAGGGCTGGGTACGCGATTGGAATACCAGCGTTTTTGAAGTTTTGGTTCTACTTCTGTTCAGCTTGGCCTCTTTGTCGTTCGTGCGGCTCGTTAGGTTTGTGTTTATGAGGCGATAGCCAGCGGAAGTGGCTGGACGACAAAATGGACCAATGCAGCCAATTGTCAATAGAATTTGATAGGCTTGGCTTAACAGATTTACTCGAGGGCATATCCGTGGCGGGGGATAGGTTCTATCTTGTTGAGCACTTATTTGCATCAGGCAAAGTAAACCAAGAGTATCGAAACGGTGCCCCCGGGCCCCGGGAGGGACTGAGGGGACGTTCGGCTAACTGCGGGTACGACCTATTTGCCCAATGTGTTCGGTTGAGATCGGAAATTAACCATCATGCGCCCCATAACGCTAGTCCAGCTTGGTGCCCGGTACCTGCGGCGCCTCTTTAATCAGCGCATTAAGTTCGTTCAAAATGGAAACGGGCTGTCGGTCGACGGCATCTAGATGAAGTGTGGCCACACGAATGGGCGGCTGATATTCAAATGAGCCAAAGAGTACGGGCGACCCCAAGAACCGCTCGATTTCTTCTGCGATCGCGTCGGTCTCTTCGGGATCAAGGTCATCGAAAAGCGCCACGAACATCGGTCCGGTCGAGCGGAACAGACGGCCCTTGCCGCGCGAACAGTCCATGAGGCAGGCGGCACTTTCTGCCAAAACGCGGTCGCCCGCATCAAAGCCAAAGCGGGCATTGACCTTGGCGATGTCGTCGATTTTGATGGCGACCAGGCCTGCCTTGCGCGCCACGCGACGCATTTCGCCAATGGCGTTGACCAGGGCGTGGATATCGCCCAGGCCGGTCACGGAATCGGTCGTATCCGCCAAGCTTCGGTTGATGATAATGCCCACATACATGTTGGGCTCGGTTTCGGTGCTATCCAAGCGGTAGCCCGTACACTCGCACAGCGCATATTTACCAGCGGTATTCATGACGCGATACTGCATGTAATGGAAGTGCCACGCGCCGTTTACCACCATATCGAGCTCGCTGCGCACGTTGTCGCGGTCCTCGGGGTGAACGCGGGCGAGCCACATATCGAGCGAGTTATAGGGATGCTGGGAGGGCAGGTCAAAATCGCGCACGGCATTAATCGACCATTGCGATTCGCCGGTATCGAGGTTAAGGATAAACGGATAGCGCGTCTCGGAGCTCATGGAGATCGCTTGGAACACCCGGTCGTTGCAGGGAGGCTGATCGGCGATCGGGCGCATGGATGCGTCGTTTTCCTTCGGCTGCTGCACACGGTGCATGAGCTTGTAGCGATACATTTTGCGGTCGGCGTCCATGGTCATCTGGCGACGCGTATCGCCAGCGAGTGGGTCGACGCGCGAGCAGCCAAAGCTAAAGCTAGCGATCATGGGCGCTTTGCCGCCCGATGTTGCCTCGATAAGGTCGGTGCGCGTCCGCTCCAGGCGCTGCTCGAGTTCGGCTTCATCTGTCGTGGGGGATACGAGTACAAATTCGTCTCCACCGATACGGAACAGCAGGTCATTGGGTTCCATTGTCTCGGTGAGTGCACGGCAGATGCTCAGGATGTAGCGATTGCCCTCGGTGTGACCAAACGTATCGTTGCAATGCTTAAGGCGATCGATATCGATATAAGCGCAGGTGAAGGGGGTGCCTTTGTGCCAAAGCAGCTCGGCATAACGGTGGAGTCCAGCACGGTTGCCAAGATTGGTGAGCGAATCGATATAGGCGCCGCGCTCAAGCAGCTCGCGTTCTTGCTGCAGGATGGCAAATGTCTTCTGTAGCTGCTCGCCGATGGCGCACAGCTCCGTGGGCAGCGCGGCAACATCGAGCTCGGCGGTCGAGACCCCGTTCGCAAGTCGCTGAAGATAGGCAATGATCGATTGCTCGCCCAGGCGATACGACTCGTTCATGATGGATAACCTCCTTGGGCACAACAGTGGTTTGCATCATATCCCCAATTCGGTTTGGATTGGGGGCATAAGTTAGCCAATGGGGACAAGCGCCCCTTCGGCGGTATCGTTTTGCGCGCGAGCGTATCAGTTTTTGTTGCCGCCATCGAGCAATGCCTCAAAATCCTTTGCCTGCATGGGGCGGTAGTAGAGGAAGCCCTGAGCGTAGTGGGCACCCATGTGGAGCAGCATGTTCGCCTGCTCGTTTGTCTCGACGCCTTCGATTACAACGGGCAGATGGAGCGATTGCGCCATCTCGAGCATTGATGAAACGATTTGCGCGCTACGGCTTTGATCGCGGTCGGTGGGCACAAACGTGCGATCAAGCTTGATGACGTCGACGTTGACGTTCTTGAGCATCGCGAGCGTAGACTGGCCGGTGCCAAAATCGTCCATGTAGGTCGAGAAACCGCGAGTGTGTAGGTCGGCCGTCAGCTTATCCACGGCCTCGGACTCTCCCGTATAAGCCGTCTCGGTGATCTCAATGCGCATGAGCTCAGGCGGTAGGTTGTATTGGGCGGCAAGCGCCCCCATATGCTCGGCGACGTCGCAGGCAAGGATATCCACGCGCGACACATTGAGCGAGATCGGAACTACGCGCAGCCCTCGATCGATGCACTCACGCAGCCACGAGGCGACGCCCTGCCAAACATATTTGTCGAGCGTCACCACAAAACCGCTTTCCTCGAGAGCGGGGATAAAGGTGGTAGGTGAAATGAGGGAGCCATCCTTGTCAATCCAGCGTGTGAGCGCCTCGGCGCCAACGATCTCGCCGGTTTCCATGTCGACCTGGGGCTGCACGTAGTAGGTAATGCGGCCGTTTGAGAGCGCATACTGGAATTCGGTCAGCGTGCGGTGGAACGCGATTTCGTGCTCGTATTCCTCGGGGCGGAAAATGGCAATGCGCTCCTTAAAGTCGTTTTTTGCGCGCCGATTGGTAAACATGGCCTTGGCCTGCGCATCGATGGTGATTTCCTCGTTGGAGTCGATGGGGTAGACGCCCATGGACGGCCAGAAGCCCACGCCGTCATCATGCTTGACCACGGCCTGGCGAACGCGGCTATAGATCTGATGGACGGTGTCGTGTTCAAAGGGGATGAGTACGCAAAAATCGTCTTGGCCCCAGTACCCTGCGACGCCCATGGCGGCATTCTCGATGTCCTTGAGAACCGTGCCCACATCGGCGAGTACGCGGTCGCCCTCGGCCTGTCCGTGCCATTCGTTGAACAGTCGCATGTGCCCCATATCGACGGTGGCGATACACCAGGCGCCATTGCGCCTTGTCTCGAGAAATTCGTTGGCGCGGCGCATAAACTCGCTGGGTCGATAGAGACCCGTGAGCGGATCGATGCGTTCGGCGATGGCGCTTTTGCGCTCCACCTCGGGTATGGGGAGGCTGTCGTTGGGAACAAGCCCGCCGGCCGTGCGAATGCGACGGTCGAGTTCGCCTAAAACGGCGGCCGTTTGATTGGTCAGGTGCTCGTAAAAGGCCGGAACGACAAGACAGACGGGGGTAATAGTGTCGCCCGCGATTCGAACGGGAGCGAAAACGGCCTCTTTGAGATGTTGGATCAGTTGCTCGAATGCTTCGTGATCCAAATTGTTGCTAAGCACGACGAACTGGGCGTTGCGTGAACGGAAGACGCGACTCCTGCCGCGAGTAATCGACAGCATGCGGCCTGCGTATTCGGCGAGCATGTTGTCGACGGCCTCGGCCCCGTAGAGCTCGTTGAGCTTTGCCGTGCCGCGAACGCGCACTGCTATAAGCCCCGTCTCGCAACGGTCGCGACGGCAGGCATCGATAGCGTTGATCAGCGTGCGCTGCGTTCCGAGACCCGTGGCGGCGTCGACGGTCTCGGCAAGCGAGTGGTTGACGAGCTCGCCGACATAGAGCGAGGGGACATTTCCGTCGCCGTCGATACGAAACCCGCGAGCACGGCCGAGGATGTAATCGCCGGCGGCATTGCGCACGCGGTACTGCATGACGTGACGATGTTTGGAGCCGTCATAGATTTGGTCGATGTCGTTGGTATAGGCCTCAAGGTCATCGGGATGGACACGCGTTTTCCAATAATCGTGACAGTTGTCTATATGCTCCGAAGGAAGACCAAGATCGCGCAAGGCGCCTTGTGACCAAAGGGTTCGATGTTTGTCCAAGTTCTCGATAAAGAAATAGCGGCCTTCGTTGAGCATCGAAAGGGCGTCGAAAATTCGATCGCTTATTTCGAAGTCGTCGGTGTGGGCTTGTGCGATATTGCGTCGATCAAGGTGCACGGCATGACGTAGCTTGTAGTCGTACATGCGATGGTCGGCATCGTTCGTCAAGCGATTGGGGGCTTCGCCCAGGGCGGGGTCGGCGTGTGCCACTCCGTAGCTAAACGAGTGAGGCATCTCGGCATCGTTGTTTTTGAGCAGGACCGTTCGGCAGCGTTCCAGACGTTCGGCGAGGTCGTCCTCGGTTGCAATCGTAGACAGGATGGCAAACTCGTCGCCTCCCAGACGAAACGCCGCTTCGTCCACCTCCATATACAGCTTGAGATAGAGGCTTACCTGCAAAATATAGCGGTTGCCCTCGTCATGGCCAAAGACGTCGTTGCAGTGCTTGAGATTGTCGATATCGATGTACGCCATGGTAACGGGGGTGTCCTGCTCCCAGAGCTCCTCGAGGGAACGGGCAAAGCCGCCGCGGTTGCCAAGCCCGGTAAGCTGGTCGGTAAAGGCGGTCCTGACCAGATCCTCCTGACGCTTGAGAAGGTCGCGGACGGTCTTTTCGAGCGTTTCAGTGTAATTGCTGGGGGTATCCATGCTGTAGGCGGCTTTCTGGGGTCGGGGCGGATTGCGTCGGGCGAGCTCGTTGTGCACACGCGTTGTTGCTCAACGCCTCGCGTGTTTCCAAGCCCCCGCCTTGCCGCGTCGTTGGGTTTATTTGTCGGCTGACGTTCGTTGCTGATAACTACTGAGTAGTATAAACAACTGTTTTGGTTTGTATATGGGTGTCCATGCGGTGGATGGCTATTATTCGCCAAGCGGTGGCGCTACGACGCAATGTTCGATGAAAATGCGACTGAGGCGATATGTGTTGGCGGCTATACTTGTCCCGGTTTAAAACGCAGGAACGGAGATGGTCGCATGGCACAGCCAGATACGACGCCCACGGTGGGGCTTGCGCTCGAGGGAGGCGGCTACCGCGGTATGTATACGGCGGGCGTGCTCGACGTATGGATGGAGCACGGCTTGACCTGCGACCATATGGTGGGCGTCTCGGCGGGCGCGGCGTTTGGCTACAACTTTAAATCGCGCCAAATCGGCCGTGCCATTCGCTACAACAAGGCCTATTGCGCTGACAAGCGCTATGCGAGCGTGACGAGCTGGCTGCGAACCGGCGACATGTTCAATGCCGAGTTTGCCTATCACGAGGTGCCCATCGAGCGCGATCCCATCGACCTTAAGGCTTATCGTGCCTGCCCCATGCGGTTCACCTGCGCGTGCACCGATATCGAGACGGGCAAGGCCGTCTACCATGACTTGCCCTATGGCGACGAGCGCGATATCGAGTGGATCCGGGCGTCATCGGCGATTCCCGTGGCAACGCGTCCTGTCGCCATTGAGGGGCATAAGTATCTGGACGGCGGCGTTGCCGATTCCATTCCCAGCGCCTGGCTGTTTGCGCAGGGCTATGACCGCAACGTGGTGGTGCTGACGCAGCCGGCGGGCTTTGTAAAGCAGCCCAATAGCGTGATGCCCATGCTGCGTCGCGTGTATCGTCACTATCCGGAATTTGTTGCGGCGCTTGAGCATCGGCACGAGGTCTACAACGCCACGCTCGATGACCTAGCGCGTCGCGAGGCCGCTGGCGAGGTCTTTGTGGTGCGGCCGAGCGAATCGGTAAAGGTGCCGTCGCTGTGTCGCGAACCGGATGAGCTCGAGCGCATCTATCAGATCGGCCGCCACGATGCGCAAGCGACGTTGCCCGCGCTGGAAGCGTATCTGGCAGAGTAGGGCAAACTGCCGCGCGCTCAGCGGAAGGCGCATCCCGGAATTTACGTTCAGAATGGGATGCGGTTTCCCAATGGAGCTGCAAACGGAAAGCGCATCCCGGAATGGACGTCCAAACTGGGATGCGCTTTTTCGCTATTGAAGATGTGAGGCTGCGGAGCAACTGCTCGGCATAGGCCTATGCCTGCTGCCAGGTATCGACGAGCTCCTTGGCCGCGGCGCAGGGGTCGTCGGCACTGCATACGGCGCTCACCACAAAGAAGCCGTCGACGCCGGTGGCCTTGAGCTGCGGCAAGTCGGCTTTCTTGACGCCGCCGCCCACCACGATGGGCACGGGGCTTGCCGCGTGGAGGGCGGCCAGGTCCTCAAAACTCTTGGTGATAATGGAGCCATCTGCCGCGCGTCCGCAATCGCGCTTGGTCTCGGTCTCGTGGAGCGGGCCGATGCCCAGGTAGTCGACCAGGCTCATGTCGGCGGTTTTGACGTACTCGAGCATCTCTTCGCAACGGGCCGAAAGGCCCACGATGGCATCGGGGCCCAGAAGCTTGCGGCAGACCTCGACGGGAATATCGCTTTGGCCCACATGCACGCCGTCGACAGCGATGCCCTGCTCGCGCGCGGCGAGTACGCAGTCAAGGCGGTCGTCGATCAGCAGAGCGACCTGACCGGTCTTGCCAGCCTGAGCGATAGCCTGCGCGGCATCGCCCGTCAGCGCGATGATCTCGCGGGCGCTTGCCACCTTGGAGCGCACCTGGATGCAGGTAAAGCCTGCGTCGAGCGCCTGGGCCACCACATCGCCCACGGGACGTCCCAGCGTGTTTTCGGGGCCGAGAACCAGATAGGCCGAGATATCAAGGTTGTCGCGGATGCTCATCGTGCTTCCTCCTGCTTTTTGATCTGCGCTTCCATGCGCTCGAGCTTGCCGGTCATGGTGTCGGTAAATCCGGGTCGAATATCGGCTTTGAGCACGACTTCGGTGCGGATGCCCTTGCTCGCCAGAACAAAGGTTGCATCGCGCACGACCTGCATGACCTCGTCCCAGTCGCCCTCGATCTCGGTAAACATCGAGGTGGTGCGGTTGGGAAGGCCGCTCTCGCGAATGACGCGCACGACCTCAGCGACCTCGGCGGACAGTTCATCGCCGGTGCCGCACGGGGCGATGGCCACGGCGACGAGTGTGTTCATGCCGGCGTTGGTTGCGGGCTCGGACATGGCTTATGCCTCCTCGAGCTCGAGTCGGTTATCGGCGATGTCCTGGGCGGTCGCGCGGTAGAGCTCGTCGATAAAGGCGACCTTAAAGCTTGCCGGGGCATCGGCGACAGCGGCGGCACGCGTGCCTGCGACGTTGTAGACGGCGGTGCCGCAGACTGCCGCCGTAAACGGATCGGTAGCACAGGCGTACACGGCCAGCACGCCGCCCTGCGAGCAGCCACAACCGGTGATTTTTGACATGAGCGGGCTGCCGCCGTGGGATTTGGCCACGGTCGTGCCCTCGGTGATTAGGTCGACTTCGCCCGAGACCACTACGGCGCCGCCGGTGTAGCGGGCGAGCGCCACGGCGGCATCGCGGGCGGCGTCGACCGTGTCGGTGGTATCGACACCGCGCACGCGGCTCAGGTCGGCCGCCTCGCCCTCAAGACCCCACAGGCCGGCGAGCGCGATAATCTCGGAGGCGTTGCCGCGCACGATGGCTGGCTTGTACTGCTTGAGTTCGCTTACCAGTTGGGTGCGCAGGCTGCCGATGCCCAGGCCCACTGGATCGAGCACCCAGGGCTTGCCGGCGTCGTGTGCTGCCTTGGCCACGCGGGGGATCGTCTGCTCGTAGATGGGGAAGAGCGTTCCCATGTTCAGATAGATGGCACCGCCGCCGGCAACAAGTGCCTCGCCCTCGTCGGGAAGATAGACCATAGCGGCCGAACCGCCCACGGCGAGCTGCGCGTTGGCGACAAAGTCAATCGTCACCGTATTGGTGATGGAGCCTGCCATCGGGTTGGTGGCGCGAATCTCCTCCACGGCCTTGACCACTTGTTGCTTAAGCTGTTCCGAATCGATCACTGCACATGCCTCCTTGGCACAGAAAAGGGGCGCTGTGCATAGACAGCGCCCCTGTAAAGGCGGCATGCTCCCTACGCCAGCATTAACTGACAGGTTCAAAGGATTGGGCCCTATGCCCTCTCAGCCTTGTGGTTTGCACCGCCGGCACTCCCGCATCGAATCTGTTGTTCCCTATACTAGCGCACCTGCCAATATGGGACAGGTTTATTTTGGCAGGTGGCAACAGGGGCGCTGCATTTTCCCAGATAAAACCTGCCAAGATAAACCTGTCCCTTATTGGCAGGTCGTTACAATAGACGGGATAAAGAATGACCGAGGGGACCTTATGATCAAACTTGTGCTGACCGATATGGACGATACGCTGATTCCTGCTGGACACGATGGCGCCAGCGACTGCGCCATCGAGGGCATTCATGCCATGCAGGCGGCGGGCCTGCATTTTGGCCCGGTTTCGGGTCGCCAGCCGTCCGCGATGAGCTGGATGTTCCGCAATCGCTCCGAGTGCTTCTCGACCGGTGCGTTTTGCAACGGCCAGGTGATGTTTGTCGATGGCGAGGCGGTTGCCTCGCGCGCAACTGATAACGATGCCCTTATGCGCCTGGCCGACTACCTGGAGCAAGAGACCGACGATACCTATTTGAAGGTCTACCGTCTGGGTGATGACTTTTGGGACAACGACGCCTATTGCGTGACAAGCGATCCCGAGCGTGTGCGTCACGCCATGGAGTCAGGCGGCAACGCGTGGCTCAAGGGCGAAGAGGCTCCCTGTCGCCCTGTCGTTGACGATGCCCCGGTATACAAGGCGAATATCTGGAGTGCCCGTTCGCGCGAGGAGCTCGCCGAGCTGCGCGAGCGTGTTGCCGCCGAGGTGCCGGAGCTCTCGCTCGTGTTTCCCAACAACCGCGTGCGCCTGTTCGACGTTCTTCCGACCGGCTGGGACAAGGGCTGTGCTGCGCTGGAGCTGGCGCGCGCTTTGGGCCTGACGCCCGACGAGGTGGCCGTATTCGGCGATTCCGATAACGATTTGCCCATGATCGATGCCGTTCCCAATTCCGTTGCAGTCGCCAATGCTAACGAGGCCGTCACGGCTGCCGCGCGCTGGCATATCGGCGCTGCGGCAGATGATGCGGTTGCCGGGGCTCTGCATCAGATTGCCGCCTGCGCCGCGACGGGGGAGATGCCGTCGTTTATGCGTCAGATGGACGTGACGGGTTTCGACGTCACGAACGTCTAGGGAGAAAGCCATGAAGCTCCAGCAGCTCAGATATGTCGTCAAAGTTGCCGAATGCGGCAGCATCACCGAGGCCTCGCGCCGGCTCTTTGTGTCGCAGCCTTCGATTACCGCGTCAATTCGCGATCTCGAAAACGAGATGGGTGTACACATCTTTGAGCGCACCAACAAGGGCGTCATTGTGTCCGAGGAAGGCGAGACCTTCTTGGGCTACGCGCGCCAGGTGCTCGACCAGGCCGACCTGCTCGAGGGCAAGTACAAAGGCACGTCCGAGCAGGTGCCGCACTTTAGTGTGAGCTGCCAGCATTATTCCTTTGCCGTTAATGCATTTGTCGATGTGATCCGCGAGTTCGATGCCGCGCGCTACGACTTTACCCTGCGCGAGGAACAGACCCACGAGATTATCGAGGACGTCGCGCATATGAAAAGCGAGCTCGGCATCCTGTATCTGTCGGAGCACAATCGCGAGGTCATCGAGCGCATGCTGGCGGCCAACGAGCTCGTATTCGAAGGACTCTTCTGCGCTACGCCGCATGTCTTTGTGTGCTCCGACCATCCGCTGGCGGGTCGCTCGAGTGTGACGCTCGAGGACTTGGAAGACTACCCGTTCCTGTCCTATGAGCAGGGCAGCTACAACTCGTTTTACTATTCCGAGGAGCTGACCTCGACCTTTGAGCGCCGCAAGAATATCCGCGTGCGCGACCGTGCGACGCTGTTCAACCTAGCTATGGGCCTTAACGGCTACACGGTTTGTTCGGGCGTGATCAGCCATGAACTTAACGGCCCCGGCATTATCTCCATTCCGCTCGATGTAGACGAGTACATGGAGATCGGCATCATCACGCGCAAGAACACGACACTTACGCGCTACGGGCAGGCCTATATCGAAGCGATTCGTCAGCACATCTAGACTGCTGCGTTCTGCACGGGTCAAATCTCTTTATGGCAGTCCTAGCTGATATAGGAAACATCTATATCAAACTGTTATAAACATATATTTTACGATGGCCATATGAGCGCTCATACTCTGTCCCAGTAAAGCAACCAATGCAAAGGGAGATATCCATGAGCACTTCGATTCAACCGAACGCGCCGTTTCGCGCCGATATCGTCGGCAGCTTTCTTCGTCCGCAGGCTGTAAAGGACGCCCGTGCCGCCTATGTCGCGGGTAAACTCGACGCTTCCGGCCTTAAGGCCGTCGAGGACGAGGCCATCCGCGACTTAGTGGCCAAGCAAAAGGCCGCCGGCCTGCAGGTCATCACCGATGGCGAGTTTCGCCGCAGCTACTGGCACCTCGATTTTATGTGGGGGCTGAACGGCGTCGAGCGTCGCACCTCGCGTACGGGCTATATGTTCCACGATGAGGAGACTACCGCCGACACCGCCGTGGTAACCGGTTCCATTAGCGGCGAGAATCATCCGTTCGTCGAGCACTTTAAATTTGTCAAGGCGCTCGAGGGGGAGGGCCAGGTCGCACGGCAAACCATTCCGGCGCCGATCCAGACGTTCTCTGAGGTCACGCTCGATCGCTGCGATGGCCAGCAGGAGAGCCTGCGCGCCGTCTACAAGACCGACGAAGAGCTCGCCGATGCCATCGCCGCAGTATATCGCACCGTGATTGCCGACCTGTATGCCGCAGGCTGCCGCAACATTCAATTTGATGACTGCACCTGGGGCATCTATTGCGATACCGACTTTGTGTCCAAGACCGGTATGAGTCCGGTTGACCTGCAAAAGGTGAGCGAGCTGGGCGTGGCGCTCAACAATGCTGCCATCGCGGGCAAGCCCGACGATTTGGTCATCAACACGCATGTATGCCGCGGCAACTACCACTCCACCTACGCTTTTGAAGGCGGCTACGATCCCATCGCTCCATATCTGTTTGCGCATGAGGACGTCGACGCTTTCTATCTGGAGTTCGACACGCCGCGCGCCGGTGGTTTTGAGCCGCTCAAGTACGTTGCCCCGGGCAAGAAGGTCGTGCTGGGCTTGGTAACCACCAAGGCGGCAGAGCTCGAGAACGAGGATGTTATCGTCGAGCGCATCCGCGAAGCCGCAAAGTACGTGCCGCTCGAGAACCTGTACCTGTCGCCCCAGTGTGGCTTTGCCAGCTGCGAGATTGGCAACAAGCTGACTGAGGACGAACAGTGGGCAAAGATCGCGCTGGTCAAGCGCATTGCCGAGCGCGTTTGGAAATAGCGCTAGCGTTTGCAGGTGGCGGCGCGTGCGAGACGTGGCGTATCGCGTACAATGGTTCGGATCGTATCGTTCGGGCAGGTTATCCGATATGCCTGATCGCCCTTCCATTCGAAAGGACTTCCATGTCCCAGTCTTCGACACCCGCCGTCACCGATGCCATCTACGATGCATCGTCGCTCGGTCGCCCGCGCATGTTTTTGCTCGGCCTACAGCACCTGTTTGCCATGTTTGGTGCCACGGTGCTGGTGCCCGTGCTCACTGGTCTCTCGGTTTCGGCAACGCTTTTGTTTGCCGGCTTGGGCACGCTGCTGTTCCATTTCCTGTCGCGCGGTAAGGTCCCCGCATTCTTGGGCTCATCGTTTGCCTTTATTGCCGGTTATGCTGCCATTGCACCCAACGGCGAGGCCGAGCTATTGCCTTACGCTTGTCTGGGCGTTGCCTGCGCCGGATTGCTCTATCCGGTGCTCGCGGCGCTCTTCCGTGCGTTTGGTGCCAAGCGCGTCATGCGCTTCTTCCCGCCGGTGGTGACGGGCCCCATCGTCATTTCGATCGGTCTGATCCTGGCAAGCTCCGCTATTGCCAACTGCCAGACCAACTGGCTCGTTGCCGTGGTTGCCGTCGCCGTAATCGTCATCTGCAATATTTGGGGTCGCGGCATGGTCAAGATTGTGCCGATTTTGCTGGGCGTTGTGGTGAGCTATGCCGTTGCGACCGCGCTGGGCGAGGTCGATTTTTCGGGCGTTGCCGCCGCTCCCTGGGTTGGCTTGCCCGTCGTGTGGGACAACACAGTGTTTGCACTCTTTGGGCCGCAGTTTGATAGCGGCCTCGCCACGACGGCCATCATCACTATCATGCCGCTGGCCTTCGCAACCATGATCGAGCATATCGGTGATATCTCCGCTATTGGCTCCACTTGCGAGCGTAACTACATCGCCGATCCCGGCCTGCATCGCACGCTGCTCGGCGATGGCCTTGCCACGATTCTGGCTTCGCTCTTTGGTGCTCCGGCCAACACTACCTATGGCGAGAACACCGGCGTGCTTGCTCTGACGCGTGTGTTCGACCCGCGCGTGATTCGCATTGCCGCGTGCTGCGCCATCGTGCTTTCGTTCTGCCCCAAGTTCGCGGCCGTCATTGCGGCCATGCCGGCGTGTGTAATCGGCGGCGTGTCGCTCGTGCTCTATGGCATGATCAGTGCCGTGGGCGTACGCAACCTTATCGAAAACCAGGTCGATTTCCAGAACAACCGCAACGTGCTGGTGGCAGCTCTGGTGCTCGTGCTTTCGCTCGGCATTGCCTATAGCACCGCCGGTGCCATCGTGCTGGAGCTGGGCGGCGTGACGATTTCGCTTTCCGGCCTTGCCGTGGGCTCGCTGGTGGGTATCGTGCTCAACGCGATTCTGCCCGGCAATGATTTTGAGTTCGATGTCTCGGAACTCGAGGAGACTGTCAAGTAGTAGTTGTGTTCAGCTAAATCAAAAAATGGCGCCCATGCGTACGCGTGGGCGCCATTTTTAATGCGTCAGTATCCAGTGTATGGCGTGGGCCATGCGCAGGTCGGTCTGGGCAAAGTGATTGCCGGGGTTGAGTGCCAGCGTTGTTGGGATGCCTCGCTCGATGAGTAGCTCTTCCATTGCGCGCGTGTCGTCGAGCACGTGCCTCATCATGCGGTTGGGCGTCTTGGTTTCCTTTTTACCGAGTGACAGATAGACGGCGTCGGGCGTAGCTGTCATCGTGCGCTCGCGCGCGTAGTCGATAAAGCCGGGGAACCACAGCGACCCCGATGCACTCGCCGCGCGCTCAAAGACATCTGTTTGCCAAAGTGCCCACAGTGCAAAAAGACCCGCCAACGAGTAGCCGGCAACGCCGCGCCAGGTGGGCGGTTGCGGGAGCGATGATTCGGCCTCTGGGATTATCTGCTTCAACAACTCGTCAAGAAAACCAGCGGCCTGTCCACCAAAGGGCTCGGCATCGCGCACGGTTCCGTCGCATCCCCAGGGGCTCAGCTCGCGATTCCAGTTGAGGCTGCCAATGCCGACAAGCGTGAAGGGCGGGCAGTTGAGCTCTCGGCAGCGTTCATAAACCTCCGTGCCGTCGCCCATGACCACGGGAAGATAGATGACTGGTGCGCTTTCGGCATGCTGTGCATGAACGGTTATCTGCTTTTGATGCGCTTCCATGACGGGCTTCTCTCGGCGTTGTGATATCGACGGCCCCCATTGTCGCACGCCGGCTCATGCAGGTTGGGCTAGACCAAAGACAATCTCGTGCATACCCTGCGGACGCATATGGAAAACGCCACCGCCGGAGGGGAGCTCGGCGGTGGCGTTGTTAAACGGTGCTGGGACTCGGGGCCTTCGCGGGAGCTGCCATGTGCGCAGAGGCGTCTAAGAGCGCTTGCGGCTCGCCATGGTGCCTGCGGCGATAGCGGCTGTTCCCGCAAGGACGGTTGCCACGATGGCCGCACTCGAGGTGTCGCCGGTTGCCGCGAGCACGCCGGTAGTCTTGGCTTTCGTGATTGAAGCCGCAACGGCCTTGGTCGGCTTTGAGCCCTCAGGCCTGGGGCTCTGCTTGGACTCCGCGGGCTTGCTTTCTGCGGGCTTGGTCTCGTCGGGCTTGGGGTCTTCCGGCTTGGCTACCTCGGGAGGTGCGATGACCATGCTCTTGGCGACAGCTTCGTTATAGGGGGAGTCGATCACAGCGTCGCCTGTGCCGATGGCTTGGCCTGCCTCGTAGATGCCGTCACGGAGCTTGCGATAGTCAATGACCTTGCCGCCTTCGGGCGTCTGGATGGCGGCGTTCTCAATCTTGATGGTGCCGATTGTCTTGCCGTCAGCGCTCATGGCACGGGCAAAGATTGCCGCTGTATCTCCTTCGGCCGTTACCTTGCTGCGGATGATCGAGATGACTGCGGGTGTGACGCCCTCGCTGGTCTGGGCGATGATGCCGATGTTCTCGCCTTGGGGCTCGGGGCTCGTCTCACCATCTTGGTTTTCGCTGTAGGGGATGGGGCCGTCGCCGTTCTCGACATAGCGGGCTATGGCCTTGACAACGGAGTCGCTGATGTAGATGTGGCCACTCTCCTCGTTGGGTCGATCGTTTCTGGTGGAGAATGCAGCCGAAACCTCGCCTTCCGCAAACGCGTCCACGGTGGAGCCGTTCTTGACGACGATATCGTCTTGGTAGGTGAAGAGGGCAATGGCGTCACCGTATCTGCCTTTACTTGCGCGGACTGTCACGTTTGCATGATCGAGCGTGATGCCCTTGTGGGCATAGACGCCATATTCAACACCGTTTGCGTTGAGGGAGGCGTTTGTGGCTGCGAGGCTGCCCTTGGCCTCGACGGCGGCGTCTTTCTCGGAGCTCGCCTTGACCTGGCTGCCGTCCGAGATATTGATGTTGCCGCCGCTCCAAATGGCCTCACCATCGGCTGAGCTTGCCTCGACTGTGCCGCCACCCTTGATGGTGAGGTTCTTGTCGGTTCCGATACCCTTGTCCTTGGTAGCCCTGGCGGTGACGGCCCCGCTGTCGTCAATCGTGATATTGCCGTTTGCCCTGATGCCATCCGATACGCCCGTGGCGTTGACGTTGCCCGAACCTTTGATAGCGAGATCGCCCTCGGCGTCGATGGCATCAAACCCAGCGCTCGTGGCGTTGACGGATCCGACTCCGTCGATGTTGATATTACCCGTGGAGAGGATAGCGTCCTCAGTAGATGTCACGCTGAGCGTGCTGCCCGCGTCGCCTTGGATATTGAGCTCGGCGTTCTCATTCTTGCCATGAGAAGCCTTGATGCCTTCGGTCCAGTCGGCAGTGACGATGTTGTTTCCCGAGTAATTCACGTTGAGCTTGCCTGCGGCCTGGATCTCGCCGCCGTTATAGTTGTTGAGCTTCAAGTCGTCGGCGCCGTCCCACGACCAGGTGCCGGTCTCGTCGCCCGCCGCAGTGCCGGCGTTGTATTTGGTTTCGCCGACCTTGACCCATTCCGCCGCGAGCGAGACGCTCGGCATGAGCAGCGAGCTCACCGTGAGCGCGCACACGGCGCCTACGACGATGCGGCGCGTCACGCGGCGCCAGCTGCCGTGCGCGAGTCCTATGCGACGGCGAACGTCGGGTTCGGCAACATGGGTTCCGGCGGTAGTGTCATTGCGTTTGGGGGTCGTGAACAAGGCTGCCATGGTTGCTCCCGTTCTCAAAGGGCCTATACGGCTAGGTTCAGCGTATCTGCTGGATGTTGCCGGCGGTAGTGCCGTTTGGAGGGCAAAATGTCCAAAATCCGGAAGAGGAATAAGCTGCGCACCTACGCGTTGTCGGGCATTAATCACAAAGCGCGGAGCCGCCTATTGCGACTCCGCTCGCGTGTGCACCATACGAGTGCAAACAGGAAACGCCACCGCCGGAGGGGGGGCTCGGCGGTGGCGTTGCTAAACGGTGCGCGGACTAGGCGGCTTTAAAAGTGTCGGTTCGTGTATGAAGGGCGTCTATGAGCGCTTGCGGCTCACCACGGCGCCCGCGGCGATGGCGGCTGTTCCCGCAAGGGCGGCTGCCACGATGGCTGCGCTCGAGGCGTCGCCGGTCGCTGCGAGTTTGCCGGCGATCTTGGCTCCCGTGGCTGCAACTGCAACGGTCTTGGTTGTCTTCGCGCTCTTAGACTTGGAACCCGGCTTGGTCTCGCCGGGCTTTTCCCCGGGTTTGGTCTCTTCGGGAGGCGCGATGACCGTGCTCTTGGCGACAGCTTCGTTATAGGGGGAGTCAATCACAGCGTCGCCCGTGCCGATGGTTTGACCCGCCTCGTAGACGATGCCGTCGCTGAGTTCTTCCTTGTTGCGATAGTCAATGACCTTGCCGCCTTCAGGCGTCTGGATGGTGGCTCCTTCGATTTCGATGGTGCCAATCGCCTTACCATCCGCGCTCATGGCAAGGGCGAAGATTGCCGCCGTGTCTCCCTCGGCCGTGACCTTGCTGCGGAGAATCGAAATGGTTGCGGGCGTGATGCCCTCCTTGGTCTGAGCAAAGATGCCGATGTTCATGCCTCGGGGCTGAGGGTTAGTTTCGCCATCCTGGCCTGCACTGTAGTGGTCGGGGCCGTCGCCGCCGGTCTCGGCATAGCGGGCTATGGCCTTGACAACGGAGTCGCTGATGTAGATATGGCCACCCGCTTCGCCGGAGTAGAAATTACTGGTGGAGATTGCAACCGAGAACCTGCCTTCTGCGAGCGCATCCACAGTCGAGCCGTTCTTGATGACGATGTCGTCCTCATCGGTGAAGAGTGCGCTGACTTCCCCGCCATCTGAGCTTGCGCGGGCCGTCACGGTCGCGCCATCGAGCGTGATGCCCTTGTAGACATAGATGCCATACCCAACGCCACTTGCGTTGAGGGAAGCGTTCGTGACCGTGAGGCTGTTTTTACCGTCGATGGCGGCGTCTTCCTCGGAACTTGCCTTGACCTGGCTGCCATCCGAGATCTCGATGTTGCCGTCGGCCCAAATCGCATTGTCTTTGATAGAGCTTGCCTCTACCTTGCCGCCGCCCTTTATGATGAGGTTCTCGTTAGCATCGATACCCTGATCCTCGGTGGCCTTGGCGGTGACGGTTCCGCTGTTGTCGATCGTGATGTTGCCGTCGGCCCTGATGCCATCCGAATCGCCCGAGGCGTTAACGTTTCCCGAGCCCTTGATGGTGACATCGCCCCCGGCATCGATGGCATCGTGCTCGGTGCTCGTGGCGTTGACAGTGCCAGCGCCGTCGATGTTGATGTTGCCGACGGAAGTGATGGCGTCACGAGAAGATGCCACGTTGAGCGTGCTGGACGCGTCGCCCTGAATATTAAGCTCGGCGTTCTCGTTCGCGCCATCCTTAACCTTGATGCCGCGGCCGTCGTCGTTAGTGACGGTGTTGTTGCCCTCGTAGCTCACGTTGAGCTTGCCCGCTGCCTCGATCGCACCGCCGTTGTAGCCGTTGAGCTTCATATCATCGGCGCCGTCCCATGACCAGGTGCCGGCGGCGTCTCCCGCGGGCCCCGCGGCCGCTTCGTGGCGGACGCCATCGACGTCCACCCACTCCGCCGCGAGCGAGACGCTCGGCATGAGCAGCGAGCTCACCGTGAGCGCGCACACGGCACCCACGACGATGCGGCGCGTCACGCGGCGCCAGCTGCTGTGCGCGAGTCCTATGCGACGGCGAACGTCGGGCTCGACAAAATGGGCTCCAGAGGTTTTGTCATTGCGCTTGGGGGTCGTGAACAAGGCGGCCATGGCTACTCCCATCCTCATAGGGCCTATGCGATTACGCCCAGCATATCTGCAGGATGTAGCCGGCGGTAGTGCCGTTTGGAGGGCAAAATGTCCAAAACTCGGGAAGCAATACATCGCGCGTCCGTGCGTTGCCTGGCTTTAAAAGAAAAGCGCGGAGCCGCTCGATGCGACTCCGCGCCTTGTTGTTTTGCTTTAGCAGACTATGCTGTTACGCCACGAAGAAGTAGACGAGGAAGGCAAGGGCTGCGATCCACATGAGCGGCTTGATCTTGGAGGCCTCGCCCTTAAAGAGCGCGACGATCACGTAGGCGATAAAGCCCAGGCCAATGCCGGCAGAGATGGAGTAAGTGAAGGGCACGCCGGCGACAATCATGAACGCCGGGAAACCTTGCGACACGTCGGACCAGTCGATCTCGGAGGCCTCGCTCATCATGAGGTAGCCGACGTAGACCAGAGCACCGCAGGTGGCGGCGCTGGAAACGATGGTGACGATGGGGGAGAAGAACGCGGCGAGGATGAACAGCACGCCGGTGGTGACGGAGGTGAGACCCGTGCGGCCACCGTCGGCAGCGCCGGACGTGGACTCGACGAAAGTGGTGATGGAGGAGACGCCCATAAAGCCACCGGCAGCAGCGGCCACGGAGTCGACGACCAGGATGGGACGGATGTCCTCGACATTGCCGTCCTCGGTCAGGAACTCGCCCTGCTTGGCGACGGCCATCGCGGTGCCCATGGTGTCGAAGAAGTCACTCATGAGCAGCGAGAAGGCCACGACGAGCAGCATCGGGTCGGTCAGAACCTTCACGATGGCCATGTTGCCATCGGCGGTGCTGGCAAACGGGGCGCCAAAGGTCGAGAAGTCGAGCGGTGCGATGAGGCCCTCGGGCGCATGAGTGACGCCCAGCGGGATACCGGCGATAACGGCGACGATGATGCCGATGAGCAGCGAGCCCGGCACGTTGCGGGAAGCCAGGGCGACCGTCACGACGATGGAGATGATGCCGACGATAAAGGTGGGGGAGGTGATGTCGCCCAGGCCGACAAGCGTACCGGCGCCAGCGGTGATGATGCCGGCGTCGCACAGGCCGATCATGGCGATAAACAGGCCCAGACCCACCGAGATGGCGTGGCGCAGGACCACGGGGATGGCGTCCATGATGGCCTCGCGCAGGCCGCACAGGACGAGCAGCAAGATGACGATGCCCTCGAGGAAGATAACGCTCATGGCCACGTGCCAGTCGCCGCCGCACATGGTGGTGGCGATGCCCGCGATCATGGCGTTGATGCCCAGGCCCGACGCGCAGGCGAGCGGGCGGTTTGCGAAGATGCCCATGCAGATGGTCATGATGCCGGCGCCCAGGCAGGTGGCGCAGGCGAGCGCTCCCGCATCGATGCCAGCGCCCGAGAGTACCGCGGGGTTGACGGCGATGATGTAGGCCATCGCCAGGAATGTTGTCAGTCCAGCGCGAAGTTCGGTCCCGATTGTGGACTTGCGCTCACTGACGTGAAATAGTTCGTCCATGCATACCCTTTCCTTGTTCGGCCCCGAGTTTAGGCCGATTGACACGAACTCACCTACTATATCGCCTTTGAAAGGTTGATGTTCCTCGCGTGTTGAAGTTCGGCGCTTTGTAGCAGACGGACGGTATTATTCGCATGAAAATGTGTAGGTACCGTATACTTAAGCGGTTACAACGACCCCTATGGAGGAACGTATGATTAAAGAGCTCTGCCACGACGAGGCTATCCTGTCCCAGCGTTGCGAGGTTGCGACCGTCGAGGACGAGTCGGTTGCTCAGGACCTGATCGATACCATCAAGTCGCTCGACGATGCCGGCTGCCTTGCCGCTAACCAGATTGGCGTTACCAAGAAGGTTTGCGTCTACTTGGACGATGCCGGCGAGCCCCACGTGCTCTACAACCCTCGTCTGGTGTTTGGCCTGGGCGCCAGCAAGATGGAGGAGAGCTGCCTGACGCACGACGAGATCACCAAGTCCACGCGCTACATCAAGTGCAAGGTCGCCTTTGACCAGATCGTCGACGGCAAGATGAAGGAGTGCCGCCGCGACTACGCGGGCTTTGAGGCGCAGATGGTCCAGCATATGATCGACCACTGTCTTGGAAAGTTGGTCTAAGGGGACCAAAGCACCGCACTTCGTCTCTTCTGGTCCGGGCGTGACATTGTTGTCATGTCCGGGCTTTTGTGTTTAGCGCCTTTTTGTTTGGTGACAATAACCTTAGCAAGAACGTAAAGCTAGGAGGCGCTATGTGCACGAGCATTCGATTTACCGATAATTCTGGCCACATGTATCTAGGCCGCAACCTCGACTGGAGCTTTGACTACGGTCAACAGGTTCGCGTGATGCCGCGCGGGTTTCATATTCCGTATTCGTTTATCGACGATGCGTCGGCGGCACACGCGGTAATCGGCATGTGCATCGATTACAAGAACTATCCCATGTTTTTCGACTGTGGTAACGATGCGGGTCTGGCTGTGGCGGGGCTCAACTTTCCCGGCTATGCCGAGTATGCCGAGGGCCCGGTTGATGGAAAGACCAATATCGCGGCCTATGAGTTTCCCCTGTGGGTGGCAGCGACGTTCTCGACGGTCGACGAGGTCGAGGCTGCGCTGCGCGATACGGTGATTGTCGCCAAATCTGCAGGAGAGGGGCTGGGCGTGTCGCTGCTCCATTGGATTATCGGCGACAGCCAGCGTAGCATCGTGGTCGAGATGATGGCTGACGGCCTGCATGTATACGACGATCCGGTCGACACCCTTGCCAACCAGCCGACCTTCCCGTGGCACATGGAAAACCTGCGCACCTATATCACCGCCACAAGCGATTTTCCGCAGACGGCGACATGGCGTGGCGCCGAGCTTAAGCCCTATGGAGCCGGTGCCGGCATGCGCGGCATTCCGGGCGATTGCTATTCGCCGAGCCGTTTTGTAAAGGCGGCGTACCTCAATGCCAATTACCCGCAAAAAGACAGCGAGGCCGAAAACGTCGTCCGCATGTTCCGCTCGCTCGAAGGCGTGGCGATGATCGAGGGAGCGTCCAAGATGGGCGATGGCAAGTTCGAGAAGACCATCTACACCGGATGCTTTAGCGCGCGCACGGGCAATTATTACTACGCGACCTACGATGACCCGTCGATTCGCTATGTGAGCCTGATAGATGCCGAGGGTGCGAGCCCCGATGGGCTCGTGGTTCCCGAGCCGCGTCGCTCGTAGCCGATAGCTTCACTGCAATGCAAAGCGGCCCTGCATCTCCCGTGAGGTGCAGAGCCGCTGTCGTCGATGGTCGACGTCGCTAGAAGTTGACGTCGTTGAGTTGGGTGCTCTCGAGACCGTCGAGCTGTTGCCGTTCGGGCGTATCGGCGACGCTTAGGTGTGATGCTGCGGCGGTAGCTCGCCCGACGCCATCAGGTCGCCAACAATCTGGCGCAGGTAGGCGTTGACGCGCTGGTTGACCTTAAAGCCCAGGTCCAAGCGCACGCGGAACAAAAAGTCCGTGCCAAAGGTCTCGACGGAATACTCGTGCGTATAGGGCTCGTCGGTGACATGCACGTTGATGAACCAGTATGCCTTGGCGCGCTTGGGGTGTTTGTCCAGGATGGAGTAGAGCACGTCGCGGTCGAGCCTGAGCGGGTCGGGGCTGTTGGTGAGAAACACGAGGTTGTCGGCGAGCACGGGATAGGTCTCGTCGTTGCGCAGGCGGTCGAGCTGATCGATGTACTTGGAGACGGGCAGCAGGATCGTTTGCGTGCGCTCGATGGCGAGGCCGTAGGCGCACTTTTATGCCGTCTTCATACATATATGAGCAGTGTGGCACATTGGGTTATTTTAGACAATAATCCCCAGCTGGGGATTATTCATGTATGCAGGTAGCATTTCAAAATAGGGGCGCATCCGCTGAATGGTTCTGCTGCAATGTGATAACCGCGGACAGACCCTGCTTTGAAACTGAAGAGGGGCTTTTAGGCGCGTGCTGCCTGGGCGATACCGGTCTTGGCGCTTGCGCGTTTGCCGGCGAGTTCGCAAAAGATCGCGCCGCCGATGATAAGCGCGGCGCCCATCAGGCGGACCGGCGTTATGGCTTCGCCCAAGAGGACGGCGGAGAATACGACGGCCGAAAGCGGCTCGAGGTAGCCGACGACCGCGACGGTCTGCACGGGCAGCTTGGCGACGGCGCTAAAGTAGAGCAGGCAACCGATGCCGGTGTTGACGACGCCGAGCATAGCGACGGCGCGCCAATCTATGCCTGCGGCGATGCCGGGGGATAAGAACGAGGGGACTCCCTGGGTGGCGAGTGTGAGGACAAGCGCGGTCACAAAGGCAGCGCTCACCTGGAGCGCGGAGTTCTCGAGGCCTTCGATGTGCGGCGCTCTCTTGCTGGCAATGACCATCAATGCATAGCAGAAGGCCGAGGCGATGCCGCAGACGATGCCCACAATGGGCATATTGCCGCCGAGACCTTGCGCCGCAATGAGAAAAGCGCCGCAGGCGACGGCGATAAACCCGGCGATTTTGCCGCCGGTCAGTTTTTCGCCAAAGATAAGCGGTGAGAGGGCCATGACGATGATGGGACCGCAGTAGTACAGCAGCGAGGAGACGCCGACGCCAATCGTCTGATACGCGCGGAACAGAAAAATCCAGCTGGCGCCCAGTGCGGCTCCCGAAAGGAGGAGGGCTGCGGCTTCGCGGGGGCGAGATGGCGCCTGCAACGTATGGCGTTGGGTGATGGCGAGGATGGCGGCAAGCGAGAGTGCGCCCAAAAACGTGCGTAGTAGCACGATATCGGAGCTCGGCAGTGCGATGGCGGCGGCGATGATGCCGTTGGAGCCAAACAATAGCAATGCTGCTAAGTACGCAAACAGTCCGTTGTTCATGCGCTGACATCCCCTCTATATCCGAGCATGTTCACTATGGGTGAACTGGCTTTAGAAGAAAAGCGAATATAATGCATGGATAACATGACAAAGACTCATGCAAAGGTGGAGGGGTGCCGTGGAGACGAATATTCAAAAGATGCAGGTGCTGCTCGAGACGGTGCGCGCCGGCAGTTTTACGCGCGCCGCCGAGCGGCTGAGCTATTCGCAGTCGGGCGTGAGCCGTATGGTGGCCGATCTCGAGGCCGACTGGGGCTTTAAAGTGCTCGATAGAAGCCGCGAGGGCGTAGTGCTTTCTGCCGATGGGCGGCAGGTTATGCCGGCAGTCGAGGCGTTATGCGAAGAGTTTGGCCGCCTGCAGCGACGGGTGGATGAGATGCGCGGGCTCATGCGCGGCAAAATCTGCATCGGTACGTTTTCGAGTGTGGCGACCCACGTGTTGCCGCCGGTGATTGCGCGTTTTCGCGCCGATCACCCGGACGTCGATTATGAGTTGCTGATGGGCGATTACTCAGAGATTGAACAATGGGTGGCAGAGGGCCGCTGCGATCTGGGCTTTATCCCGCGTGAGCCACGCGGCGCCGGCATGGCGTCGCGACCGTTGGTGCAAGACGAGTTGATGGCCGTGGTGCCAGCGGACTCCTCGCTTGCCACGGCGGAGGTCGTTTCTCTTGCCGATTTAGCCAACGAGCAGTTTATTCTGCTAGAACGCGGCACCGATGACGAGATTACGCCGCTGTTCCGTCGGGCGGGACTGACGGTGTGCTCCAAGCTGTCGACCTGGGATGACTATGCGATTATGGCCATGGTCGAGGACGGCCTGGGCGTGAGCATTCTTCCCGCGCTCATCTTGCGCCGCTGCCAGTTCGATGTTGCCGTGCGTTCGCTCGAGGGACATCCCCATCGGCAGATCAATGCGATATATCGCACGGCTGACGTTTCGCTTGCCGCCGCTCGATTCCTTGAATACCTCTAAACGCGTACACGTCATTGTCCGCTTTGGGCAAATCTCGGAGTCCGGTACGTTTTCTTATGAAATTGAACTTTCGAATGAGGTGCCGCGTTATACTGCTTGCTAAATTGAACCATGGTTCAATTCGTGTTCTATAAATTGAACTTTGCCAGCAAGGAGGTTCCTGTGGCCCAAGAGACGTTTAGCGATCGCCTGCGACAGACTATGTCCGATCGCGACGTTCGCCAGTCGGACGTGATCCGCGCATCGGAGATGCTCGGCAAAAAACTCGGCAAGAGTCAGATGAGCCAATATGTGAGCGGCAAGACGATTCCGCGGCGCGATGTGGCTGAGCTGCTCGCCCGTATTTTGGAGGTCGATGTTACCTGGCTGCTTGCCGGCGACGCCGATCAAGGCGAGGCATCATCACCCCGCAACGATTCCAAGCCCGAACCCCATCCCTCAGCTCAAATTGCAAGGAGCACCACCATGCGTACTTTTTCTAAATCCGCCAAACTCGAGAACGTCCTGTATGACGTGCGCGGTCCCGTCGTCGACGAGGCCGCCCGTATGGAGGACGAGGGAGAGCGCATTCTCAAGCTCAACATCGGCAACCCGGCGCCCTTCGGTTTCCGCACGCCCGATGAGGTCATCAAGGACATGCGCCAGCAGCTGCCCGACTGCGAAGGCTATTCCAACTCGCGTGGCCTGTTCTCCGCGCGCAAGGCGATCATGCAGTATTCGCAGATCAAGGGCCTGCCCAACGTTCAGATGGAGCATATCTACACGGGCAACGGCGTGTCCGAGCTCATTCAGCTTTCGATGAACGCACTGCTCGACAATGGCGACGAGATTCTGATCCCCAGCCCCGACTATCCGCTCTGGACGGCGTGCGCGACCCTTGCCGGCGGTCATCCCGTGCACTATCTGTGCGATGAGCAGGCGGATTGGTATCCCGACCTGGAGGATATGGAGTCCAAGATCACGAGCGCGACCAAAGCCCTCGTCATCATCAATCCCAACAACCCCACGGGTTCCGTCTATCCGCGCGAGGTGCTCGAGGGTATCGTTGAGATCGCGCGCAGGCACCAGCTGATGATTTTTGCCGACGAGATCTACGACCGCCTGTGCATGGACGGCTACGAGCACGTTTCCATTGCATCACTTGCCCCCGACCTGCCCTGCGTCACCTTTAGCGGCCTTTCCAAGTCGCACATGATCGCGGGCTATCGTATTGGCTGGATGGTGCTTTCGGGTAACCAGCGCTGCATGAGCGACTTTATTATGGGCATCAACATGCTCTCGAACATGCGCCTGTGCTCCAACGTGCCGGCTCAGTCGATCGTCCAGACGGCGCTCGGCGGCCATCAGTCTGTTAACAACTATATCCGCCCCGGCGGTCGTGTCTACGAGCAGCGCAACTTTGTGTATGAGGCACTCAACAAGATCGACGGCATCTCGGTGGTCAAGCCGCGTGCGGCGTTCTATATCTTCCCCAAGATGGATGTGAAGAAGTTCAACATCACCGATGACGAGCAGTTTGCCCTCGACCTGCTGCACGAGAAGAAGATCCTGATCACGCGCGGCGGCGGCTTCAACTGGGGCGAGCCCGACCACTTCCGCATCGTGTACCTGCCGCGTATGGAAGTGCTCAAAGAGTCGCTCGAGGACTTGGCCGACTTCTTCGATCACTACCGCCAGAGCTAGTGGGATAGAAGCTCCGCACTATGAGAAGCTCCCTGCAGTTATTTTTCTGCAGGGAGCTTTCTTGAATCGGCGGAACTATATAACGATTCCGCAACAGTGGTCGATTTCGTGTTGGATGATCTCGGCGGTGTAGCCCGAGAAGTTTTTGATGCGGTGGACGAAGTTCTCGTCCAGATACTCAACCTTAATGCGGCGATAGCGGGTACAGGGACGCTCACCGATCAGCGAGAGGCATCCTTCGCTCGTCTGGTAGGCATTGACCTGCTCAAGAATCTGCGGGTTGTACATAAGCAGCGACTTGCTGCCGTCCTTTACGCAGATGATGCGTTTGCGCACGCCAATCATATTGGCGGCGAGCCCCACGCACTCGTGCTCATGCTCATGGAGCGTATCCAGGAGGTCCTGCCCGGTCGCGGCATCGTCGGGTCCCGCGTCTTCGGAAGGCAGGCGCAAAAAGAACTCGGATTTCATGATGGGCTTAATCATGGAGGGCTCCTCATGTCTCATGCTTTCGTGGACTTTCAATAATAGCGCGGAAGGAAAGCTGCGCGTTCGCGTTACAATCTTTCGACGTTGGACCATGTGGCCAGATTCGTCGTGCGCGGCGTCTGGCGTAAGTCTAGGGCTCATTCTCGCCCTGGACTGTTCCTCCGGGGCGATGCGATTGTCGTTCCAAGAGGAAGGAAATGCATGGGGAGCAAATCTCAGCAACAAATTCAAGTAACGCCATCGGGCACTTCGGCGTTTCTTGTCGTCATGTATATCGCAGCATTTGTCGCCGCGTTTAACGAGAACATCATTAACGTGGCGTTGCACGACATCATGGCGGCCTTTTCGGTGAGTGCCACCACGGCGCAGTGGCTTGTTTCGGGCTACATGATCGTGACGTCGATCTTCACGGCCATCATGGCCTTTCTGTCCGGTCGTTTCTCGACGCGCAGGCTGCTGTTTTTCGCATGCGGATGCATGGTCGCCGGAGAAGTCCTGTGCCTGGTCGCCCCAACGTTTACCGTCTTGCTGCCAAGTCGCATTTTGCAGGCTGCGGGATCGGGCATCTTGTTTACGCTCATGATGAATGTGGTGCTATCTTGCGCTCCGCGCGAGAAGCTCGGTCTGTATCTGAGTCTGGGCGGTGCCTGCATTACGCTGGGGCCGGCGTTTGGACCTGTGATCAGTGGTCTTATGTGCACGTTGTTTGGCTGGAGGGCGGTGTTCGTAGTGCCGCTGGTGGGCGGTGTCGTGGTCGCCGCGGCGGCAGCAAAGCTCGTTCGAAATGTTGGAGAGCGCTCGAACACTAAGCTTGATATTCTGTCGGTTGCTTTGCTTGCGGCCGGCATCACGGCGTTTGTATATTCCGTTGGCGAGTTCTCGACCAATGTGATGGCCGGTATCGTGACGCTTCTCGCCGCCGTTGTGCTGCTCGGCCTCTTTACGGCCCGTCAGCTCAAGCTCGGACATCCGGTGCTCAACGTGCGCCCCATGGCAAGCGTTCGTTTTTGGCCTGCGTGCCTGCTTGTGGTGGTGTCGATGATGACGACGTTCTCGATGAGCGTTTTGTTGCCGCTCTATTTTGAGGGCGCATACGGCATGACCGCACTTGTCGCGGGTTTGCTCATTTTGCCGGCGATCGCCTGCAACGCCGTGACCTCGATTGTGGGCGGACGCGTGATGGATGCCCGTGGTGCGTGGCCGCTGCTGCCGGTCGGCTTTGCCCTGATCGCTGTGGGGCAGACGGCAATCTCGATGACCGCGGCAAGCATGAACATCGGCGTTGTCGTGCTGCTGACCGTTGTGGTGTATGCCGGCGTCGGTTTGGTACTGAGCCCCTCGCAGACCGCCGGTTTGGAGACGCTTCCCGCCGCTGAGCATCCTCACGGAACGGCATTGCTTAACACGTGGAACATGATTGCCGCGTCGTTTGGTCCGTCGCTGTTTATCGGCCTGCTTTCGAGTTCTGCGGTGGCTGCTGGCGCCGCAGGCGTTGCGTCGGACGTTGCCCAGGCGATAGGATTTGCAGCCGCCGTGCGCGTGGCGGCCGTGATTGCCGTTGTCGGGTTCGCGGTGTCGCTGGTGTACGCTCGCCGCGAGTCGCACATGTCGCATTAATGTGTGCACATAGATTCTGCAGCTAGATTGGATGGCGACACCATAAACTAATGGACGTTTTGCCGAGAGGCATGAATGTATAAAGCGCAAAGAGTGCGCGACGGGCCCCGCGAATGGGGCGATGATGCCCGAGAGGGCCAAGAAGGAGTCTCATGTCTGAGAACGAAGAGATCATGAACGAGACCGAGAACGAGACCATGGCTGCCGAGGTCGAGGCAGTCGAGACCGTGGAGACCGAAGCTGCTGAGGTTGAGGCTGCTGACGAGGTTTCCGCCGAGGAGGCCGAGGTTGTCGAGGCCGCCGCTGATTACGATGACGAAGAGCTGATGGACAAGATGCAGAAGGCCGCCCGCCTGCTGCGCAGCCGTCGCTTTGCTATTTCCAAGGAGGAGGAGGCCAAGGCCGAGCGCATGGCGAACATCGAGCGCGCCATCAAGCTTCTTGACCTCAAGCCCAAGATGGAGCAGAAGGAAATGTCCGACCTGCTGGGCATGCGCCTTCGTGAGCTCGATGGCCTGATGGCCGAGGCCGAGGCTGCCGATCTGGTCGGCCGCATCGACGACGCCGAGGGCGATATGCGCAAGATCGTTGTCTTCGCTGCCGAGGATGCCGCTGAGGGCCTGACCGAGCTTGCCAACAAGAAGGAGAAGCTCCTGCCCGAGCTTTCTTACGAGGAGGCCACCGAGCTGATGGCCGCTCTCGATAAGGTTATCGCTCCGCTCGTCGCCATGGGCCTGGACGAGGACCGCGGTCCTCGCGGCGGCCGTGACGAGCGCGGTGGCCGTGGCGGCGACCGTGGCGGTCGCGGCGGCTTTGGCGATCGCGGTGGCCGTGGCGGTGACCGCGGCGGCCGCGGTGGCGATCGCGGTGGCCGTGGCGGCTTTGGCGACCGTGGCGGCGACCGTGGCGGTCGCGGCGGCTTTGGTGGCAACCGTGGTGGCTATGGCGATCGCGGTGGCAACCGTGGTGGCTTCGGCGGCAACCGTGGTAACGACCGCGGCGGTCGCGGTGGCGACCGTGGCGGCCGCAACGGCGGCGGCTTCCGCGGCAACCGCTTCTAGTTGAGTTACGGCGTTTTACCAAACGCCGTAACTGCTCGACGCTGCAAGCCCGCCAGGGCGGCAATCTGCCTTTCAACTTCGGCGGCATGACCAGAAGGTCAATGCCGCCTCG
>CATYIU010000025.1:0-30827 GCA_958407445.1 uncultured Collinsella sp.
GCTATTTATTCAGTCCAAGTTTCGGGGCGCAGTTCACTGTCCCCTTTGTGGTGGTTTAGGGCTCCCAGGGGCAGGGGGCTTCGATGTGGATGTGCTCGCCGGTTACGGGATGCGTAAAGGACACGCTGTGGGCATGGAGCATGAGGCCGCAGGGGCGCGGCGTTCCGTACAGGTCGTCGCCAACCAGGGGATGATGCTCGCTTGCCAGGTGCACGCGAATCTGATGCTTGCGGCCGGTGAGCAGCTCGACATCAATATACGAGCGCGTGGGCAGGCCTCGACGGCTCTTAAGACGCTTGAGCACCTTTACGCGTGTTTGAGACGGCTTGCCGCTGGCGCCGACGCGCATCTTTCGACTGTCGTGACGGTCGCGGGCGATGGGCTTGTCGATGAGCTTTTCGTTCCAGTCGATCTTGCCCTCGGCCAGCGCCAGGTAGTGCTTTTCGAACGCGTGGTCGATGATCATCTGATCAAAGGCGGGCTGCGTCTGCTTGTCGAGTGAGAACAGCACCACGCCGGTGGTGTCACGGTCCAAGCGGTTGAGCGGCTGCATGTCGGTCGCGGCAAAGCCGTCGCCCATCGCCAGCAGCAGGTCGCTGGCGTAGTCGGTGAGCGTGCGCTCGCCGGTGCCATCGCCGTGGACGATCATACCGGCAGGCTTGTCGATGGCCATGAGCCAGGCGTCGCAGTAGAGGACTTGAGGTTCTTCGTTCACGTGTAAGCCTTTCAGTTAGCTGATTCCGACAAACATGCAGCCCGAGGTCGCCCCGCGTAGGCGGGCGGCGGGCTTGCGACCGGCCTGCGCGGCCTCGACGGCGCGACGGACGCGGGCGACGGCACGGCCCACCTCATCCGTCTCGAGCAGCGTTCCGTCCACCATGAGACGGCGCACGCCGGCATCGAGCAGCTGTGGAACCTGCGGTGTGAGGTCGATGGGGTAGGCGTCGTACAGGCGAGAGCGGCCGTGGATGTCGGTGCGGACGGGCATGACCTTTCCGTCGATATTCTTGAGCGAGAGCTTACGGGCACGCAGGCGGCAGCTGGCACAATCGTGGATGCAACCGTTGGCAACCTGCAGAATGCAATGCTCGCTTGTCATGACGCGCGGGCGGCCAAAGACGGTGATGCCTAGAGCCGCGGGCGCGGCGGCGCCGAGCGAGACAATCTCGTCGAGCGTGATCTCGGGCGAGAGCCAAAACGCGCCGGCTCCGCGTTCGGCGAGTGCCTCCATGCAGGGCGTGTTGTGCACCGGCAGGCAAGAGCGAATCTCGGCCGTGGCGCCAACCTGGGCGGCCAGGGCAAGCTCAGAGATGTTGCCAATAGCGACCGTGGCGCCAGCAACAACCCATGGGTCAACGCGGACGTGGTCAACGGCGCGGCAGACCTCATCGAGCACGGGTACGATGCCCTGCTCAAACGTATCGGCGGGGGAGAGCTTGGCCGCATCGAGCGCGTCGGTGGTCATGTAGATGCGCGTTGCACCCTCCGCCCGCGCTGCCTCGGCGGCCTCGAGCGAGGTGACGGTGGCGCAGATCTGCGGCTCGTCGCGGTAGTGCTCGGGCGCGGGGCGGGAATCACTGGTGACAATCGCCGGCAGCTCGAGCGTTTTCGCGCGCTCCTCGTACGCCGCAAGAATGGCCTCCTCCAATGCTTTACAGGCGGCGGCGCGCACCTTGTGCACGGCGGAAAAGCCCATGCCGCAACTCTCGTCGAGGGCCACGTCAAAGCTCGCGGCCTCAAAGGGAGAGGAGCCCATGCGCCCGACGTGCTCAACCAGATCGGATGCCTCGACGGCGCGGGTCTTGGCGGTCTCGACGGTGAAGCCCGTGGCGGTGGCGGTGAGCGCGGGGTCGTCACAGCAGGTGAGTGTGACAGTAAACGGCTTGCCCAGGCGCGCCACGACGGACACATCAACAGCGCGGCGGCGCAGCACATCGCGCTTGAGCGCGGCGCCGGCGGCGTCGATGGCACGCTGGCTGCGAATCACGCGGACGCGGCAGCCCTCGGGCATGCTACGGGGCACGCGACACTCGATAACATCGCCGGCAGCGGCATCATCGGCGGCAATGGTGGTCAGGAACTGGTCAAACTCGTTATCGTGGCGAAGCTCCAGCAGGTCGCCCTTGCCCACGGGCTCAAACAGCTCAATGAGGGCGATGGCGGCGCGGCGACGGCGGTCGTCGGGCTTGAGGCCGCGCACATCGCGGTTGGCCGGGCGGCTGCCCAGCACCGTGCCCACGATCTGTCCGCGGTTGTTGGAACGCTCATAGCTCATCATCTCGTCGCCCGAGGTGCCGTCCTGATAGGCGTGCGTAAAGTCGCGGTTAAAGCAGCGCTTGAGCTGGCGCTGACGGGCGGCTTCCTCGTCCTTAGAGGTCGAAACATCGGCCAGCATATCGTCAATCTGATGACGATACACGTCGACGATGGAATACACGTAATCGGGAGCCTTCATGCGGCCCTCGAGCTTGAGCGATGCGGCGCCGGCGTCATACAGACGGCGAACAAGCTGCGAAGTGTTGGTGTCGCGCGGGCACAGCGCGCGCTCGCGACCGGCAGGGGAGAGCGAGCGGCCGTTCTCGTCGATCAGCTCGTAAGGCAGGCGACAGGGTTGAGCGCACATGCCGCGGTTGGCCGAGCGGCCCGCCATGGCAAAGCTCGAAAGCAGACACAGGCCAGAGTAGCAAAAGCAGATGGCGCCATGGCTAAAGACCTCAAGGTCCACATCGGGCGCGGCATCGTGAATGGCGGCAATCTCGTCGATGGAAAGCTCGCGCGAGAGGGTCACGCGGTCGGCGCCCTGCTCGCGGCACCAAAGGGTTCCGCGGTCGTCGTGGATGTTCGCCTGGGTCGAGATATGCGTCTCGATGCCGGGCATCGTGCGCTTGACCTCAAAGAACAGGCCCCAGTCCTGGATGATGAAGGCGTCGGCGCCCAGCGTGGAGCAGCGATGGATGAGCTGCAGCGCATCGCTCATCTCGGATTCCTTGATGACGATGTTGACCGTGACGTAGACGCGCGAGCCGGCCAGGTGTGCAGCGCGGCAGCCCTGCTCAAAGGCCTTGTCGGTAAAGTTCGTTGCCTTGCGGCGGGCGTTGAAGCTGCCCATGCCACAGTAGATGGCGTCTGCCCCGGCAGCGAGTGCGGCGGCGAAGGGCTCCGGGCCTCCGGCGGGGGCCAAGAGCTCGGGTCTACGGTTGGTGGTTCGACTGGCGGTTGCGGTCATATCCTGCCTTTCAAAATGCTCAGATAATCAAAAGTATAGTGGTGCCATCGCGGCAGGCGATGCCCGTGCTCTAAGCGGGATAAAGTCTTCAGCAGCTTGGACTGGCTGCTTCATATGAGAACCGTTCAGCGGTCCGGGGAAACCGTTGGGCGATAAAATATTCTCGAAGGCTGATAATTATCTTGCATCGGGCAAACTCATCCCCTACTATCCCAATCAAGCGCGGTGTTCAGACCGAACTGTGCCTCCCGGTGTGAACGCCGCGCTCCCGTTCCCTTTTACTTGTAAGGAGAAAAACATGAGCAAGACCGTCGTGTCTTCCGATAACGCACCCGCAGCCATCGGCCCGTATTCCCCCGGTATCCAGACTGGCAACATGGTGTTTCTGTCCGGCCAGCTGGGCATCGATCCCGCGACCGGCAAGCTGCCCGAGGGTGTCGAGGCCCAGGCCAAGCAGTCCCTCGCCAACGTCGAGGCTCTGCTGACCGCTGCCGGCGCCACGTTTGCCGATGTCGTCAAGACCACGGTCTACCTGGCCGACATCGCCGACTTTGCCGCCGTGAACGAGATTTACGCCTCCAAGTTCGAGGCTCCGTTCCCCGCGCGCAGCGCTTTCCAGGTTGCCGCCCTTCCGGCTGGCGGTCTGGTCGAGATCGAGGTTGTCGCCGCTCTCTAAGGTGTTGGTAACAACTAAACATGACATGCAAAAAGACCCTGCAGCGCGTGCGAGCTGCAGGGTCTTTTGTCAAGCGATGCGACAAAAATGATCCGTTTCCCTTCGTCCCCAAGGGATCACGTTTAGCCCTCCTTGCGGACTTTTTGCAGGTAGCGGTAGACGCTGGGCTCCGAGATGCCCAGCGAGGTGGCGGCGCAGGCCACGGCGCCCTTGAGCATGAACACCCCGTTGCCGTTGAGGTGGCGAATGACGTCCACGCGGTCGCTCTGACCAAGCGACGCTACATCCAGCCCGCGCGCGCTCAGCAACTCGGCAATGCTGCGGTCGATGAGCTCCTGTGTGGACTCCGAAAGGCTTTCGACCTCGATAGGGGCGGGCTCCGTGCGCGTCGGCGCCGCGTCGAAGCACGCCATGAGCTGCTGCGCCATGGCGTTGATGGAGCGCACGGTCGAGAGATCGGTGTTGACGCAGAGCATACCGACGATCTCGTCATTCTCGCGGATAAAGTACGTCGCTGACTCCAACGTCTTGCCGCCGGCACCGCGCCCCTCGTAGCCCGTAATAAACGGCAGGTCGCGATACTTGGCGTCGTGCATGATCTTGAGTGCCAGATCGGTGGCGGGACCGCCGACCTTGCGGCCGCTCACGATGCCGTTGCGAATATCGACGATGGCGTGGTCGGGATCCGAGAAATCGTGCAGCACGATTTCGCTGTTTTTGCCGAGTATCTGCTCCAGAAAATCGACCATCGGCAAAAAGCGACGTACGGTCTCGTTCACGGGCAACTCCTTTGGGTGAAATCGGAAATGTTCATAACAATTTTTTCTCATGGTAACACGGTGTCTATTGACTCACATATTCGCAGGTACATTGCGTAATACAGATGAGCGGTAGGTATTTGGCGGTAAACGGTCGACCAAAAGAAAAGTTAGATGTTATTTTGAACAGACACTTTCTTGACCTGCGGAAATGCATTGTCTCAGCTCAAGAATAGTCTGATAACAAAAAATTATTATTGAGAATGAGAATCATCTTTAATACGATATGCAACGAAGGCACAACCTCAACCCCGCACTGCGTCACAATAGAGCGTTAGATGCGAAAACAACTACTTCGAGGATTGGTGGTCAAATGACCCAGGAGACGGTTACGAACGGCACTGAAGCCCTGTTCACTCGCGAAGGCATGCCTCCCGTTAAGGAAATGATCCCGTGTGCCCTTCAGCACGTACTGGCATCGTTTGCCGGCATCATTACCCCGGCGGTCATCATGGCCGGCGTCTACGGCTTTAATAGCCAGCAGAGCACCGACATCATCCAGGTCGCGCTCATTCTTTCGGCGATCGATACGGCCCTTCAGGCCTTCGCTCCCTTCCGTCGCATCGGCGGCGGCCTGCCCATCGTCATGGGCGTTTCGTTCGCGTTCCTGCCGGCTCTGCAGGCCATGGGTGCCTCGGGCTTTAGCTTTGGTGCGCTGCTGGGCGGCGAGATCGTCGGCGGCGCCGTCGCGGTCCTCTTTGGTCTGGCCTACAGCAAGATCAAGTGGCTGTTCCCGCCCGTCGTGACCGGTACGGTCATCTTCTCCATCGGCGTTTCGCTGTATCCCACGGCCGTCAAGTATATGGCCGGCGGTATGGGTACGCCGCTGTGGGGCACTCCGCAGGCCTGGTGCGTCGCTCTTATCACCTTCGCCGTGGTCTTTGCGCTCGCCAACTTTGGCAAGGGCACGCTCAAGCTGGGATCCGTGTTCTTTGGCATGATCGTTGGCATGATCGTTTCGATCCCCTTTGGCATGATCGACTTCTCCAGCGTCGCCACCGCTCAGGTCTTCGCCCTTCCCAAGCTCATGCCCTACGCGCTCGAGTTTGATCCCGAAGTCTGCATTACCCTCGCTGTTGTGTTCCCCATGGTTGCCATCCAGGTTATCGGTGACGTTTCCGCCGCCTGCCTGGGCTCCATCGACCGTATGCCCACCGAGCGCGAGCTCTCCGGCGCTATCGTGTCCCAGGGCCTCACCTCTATGGTCGGCGGCCTGCTGGGCGGTCTTCCCACCAGCGCCCTTGGCCAGAACGTGGGCATCATCTGCTCCAACAAGGTCGTCAACAAGTGGGTCTTTGTGATCATCGCGGCCGTCTTTGCCATCGCCGGTCTGTTCCCGCAGCTCTCTGCCGTCCTTTCCGCTATCCCGCAGCCCGTTATCGGCGGCGCGACCGTCGGCGTCTTTGGCACCATCACCATGAACGGCGTGCGCATGTTCACCCGCGAGGGCCTCACGCAGCGCACTACCACCATCGTCGGCACCTCCGTCGTCTTTGGCCTGGGTATCTGGATGGCCAGCGGTTGCCTTGCCGGCGAGGGTATGCCCGCCTGGGTGTCCACCGTCATCGGCTCCAATGCCGTAACCCCCACCGCCATCATGGCCATTGTCCTTAACCTGATCCTTCCGCAGACGCCGGTCGTGGCTCAGCACATCGATGCTGCCAAGGACGCTGCCGTGGATCTGGTCTTGCCCGAGAGCAAGAAGTAACCAATTCGGTGCTATTCGTCGGCGGGCGCATCGCCTCGTCCGCCGACGCCATGCGGCGCCAAGCCGCACTTCAAAGGGTTTGTCCCTTTGGTGAAGCGTTGACGGGAGAGGGCCCGTTTCCGGTGTAGGCCGGCGCTTCGCACTCCGCCATGTCAGAGGTGTCAAACCCCGCCCCTGATGTTGAAGGGAGCATTCATGCTTCTGGTCGCTAACGGTTCCGTCTTTACTCGCAACGCTCAGACCCCGTTCATTCCCAACGGTGCGGTCGCCATTGACGGAGATACGATCGTCGAAGTGGGCCCCGAGTGCGAGCTCAAGGCCAAGTACCCGGATGCCGAGTACGTCGACGCCCAGGGCAACCTCATCATGCCCGGACTCATCAATTGCCACACCCACATCTACTCGGGTCTGGCCCGCGGCCTTGCCATTAAGGGCTGCAACCCCACCAACTTCCTGGAGAATCTTGAGCAGCAGTGGTGGAAGATCGACGACAACCTGACGCTCGACGGCACCAAGGCCAGCGCCTATGCCACGATTCTTGACTCCATCCGCGATGGCGTCACCACGATCTTCGATCACCATGCGAGCTTCTGCGAAATCCCGGGAAGCCTCTTTACCATTAAGGATGCAGCTCAGGAGCTGGGCATGCGTTCGTGCCTGTGCTACGAGGTCTCCGACCGCCGCGGCCAGGAAAAATGCGACCAGGCCATTGCCGAGAACGCCGAGTTTGCCCAGTGGGCCGCCAAGGAGCGTCGCGATAACGACAACCACATGATCGCCGCCATGTTTGGCGGACATGCCACCTTTACGCTGTCGGACGAGACCATGGATAAGATGGCCGAGGCCAACAACGGCCTGACCGGCTTCCACATCCATGTGTGCGAGGGCATGAATGACGTGTGGGACTCCCGCCTCAACCGCGGTGGCATCAGCCCCGTCGAGCGCCTGCTGCAGCACAATCTGCTGGGTCCCGACACCATGCTCGGCCACTGCATCCACGTGACGCCTGCCGAGATGGATATCGTCAAGGAGTCCGGTACCTGGCTCGTCAACAACCCCGAATCCAATATGGGCAACGCCGTGGGCTGCGCCCCCGTGCTCGAGTTCTTCCGCCGCGGTATCCCCGTGTGCATGGGCACCGACGCCTACACCCACGATATGCTCGAGAGCCTTAAGGTCTTCCTGATCATTCAGCGCCACAACGCCGCCATGCCCAACGTGGGCTGGTGCGAGGCCATGACCATGCTGTTCGAGAACAACGCCAAGATGGCGAGCAAGTACTTCGATCGCAAGCTCGGCGTGCTCGAGGCCGGCGCTGCCGCCGATGTCATCGTCATGGACTACAAGCCCTTTACGCCGCTGAGCGAGGAGAATATCGACGGCCACATGCTCTTTGGCATGATGGGCAAAAACTGCCGCACCACCATCATCAACGGCCGCGTCCTGTACAAGGATCGTGAGTTCGTTGGGATTGATGAGGACAAGATCAACGCGTGGACCATGGCCGAGTCCAAGAAGCTCTGGAGCACGCTCAACGATCGCGTGTACTAATTCCAATTGGAGATTCGCGCGCGTCGGATGTTTCGCCGCATCCGACGCGCGCATAGGCGGCCTCCGCGGGGTCGCCGGCGCTGTGCTAGCGCTACACCGTATTTGCGCCCGCCGCGCGGTCTCGCCGGGCGTTACAGAGAGGGGCTCACTATGAGCGACATCATGAGGCCGATCCCGTTTTCGCAGCTGATGAACTGGATCATCGAGGAGCACAAGACCCAGGACGCCATCTTTGGCGTGCGTAAGATGGTCGCGACCAACCAGGAGGGTGCGCTTCCCATTTTTGACGAGCGCATCGAGACTCCGTTTGGCCCGGCTGCCGGTCCCAATACGCAGCTGGCCCAGAACATCGTGGCCTCTTATGTGGCCGGTTCTCGCTTCTTTGAGCTCAAGACCGTCCAGGTTATGGACGGCGAGGAGCTCTCCAAGTGCGTCAACAAGCCCTGCATCGTGGCTCAGGACGAGTGCTACAACTGCGAATGGTCTACCGAGCTCGAGGTTCCGCAGGCCTTTGCCGAGTACGTGAAGGCATGGTTTGCCTGCCACCTGATCGCTCGCGAGTACGGTCTGGGCAGCCCGGACGGCTTTGTCTTCAACATGTCGGTGGGCTATGACCTGGAGGGCATTAAGAGCCCCAAGGTCGACGCCTACATCGAGGGCATGAAGGATGCCAGCGGCTCCGACGTCTGGAACGAGTGCCGTGCCTGGGCACTCGCCAACCTGGACAAGTTTGAGCATGTCGACGCCGCGTTTGTCGAGTCCATCCCGGCACGCGTCTCCAACTCCATCACCGAGTCCACGCTGCATGGCTGCCCGCCCGCCGAGATCGAGCGCATCGCGACCTACCTCATCACCGAGAAGGGCCTCAACACCTACATCAAGTGCAACCCCACGCTGCTGGGCTATGAGTTTGCCCGCCAGCGTCTGAACGAGCTGGGCTTTGACTACATCGTCTTTGATGATACGCACTTCCGCGAGGACCTGCAGTGGGCCGACGCCGTGCCCATGTTCGAGCGCCTGATTGCCCTGTGCGCCGAGCGCGGCCTGGAGTTTGGCGTCAAGCTGACCAACACGTTCCCCGTCGACGTGACGAGGAACGAGCTGCCTTCCACCGAGATGTACATGTCCGGCCGTTCGCTGTTCTCACTGACCATCGAGGCCGCTCGCCGCATTACCGAGCAGTTTGACGGCAAGCTGCGCATCAGCTACTCCGGTGGTGCCACGGTCTACAACATCCGCGCCCTGTATGATGCCGGTATTTGGCCCGTCACCCTGGCGACCGACGTGCTCAAGCCCGGTGGCTACGAGCGCTTTAGCCAGATGGCCGGCGAGTTTACCGATCTGGACGGCAAGCCGTTCGCGGGCGTCTCTCTCGAGGCCGTGACCGCGATCCAGACCGACTCACTCACCAACCCGCTCTACAAGAAGCCGCTGCGTCCGCTGCCCGACCGCAAGGTCGCTGGCAAGAGCCCGCTTTCCGACTGCTTTACCACGCCGTGCCGTACGAGCTGCCCCATCCAGCAGGATATCCCTGCCTATCTGGCGGCTGTTGACGAGGGCCGCTACGAGGACGCGCTCAACATCATCATCGAGCGCAACGCCCTGCCGTTCATTACCGGTACCATCTGCCCGCATCCCTGCGGCCGTGCCTGCGAGCGTGCATTCTACGAGCCCGAGGGCGCCCAGATTCGCGCCAGCAAGCTCAAGGCCGCCCGCGAGGCCATGACCGCCGTGCTGCCCAAGCTGCGCGCCCAGGCCATCGCCAACGACGGCGAGCGCAACGTTGCCGTTATCGGCGGCGGCCCGGCCGGCCTGGCGACGGCGTTCTTCCTGACGCGCGCCGGCGTGCCCGTTACTATCTTCGAGGCCCGCGACTCTCTCGGCGGCGTGGTCCGTCACGTGATCCCCGAGTTCCGTATCGCGAGCGACGATATCTCCCACGATGCCGAGCTCTGTCTGGCCTTTGGCGCCAAGGTGCAGCTCAACGCCCGCGTGGAGTCCATTGACGAGCTCAAGGCCCAGGGCTTTACCGACGTAGTCGTGGCCACTGGTGCCTGGATGCCCGGCTCTGCGGGCTTGGGCGAGGGTGCCGAGCTCGACGTGCTGGAGTTCCTCGAGGCCGCCAAGAAGGGCGAGAAGCTCGAGCTGGGCGAGGACGTCGTGGTCATTGGCGCCGGCAACACCGCCATGGACGCGGCCCGCGTGGCCAAGCGCCTTGCTGGCGTGAAGAACGTGCGCCTAATGTATCGCCGCACCAAGAAGCAGATGCCCGCCGACGAGGAAGAGCTCGATCTTGCTCTTGCCGACGGCGTTGAGTTCTGCGAGCTGCTGGCGCCCAAGGCGCTCAACGGCGCCGTGCTGACCTGCGACGTCATGGAACTTGGCGAGCCGGATGCAAGCGGCCGTCGCAGCCCCATCGCCACGGGCGAGACCGTCGAGCTTCCCGCCACCACGGTGATTTGCGCCGTGGGCGAGGGCATCGATGCCAGCCTGTACGACGCCGCGGGCGTCGAGCACGACCGTCGCGGCCGCCTTGCCGCCACCTCCACCGGCGTCGAGGGCGTTTGGGCTGCCGGTGACTGCCGTCGCGGTCCTGCCACCGTGGTCGAGGCTATTGCCGACGCCGCCGAAGTCGCCCGCGCCATCGCCGGCGTGGACTTTAACAAGTACGTCGACTGCAACGAGCAGGCCGGCCGCGAGGACACCTGCTACGAGCGCAAGGGGTCGCTATGCCGTGACAAGCGCAATTGCACCAAGACCCGCTGCCTGGGCTGCGGCTCGGTGTGCGAGGTCTGCTGCGACGTGTGCCCCAACCGCGCCAACGTGGCAATTAAGGTGCCGGGCCTGGCCAAGCATCAGGTCGTCCATGTCGACGGCATGTGCAACGAGTGCGGCAACTGCGCCGTGTTCTGCCCCTACCAGGAGGGTCGTCCCTACAAGGACAAGCTCACCCTGTTCTGGAGCGATCAGGACATGGAGAACTCCGAGAACGAGGGCTTCCTTGCTGTGGACGAGGACCACTTTAAAGTCCGCGTCGCCGGCACGGTCCGCACCGTCTCGGTCGATGCCGTCAACACCGGTCTGCCCGAGGCCGTCCGCCTGACCATCAAGGCCGTGCGCGACAGCTATCCGTATCTCCTTAAGAAATAGGCGAGTCTCTTATGGCCAAATCCATTCAACATAACGTGGCCTACGTTGCCTGCGGAAGCGGTTGTGCCTCCGCAGGTGGCGACGCCCGCTGCAGCGAAGGCTGCATTGGCTGTGGCGCCTGTGTCACGGCCTGTCCCCACGGTGCCATTGCGCTGGTCGATGGCATCGCCCGCGTGGATCGCTCCAAGTGCACGGGCTGTGGCCTGTGCGGCATGGCGTGTCCACAGCGCGTGATTGCCTTCGTTCCCGGCTACCAGAACATCCTGGTGCGCTGTAACAACACCGACAAGGGCGCCATTGCGCGCAAGATCTGCGACACGAGCTGCATCGGTTGCGGCATGTGCGCTAAAAAGTGCCCTGCCGGCGCTATCCGCATCGAGGACAACTGCGCCCATATCGACGGCGCGGACTGCCTGTCGTGTGGCATGTGCGCTGTCGTCTGCCCGCATGGCGCCATCCACGACCGCACCGGCATCGCCGCCGGCGTGTAGAAGGGAATCACCATGGCACAGGAATTCACTTTTACCGTTAACGGCGTCGAGCGCACGACGACTCAGAACAAGCCGCTGCTCCGCTACTTGCGCGACGACCTGCATATCCATTCCGCTAAGGATGGCTGCTCCGAGGGCGCCTGCGGTACCTGCACCATCCATGTAGACGGCGCGGCCGTCAAGGCGTGCGTGCTGACCACCGCTCTTGCCGCCGGCCGTAACATCGTGACCGTCGAGGGCCTGCCCGAGGACGTGCGCGAGGCCTTTGTGTACGCCTTTGGCGCCGTGGGCGCCGTGCAGTGCGGTTTTTGCATCCCCGGCATGGTCATGGCGGGTGCAGCGCTCATCGCCGAGGACCCCGAGCCCACCGAGGAGCAGATCAAGTACGCCATCCGCGGCAACGTCTGCCGCTGCACCGGCTACAAGAAGATTATTGAGGGCATTTCGCTGGCCGCTGCGGTGCTCCGCGGCGAAAAGCAGATCGACGAGGACCTGGAGCGCGGCGACGACTACGGCGTGGGCAAGCGCGCCTTCCGTATCGACGTGCGCAAGAAGGTGCTCGGCGAGGGCAAGTACCCCGATGACATCGACGAGCTCGATCAGCCGGGCCTGACCTATGCCAGCGCCGTGCGCTCCAAGTATCCGCGCGCCCGTGTGCTTTCCATCGACACCTCCAAGGCCGAGGCCCTGCCCGGTGTGGTGGGCATCCTGCGCGCCGAGGATGTGCCGGTCAACCAGGTCGGCCACCTTATCCAGGATTGGGACGTCATGATCGCCCAGGGCGATATCACCCGCTGCGTGGGCGATGCCATTGTGCTGGTGGTTGCCGAGGACGAGGCGACGCTCGAGAAGGCCAAGAAGCTCGTAAAGATCGATTACGAGCCGCTGGAGCCCGTGCGTAACATTGTCGAGGCCAGGGCTGCCGACGCCCCGCGCCTGCACGACAGTTTCTTTGCCTTTGGCAACACGGTGGAGCTCAAGGACAACGTGTGCCAGAGCCGTCACGTGACGCGCGGCGACGCCGCCAAGGCGCTGGCAGAGAGCGCGTTCACCGTGACGCAGCGCTTTACCACGCCCTTTACCGAGCATGCCTTCTTGGAGCCCGAGTGCGCCGTTGCCTTCCCGTACAAGAACGGCGTCAAGGTGCAGTCGACCGACCAGGGTGCCTACGACACGCGCAAAGAGTGTGCCCACATGTTTGGCTGGGACAACGAGCCCGAGCGCGTGGTCGTCGAGACCATGCTCGTGGGTGGTGGCTTTGGCGGCAAGGAGGACGTGTCCATCCAACACCTGGCCGCGCTTGCTGCCTATAAGCTCCAGCGTCCTGTGAAGTGCAAGCTCACGCGCGCTGAGTCGCTTGCGTTCCATCCCAAGCGTCATGCCATGGACGGCACCTTTACGCTGGGCTGCGACGCCGAGGGCAACTTTACCGGCCTGGACTGCGAGATCAACTTTGACACCGGCGCCTACGCGTCGCTGTGCGGCCCGGTGCTCGAGCGCGCCTGCACGCATGCCGTTGGCCCCTACAAGTACCAGAACACCGACATTCGCGGTTTTGGCTACTACACCAACAACCCGCCCGCCGGCGCGTACCGCGGCTTTGGCGTCTGTCAGTCCGAGTTTGCGCTCGAGAGCTTGATCGACTTGCTGGCAGAGAAGGTCGGCCTGGACCCGTGGGAGATCCGCTACCGTAACGCCATCGAGCCGGGCGAGGTTTTGCCCAACGGCCAGATCGCCGATTGCTCCACGGCGCTGAAGGAGACGCTGCTCGAGGTCAAGGACGCCTATTATGCGCATCCCGGGCACGCCGGTATCGCCTGCGCCATGAAGAACGCCGGCGTGGGTGTGGGCCTGCCCGATGCCGGCCGCTGCAAGATTCGCGTCGAGGACGGCGTGGCCGTGGTCTATGCCGCCACGTCCGACATCGGCCAGGGCTGCAACACCGTCTTTTTGCAGGACGTTGCCGAGGCGTGCGGTCTGCCGCTGAGCTGCATCGCTAACGGCGAGTGCTCTACCGAGAACGCTCCCGACTCCGGCACCACGTCTGGCTCGCGTCAGACGGTCGTGACTGGCGAGGCTGTGCGCGGTGCCGCCTTCCTGCTGCGCGATGCCATGCTTGACATCGAGGCCGGCAAGCCTGCACCCGATACTCCCGTGAGTGCGCATGGCGACGGCGTCAAGATCGAGTACGACGACGGTCGCGCCTATCAGCTGCGCACGCAGGAACTCGTCGCCGGCCAGGGCATGCATCCTCAGGATCCCACGGCCGCCATCAAGGCGCTCGAGGGATGCGAGTTTGGCTACGTGTATCTGGAGCCGACCGACAAGCTGGGCGCCGATGTTCCCAACCCCAAGAGCCACATCTGCTACGGTTTTGCCACACATGTGGTCATTCTGGATGATGACGGCCGCGTGAGCGAGGTCTATGCCGCACACGATTCCGGCAAGGTGGTCAACCCCATCTCCATCCAGGGTCAGATCGAAGGCGGCGTGCTCATGGGTATGGGCTATGCGCTGACCGAGGACTGGCCGCTCAAGGACTGCGTACCCCAGGCAAGGTACGGCACGCTCGGGCTGTTCCGTGCGCCCGAGATTCCGGATATCCACGCCATCTACGTGGAGAAGGACGAGCTGCTGCCCGTGGCATACGGCGGCAAGGGCATTGGAGAGATCGCAACGATCCCCACGGCGCCCGCCGTGCAGAACGCCTACCGCGCATTCGACGGCAAGCTGCGTCCGGATCTGCCCATGGTGGATACGCCGTACAGCCGCGCTCGTCACCGCGGGTAGAGTAGAGCGCGGACAGCCATTACTGACGGGCTGTCCATGCTCAGCATCAACTGCATACGCTGCGCCTTTGGCCCGGCTCCATCGCGAGCCGGGGCCTTTTGTTTGGAGCGGAAACCGCGACCCGGAATTGGCGCTCAGAATGGGATGCAGTTTCTGGATCGGCTCTCAGGCGGAAACTGCAACCCGGAATCGATGCTCAGAATGGGATGCGCTTTCCGGTAGAGCCTCTGGCGGAAAGCGTGTCCCGGAATTCGGCTCCAGAGTGGGACGCGCTTTCCGGTTGGAGCTTCAAACGGAAACTGCGTCCCAAAATTTTGCTTCAGAGTGGGATGCCGTTTCCGGCTGAACCCTCTGGCGGAAAGTTCATCCCAGAATTGACGCTCGGAGTGGGACACGGTTTCCGGATCGGCCCTCAGCGGAAAATGTATCCCAGTTTGAGCGTCTATTCCGGGATGTAATTTCCGCTGGGCGTTCAACCGGAAAGCGTGTCCCGTTCTAGGCCTTGATTCCGGGACACGCTTTCCGCTAGGCATGCCATCTGGAAAGTGCGTCCCGTTTTGAGCACTCAGTCTGGGACATGGTTTCCGCGGGTGCTGCCAACCGGAAAGCGTGTCCCGGTTTGGTAGGCAGGCGGGCATAAGCTCGGTAGCCCCTACAGCTCAATATCGTTGAGCCATGTCGGCAGCGCGGTCTGCCGGATGCCTGCCGTCTGCAGCTTTTTCGCGAACATGCCTGCCGAACGGACTTCGTTCATGGTAAAGCGCAGCAAGGGATGACCGTAAAGCGATAGATGCGCCTCACGCTGTCGTTCGGCAACGAGCGCCTCGGAGGTGGTGCGTCCGGCCAGCATGGTCTGGTCGGTATATTTGATGAGCCCGTCGAGCTCGCCCAGCGTGAGTTCCCGCGCCTGGCGCTCCCAGGCAAAGTCCGTTCGTATGGGCTTGGCCGAATCGAAGGGGTCCGTCAGCTCGTATTGAAGCCAGTCGGGCGCAAAGCCCGTCTCGATCATGACGGCTCGGGCGACCGATTCCCCGCCGCTCTCGGCACGAGCGTCGGCATATCGAAGCGTTGTGAGGGCGGTGCGAATCGCGCGACCATTGCGGGCAGTCGCTCGTTGCTCAACGGCCTCCATCAGCTGTTCCGGCGCAAGGCCGAGCTTTGAGATCGCCGAATCGGCAATGGGCATGCCGTCGGCAAAACCAGTTTGCAGCAGGCAATCTGTGGCCGTTTGGATGGGCGGTGTTACCGATATGCCGGACAGGCGGATTGCTCCGACCGGATCGATCTGATGCCGCTGAATATGCGCGCCCGGGCGAGCCGACGGCTTGGTGGCGCTGCAGACATGCACGACATTCAGGTGTCGCCACGAGACCTCGAGCCCCAGCAGACAGGCGGCCGAAAACGAGCAGAACGTCCAATCGGGGTGGATGATCGCAAGGGCGCGGAGGATTTCGCAATGGCGTTGCGCTCGGTTGAGTTCATTCCAGCGCGTTTTTCGCGCAAACAACCCCGGCATGGGCGAGACAACCGTGCCGCCGGTGCGCCGAAGGAGCGCTTTTCGGATCGCCGAGCTCGGGGGAATCAGACAGCGCCCCTCTTGTTCGGCTTGAGTGAGCAGTTGGTCGATGAGCTGGTCATTGCAATGGGTCATGAGCTACCGCCTCCTTTTGGGTAGCAAAAACGTATCAGCTGGAACTTGCCGCTCAGCTGACCAAAAGCTGACCAAAATCTAACCATGCAGGTAGATGACCTGCTTTTGGCGACATATTTCTTGTTTGAATCGGTGGGCGGTAATCGGCGACCGTGAACGGTAGCTAGATATGAAACCTTGGTAAGTTTAGGGACGTGTACTTTTTTGAAAAAGAGCATTCTATCTGCTGTTTTGTGTTTCTGGATCGCATGTTTGAAGGCATGTGATAAGGGCGGCGGACTGTCGCCTTGTATCTGCGGAAACTGTGACCAGGAATTGCCACTCGGAATGGGACGTGCTTTTCGGATCGCCCTTCAAGCGGAAACTACATCCCAGATTTCGGCTCCAAACCGGGATGTGCTTTCCCGGCGGCGTCTCTGGCGGAAATTGCACCCCGGAATGAGCGCTCAGAGTAGAACATGCTTTCCTAACGAAGCCGCATGCGGAAACTACGTCCCGGATTCGATGCTCAGGACGGGATGCCGTTTCCGATAGAGGCATGGGGTGGAAAGCCTCCCATTTCTAATGTTCAAGAAATGGGAGGCAGCTCATCGCGAGTCGGGGCCTTTTGTTTGGAACGGAGGCAGCATCCCGGAATTCGGGCAATCCGGTGGTCAGGGGTTGAGCGAGCGTCGCGCTAAGGATGCCAAGAATAAAACCTTCAATGAGAATGGCGTAAAAACTACATTGAACGTAGCGTAAAATCCGCATTGAGAATGGCGTAATTTCGCATATCGCATGATCGCCCGAGCTTGCACACGGCCTTTTGCGAGCTCTTGCCATGAACGAGAGCCAGGCTGTCACGTACAAGACGCTCATGAAGGATGCCTCGTACGGCGAGGCGGGTCCCGACGAGAGGACCATCGCTGCGTACCTGGACCTCTTCAACAGGCTCAAGCTGACCGAGGACCTGTGCGGATGGGAGCCGCCCATGCGCTCGAAGGCCCGCGTTCGCGTGCGCCCCAAGCGCTACTTCTGCGACCCGTTACTTGCGGCGACGTTGCTGGGGGCTACCCCTGAGCGGCTGCTTGGCGATATGCAAACGTTTGGGATGCTCTTTGAGAACCTCGTTCTGCGCGACGTGCGCGTGTTCCTTTCCACCTACGGCGGTGTCGACAACAGTGTCCATTATTTCCGAGATGAGAAGGGCCTTGAGGTCGATCTGATCGTTGAGCACGACGGGCGCTGAGGAGCCATCGAGGTCAAGCTGAGCGATGCGAAAGCAGACGATGGAGCGAGAAATCTCAAGGCGCTGGAGAGGAAAGTGCTCTCCAATCCTGACGCCCAGAATGCCGCGCCGGCGTTTTTGCCGGTCGTGGTTGGAAAGGGGAGCATTGCCTACACACGCGACGACGGCGTGGCGGTGATCCCCGTGGCGGCACTTGGGGCGTAGTGTTTTTGCGGGCGTGCCGTGCTTCCTTTACCGAAAATCCATTTGGTAAACCCGGTGCCCGTGGGTAAAATAAGGTCGACGGCAGCCCAAGTAGTGAAGAGCTGGGCAGCGCCGTTGCTTGGATTAAGGGGTCATCGCCTTAGCGGCGTCGACCCCTCTTTTTATGCTTCGTATGCTGCTTGAGTGCCTCGGTAAGTCCGATAAGCGCCGTGAGGAGCGAGACCAAAGCGGTCAGGAGCTTCACAAAATCAGTCAGATCGGTCATGGGCATCACCTCCCGTCGCATGGAGGGCGCTGCCCGGCACATGGAACTGCCGTCAACAATAACCAGTCTATCAAACTGCAGCCATAAATACGAATATATGTTCGATAATAACAGCGACGTGACCATCTCAAAGCGCAGCTTTACGCAAGGATGCCGGAAAGCTGCACTGTGCGATTTCATGTCCGCACGGGCGCCTATCTTTACGGCAATGTAGCCGCCTATGTAGCAAGCGGCAGGCAACGGAGAAAGGCCCAACCGTGTCAGCTGAAAAGACGCCGTGTATCTCGGCTATCGATACGACGAACTTTGCGCGCCAGATCGTGCTGGACTTTGAGTTTGCGCCGGCGCCAAAGCAGCGCCAGCGCCGTGGACTGCGTAACGAGATTATCGAGGTCGGCGCCGTCAAGCTCGATTACCACGGCAACGTTATGGGCGAGTTCTCGCAGTTTGTACAGACGGAATTTACCGAAGGCGTTGCGTTCCCCGTCCGCGAGCTCACAGGGATATCGGCCGTGGGCACCGCGATGGCCGATCCGCTCTACATGATGATCAAAAGGCTCAGCGATTGGATCGGGCGCTACTCCGCCCAGGTGGTCTGTTGGAGCGGGGCGGATCGTCGACAGCTTTTGATCGAGTGCCAAGCAAAGCACATCGATCTTTCCGCATTTCCTACGGACTGGGCCGACCTGCAGGCGTTTTACACCTCGATCATGGACATGAGCAGCCACGGGTGCGTCTCTTTGAGTGACGCAGCGACGTGGTTTGGCATCGAGTTCGACGAGTCGACGGGTCACGCCCACAGTGCCCTAGCCGATGCGCGCGTGACCGCCAAGCTGCTCAAGCAGATGATGGAGGGGGACTACCGCGTGAGCCCGCGCGCCCAGGAGATCCGCCAGCGGTGGGGGATGGGCGAGCGAGCGGAGACACGCCTTTCCAGCAAGTGCCCCGAGCTGAGCGATCTGTTGCTGAAGTTGAAGGCGGAGGGGAGATAGGCGGCGTTGGCCGTCTGCATGGCGCGTGGCCTGTCGCGTATCGCTACTCTTCCTGCCGCTTGGCAGGCAGGATGTAGACGTTCTCGGCGTCCACGGCGATCTGCGTGGGGCGGTTGTAGAGGGTGTCTACTTCCATTACGCTCTGCTTGAACGGTGCGACGTCAGGCGTCTTTGCCCGATGGAGCTTTTCGAGGAGTTTCTCGGATTGCCTGTCGTTGAACCTGCCGATGTCCTCTCCTGCACCCTCGAGTGCCTCGTCGATGAGCGTATGTTCGCCCACGGGGGTCTTTGCGATGGCGTGACCGAGCAATTTGCCCGCGGACGCGATGCCGCCCAGCAGTGCCGCATCGACGGTGTCGGCAGTTCCCGCCTCGAGGGCGTCGTAACACTCGGTGTAGAGCTCGCGATACGCAATCGAATCGGCCTCGATCTTCGCGGTGGCGTCCGCGAGCTTTGCGGGCTCGAAGTTCTGGGCGAGCATGGGTTCGAGGAACAGTGAGAACGCGTGGATGTAGGTGGCGAGCTGGCAGTCTTTGAGGTAGTCGAGCACCTTGTCGAGGCGTCTGCCCAAGCCGTCTCGCACCTCGATGAACCCTTTCTTTTTCAGATCCGCTTGCGCCTGCGAGCGGAAGAGTTCCATGTCCTGCGCGGACGACTGTTTGATGTCGAGCACCTTCATATGGGCGTTTGCCATGTAGGTGGCGTTGCCGTAGTTGAGGCCGTAACCGTTGAGGATGTCTGCGAGCGTCTTGAGGTTGCCACGCATGTTGGCCTTGTCGCGCTGACGCATGTACTCGAACATCTCGTCGACGGACTCCTGGATGGAGTCGAGCTTTTGGTTTATCTGCGCGATTGCGGCTGCCATGAACAACGACGTCGGGTCGTAAGGCACTTGAGTGACGCTCGTGGCGATGTCGCCCTCGACTACGTGGAAGCGCGCCTGTCCAAAGCCCTTGACTGCGTCGCGGTAGCCCCCTGTGAGACCGCTGCCGTCCTTGAACGAGTTGAGTTTCGACGGATCGAGCGGGTTGCCAAATTTGTCAGTCGCCTGGAGCAACGTGGGTACGCTCACCGTGTTAGTGACGGTGCGAAACATCGAGGGGAGCGAGGCGAACGCCACGCCGAGCTGGGGAATTCGCTCGAGCGGCAGCTTGATGGCGCCGGAGATGTCCGCCCGCTCCTGGGTGAGCGCGAGGTGGATTTTGGTCGATGCGAGCTGTTTTGCCACGAGTTCCTCTCGGCCGCCGTCCGTTGAGGGTTTGATCTCGTTGTCTGCCATAGCGTGCTCCTTGTTTGCGTTGATCGCCGTGGGCATTATCTCATTGCTAGGTGGCTTGCCAGAGCGGGGTAGAGACCGAGCGTCTGGCAAAACTCGTTAACTGATTGCATTTCAGCGGATTGGGTTGATTGCAAGAGAAGGACGGCTATCCATCTGCCCTTCCCAGTTGAGTTCGCTTTGAGCTACTGTTCGTGCCTATGCTGCTTGGGCTCAAGCCTTCTCGCTGCCGCGAAGCAGGCCGTGGCCGCCATGGCTAATGCGATGCTGGCCATCCAAGCGGAGTCGCCGGTTACGGCGAGCTTTAGTTCATCGGTTGTCGTGTGTCCCGACCTTTTTGTAGACGCCTCGTCGGCGTCCTTTTCAGGAGTGGCAGGATCACTTTTGTTGTCGCCGGGTGAATCTACATCGGTCTTGCCGCCCGCCTGCTCCCCTTGGGCCTTCCCCTCCACGGTGAAGGATGCATCGGTCGCCGTCCCGTCCTTCCAGACGGCCGTGACGGTGTGTCCGCCGGCGGCAAGCGTGTCCAGGTAGGCCGGCTTGAGCTCGATAATCGTGCTGCCCTTGGTTGCGGTGTAGTTCTCAGCGGAGGCCTCATTTCCGTCCACGAGGAGACGCGTGAACTCATCGAGAGGACCGCTGAAGCGGAAGGTCAGACCGTTCTCGTTGCCCTTTGCATATGCCTGCCCGTTGCCCTTGGTGGCGGCATACAGCGGGGCGGTCACGTCGAAGGTGACGTTCTCCGCGTCGTCGACATCAAAGGTCCGGACGCCGGTCTTGCCGCTACGCTCGGCGTAGGCGGAGCTGTAGACGAAGGTCTCATGACCCGCCTTGTCGAGGACCGCGAGGGCATGGATTTCAAACGAGCCCATCGAGAGCGACGTGGGGAACTCGATTTCGATATAGCCTCTTGCCGCATCGTAGCTGCAGCTCAACGTTTTACGGGCCTTTACAGAGTTCGGGTCCTCGACATAGCCGGGGTCGCCGAGAATCGGGGAGACAGACTTCACGCCGTCCGCGTCGCCTACATTGCAATAGATGCGGAGGAGCCCGCCGACAGGGACTCTCTTCGCGGAGATGGAAACGTTCGAGACCGTGGGCGGGTTCCGGTCGATCGCGCTGCCGGTCACCTCGAAGCACAGCTCGCTCGGGTCGGCAACCGAGAAAGTCGCGCCCGAGATGCCGTTGGCCCTGGCGTAGGAACTCTCGTACACATCGGTCTCGAACCCTAGGTCATCGGTGACCGAAAGGCCGATCAGCCTGTGCCTTCCGATCCTATTGCTGTCGAATGTGAGGTCGAACCCGTCGATAGACGAGCCTCCGTGATAATAGGCCGACGAAACGGAGCAGCCGTCGTCCTTATCCTCCCAGCCCCGCTGCAGTATGGGGGAAACGGAGCGAACGCCGTCCGGGTCCGCGACGGACCAAGAGATGTGGAAGTCGGCACCGGTCGCGACCTCCCTGCTCGAGAACGACACGGAGGACACGGTCGGCGGGTTCTGGTCCGCGGGCCCCTCGGTCACCTCATAGACGAGGGGGCTGGTGGCGAAGGTCGGAGAGTTGAGTCCCTTCTCCTCGGCATACGCCGCGTCGTAGACATCGGTAACCCATCCAAGGCTATCGGTCACGCCGAGGCCGATGATCCGGTACCTGCAGGGCCGGTCGCTCGGGGAGGTGGGGATATCGAAGCCCGCGGTCGTGTCGCCGGTCGACCGGAAGGCGAGGCGGGAGCTGTTGCCCTGGTCCCCGTCATCGCTATCGACGACGACCTCGACTATCGGCGTGACTGACCGCACCCCATCGGGGTCGTCCACATCGTAGCCGACATGCAGCGTGGAGCCGGCCGTGACTGTCGTCGCGGATAACGTCACGTTGGAGATGCTGGGCGGGTTCGGGTCCGACGCAGCGAGGGCGGTTGAGGGCAAAGCTAGCGCTACGGCGGCGGACAGCGGGACGAGCAGGCTAAGCGCGAAGCGCCTGGAGAATTTCAAGGAGGTCATTGACGATGCCGATCTTCCATAATTGTTGCAACGATACCAGTATATCTTTGGCCCACGCTAGCCTGATGTTCTTTCCGCGAACGGCTCGTTAGTTTAGAGACGGCGTATGGACGCCCGTCTCGTCCAAGTTTCTCGTAAGGGCGATTATGAGGGCATGAAGAGACTTTCTCGGAACAATCAATTGGGGATATCAAAGAAATGCTGGACGCCGCCCGATCGCTCAATGCCTTTGAGGCGAAATGCGGCGCATCGGCTACGTTGTTGAGATCATTTATCGAGCGATACGTCATTCCAGCCGAGGCCACCATCATGAGGCTTCTGTTCCTACGCCCCCGCAATCCCACGTGCGGCACTCAACAGCTCATACTCCCTCTGGCTCCACTGACGCAGCTCGGCAGTCTCGACGGCGTCGCGGCACAGGTCCAGAAATACCTCGGCGCCCTCGCAGAAGCATTCACGGGCAAATTCTCCTGAACCGTTCGCGATGCATGTGCCGTCTGCAAACAGCTTCCAACTCGACGGCTCGCGCGAATCGTCTCCAAGCAGCTTGATCTGCAGCACATGCGGATTGCCGGCAGCACAGAGCTCTTCCTCGAGCTTCTGTACCGTAAAGCGCATCTGGTGGGAGAGGCTGCTCTTGACCATGGCCGAGGCATAGCCGTTCGGCTTGTCCAGAAGATGCATGTGATTTGGTTTGACGACCAGATTGTGGAAGTTGCGCTCACTGCGCACGGAGAAATTGTCCATACGGACTCCTTTCATCGATGTTGGCAGGGCCACCGTGCCTCTTGGCCGGTTGGCGTCGGGATCGTGGAGCCAACTCTCTACCCCGACTCTGGATAAAATGCGCCCGCTCCTTGCGGGCAAGAGGAAGTCTATCAACGTGTACGGACAGAAATCAAGCGCCGCTTGCGAAATGACGCGCGGACGGCGCTTGATTTCGCCGGCTGTTGCTAGGCTCAAATCAGAAAAAGTGTCGAAATCTCCCGTTTAAAAGTACGGAAAAGTGTCGAAATAGGCACCTTAGAACTTCGGAAAAGTGTCAAATTCGATAGGCAAATTATCAGGAAAAGTGTAGCTGGATGACAAGACAGCACTTAGAAGCCGGTGCTGGATGCGAGATCCTGCGGCAGCCTTCAGCCCTCGCTACTCATCGTCTCCGTCGTTGGGGTCGCCCTTGAGGGTGTTGATGTCCAGATACTCGTTATCGTCCTCTTTTTGCTGGGTCTCCGACTCCGCTTGGGTGGGGCCGGAGAACAGATGGAATCCCTCAAACGCAATGACGCCGAGCAGGGCAATGACAATGGCGATAAAGGCAACCTTGACTGCCTGCGGAAATTCCGAGAAACGCAGCGCCTTTTCCTCGGCGTAATAATCGGCGAAGCGCTCTTCGCCCGTGCTTTTGGTATACGCCGGCGCGGACGCGGCCTCCGGGTCATATTCCGGTGCAGGCGTGGCAGCGTACGGATCGTTGAGATAATCGCTCGATGCGGTGCCATAATCCTCGGTCTCGATGCGATCGGTGCCAGCAAAGCCATCGGAATAATCGGAATATGCCGCACCGCCCTCATAGTCCGCGGCGCTCGTGTTGGCGGCAAAAAGCGGGTTAACTGGAACGTCGAGCGCCGGCATGTCGGTAGAGGTCTCATCCAGATCGGCTGCAGCCCAGGAATCGTAGGCAACCTGATGGGCAACGGGCTCATCGAGCCTTGTGACCGGAGACTTGCGTGCCGCAGGAACGGGCAACTGCTGGGCGCTGTACATAACGGTGCTGTCGGCCGATTTGCTCCGCGTCGCCGCAGCGAGAAATGCCGCCGTCTCGGACGGGTCGCTTGCGGGGCGGGGAGTGGGCGTGGGCGCCGAAATGGGTGCGGGCGTAGACGCGGGCGTCGAAACAGGCGGCTGCGCAGGAGTCGGCGCAGATGCGGGCTTAGGCGCAAGTGCGGGATTGGGGCTTGACGGGCGAGCCCCGCCGCCCATGAGTTCGTCGGCGGTCCACGGGCGATCATCCATCACGTCGTCAAGGCTCAGCGAAAACAGGTCGTCTTCACCCTCATCGAACATGCGGTGCACATGTCCACCAATTGCCGGAATCAATCCGCGACCGGTGCATGATGCCTTGCTCAACGCCATTCTGTTCCACCCTTTCGAAATACTAATGACACCGATTATATGGAACTTTCCAAGCGGCTCGGTCTTGGATTCATGCTTTCCAGAACTCGCGCCCAAAAGGGGAGGGGCAATCCAGGTGAGTGCCTACTTGTCGCCTGCTGCCGCCTTGGCCTCATTGAGGTAGCTATAGAAGCTGTATTTGGAGATGCCAAAGAACTCGCAGGCGCGCTCGCTCGACTTGGAAATGAGGAAGGCGCCGCGACGGTCGAGGTAGCCGATGGCACGAATGCGCTCGTCTTTGGTCATGAGCGCCGCGGGCTTGCCCACAAACTGCTCGCACTCGTGCAGCAGGTCCTCGAGCAGGTCGCCGATGTTCTTGGTAATGGGCTCGGGCTCGGTGTAGCCCGTGCCGCCGGTGCCGGTAAAGGCATCGAGCGAGCGCTCAAAAGCCTTCATGAGCGTAATGTCAAAGTTAATGCCCAAAATGCCGACGGGCTTGCCCTCGTTGTTGCGGATAAAGATGGTCGAGGACTTGAGCAGCTTGCCATCGGCGGTTTTGGTGAGGTATGGCTCGCGGTCGTGCACGTCGGTGGTGCCCTCGTGCATGGACTCAAACACAATATGGCTGGGGCCGTCACCCAGTTTGCGCCCGCTGACGTGGCCGTTTTCGATCACTACGATGGAGTGGTCCACATCCTCGGTCTCGAGGTCGTGGACGACGATTTCGCAGTTGGGGCCAAATTGGAGCGCCAGGCCGTGTGCAAGGCGCTTATAAAACTCAATCTGTGCGGGGGTCATAGGTGCCTTCCTAAAAATTAGTTTGGGCACACTTTGCCATAAACCCCACTTGTTCGCAAATAACGAAAGCGTCGCTGCGTTATGCGACCGTTCGGCGGCGAAAAAGTACCGATTACGGCAACAAACAATTTGTTAGGTATGCCAATCAAAAAGTGTGATAGAACATTGCTAACAAACTTTTTGTTTGGCATCCACATAAAAGTTCAGCCGTGTGAATGGGATCGGGCTGGAACGCGTATGCGGGGGCCGGCAAGAGAGAACTTAAGGAGTTCACCGTATGGCCGATAAGATCCAGTGGGCGGGCAACACGATGCCCAAGAGCGATGACAAGCACTTGGGAATCATGAGCCTCGACCACGTGAAGAAGGCCCGCGCCTTCCACCAGTCGTTCCCTCAGTACACCGTCACTCCGCTTGCCCGCCTGGACGGCCAGGCTGCGCGCCTGGGCCTGTCCAACCTGTGCGTTAAGGACGAGAGCTATCGCTTTGGCCTCAACGCCTTTAAGGTTCTGGGCGGCTCGTTTGCCATGGCTAATTACATTGCCGACGAGACCGGCAAGGACGTTGCCGAGTGCACCTTCGATTACCTGACCTCCGATCAGCTTGCCAAGGACTTTGGCCAGGCCACCTTCTTTACCGCCACCGACGGCAACCATGGCCGCGGCGTGGCATGGGCTGCCAACAAGCTGGGCCAGAAGGCCGTCGTGCACATGCCCAAGGGTTCCACCAAGCCCCGCTTTGATAACATCGCCGCCGAGGGCGCCACGGTGACCATCGAAGAGGTCAACTACGACGAGTGCGTGCGCATGGCCGCCGCCGAGGCTGACGCCTGCGAGCGCGGCGTCATCGTTCAGGACACCGCCTGGGAGGGCTACGAGAAGATCCCGTCTTGGATCATGGAGGGCTACGGCACCATGGCTTCCGAGGCTGCCGAGCAGCTGCGCGAGATGGCTATCAACCGCCCGACGCACGTCTTTGTCCAGGCTGGCGTAGGCTCGCTCGCCGGCGCCGTGGTGGGCTACTTCACCAACCTGTATCCCGATAACCCGCCCACCTTCGTCGTGGTTGAGTGCGCACCGGCTGCCTGCCTGTACAAGGGCGCTGCCGCCGGCGACGGCGACCCGCGTATCGTGGACGGCGACATGCCCTCCATCATGGCCGGCCTGTGCTGCGGCGAGCCCAACATCCTTGGCTGGGATATCCTGCGCAACCACACCACCGCCTTCGTGTCCTGCCCCGACTGGGTCACCGCTCGCGGCATGCGCACCCTGGGCGCTCCCGAGAAGGGCGACCCGCGCGTCATCTCCGGCGAGTCCGGCGCCGTGACCACCGGCCTGGTCGAGACCCTCATGCTCGATCCCGAGTACGCCGAGCTCAAGGAGCTCATCGGCCTGGACAAGACGAGCTCCGTGCTCTGCTTCTCCACCGAGGGCGACACCGATCCGGATCAGTACCGTCGCATCGTCTGGGAGGGCGAGTACCCGACTTGCTAGCGGGTCTGACCTGTCCGGAGGCAGCCGGAGGACTTTACTCCCTGCTCGGACAGTCCTGCTCGCACGGAGAGCACATTAAGTGCTCTCCGGCTCGTGCGGAACTCGCGACGGAGCAAAGTCCTCCGTCCGCCTCCTATGGTTACTTGCTTGTGGGGTGCTCAACCTCACGCCGCTTGGCACAAGTGATCTATCTGAAATATCTACCTGTAGGTAAACCCTTGTAGAAAGGTTGACTGTTATGACTAAAGAACTCGATTTTGATGCCATTAAGGCTGCGGCTGAGTCCCATCGTGCTGATATGACGCGTTTTCTTCGCGCAATGATTAGCCACCCCTCTGAGTCCTGCGAGGAGGGTGAGGTTGTTGCCTGCATCAAGGCCGAGATGGAGAGCCTTGGCTATGACGAGGTCAAGGTCGACGGCCTGGGCAACGTTATGGGCTTTATGGGCGAGGGCGACAAGATTATCGCCATCGACTCCCACATCGACACCGTCGGCATCGGCAACATCGAGAACTGGGATGCCGATCCCTATGAGGGCTACGAGACCGACGAGATCATTTACGGCCGCGGCGGCTCCGACCAGGAGGGTGGCATGGCTTCTGCTACCTACGCTGCCAAGATGATGAAGGACATGGGCCTCATCCCCGAGGGCTACAAGATCATGGTCGTCGGCACCGTCCAGGAAGAGGACTGCGACGGCATGTGCTGGCAGTACATCTACAACAAGGACGGCATTAAGCCCGAGTTCGTCATTTCCACCGAGCCCACCGACGGCGGCATCTATCGCGGTCACCGCGGCCGCATGGAGATCCGCGTCGACGTTCACGGCACCTCCTGCCACGGCTCCGCTCCCGACCGCGGCGACAACGCCATCTACAAGATGGCCGACATCATCGCCGACGTCCGCGCCCTCAACAACAACGGCTGCGACGAGTCGACCGACATCAAGGGCCTCGTCAAGATGCTCGACCCCAAGTACAACCCCGAGCACTTCGAGGACGCCCGCTTCCTGGGCCGCGGCACCTGCACCGTCAGCCAGATCTTCTACACCAGCCCCAGCCGCTGCGCTGTCGCTGACTCCTGCGCCATCTCCATCGACCGTCGCATGACCGCCGGCGAGACCTGGGAGTCCTGCCTGGACGAGATCCGCAACCTGCCGGCCGCCAAGAAGTACGGCGACGACGTGAAGGTCTCCATGTACATGTACGACCGTCCGTCCTGGACCGGCGAGGTCTACGAGACCGAGGCTTACTTCCCCACGTGGATCAACAAGGAGACCGCTCCGCACGTCAAGGCCCTCGTCGACGCCCACAAGGCCATGTTCGGTGACGAGCGCATCGGCTGCGAGCCCAGCATGGACAAGCGCACCGGTCGTCCGCTGTGCGACAAGTGGACCTTCTCCACGAACTGCGTTTCCATCCAGGGCCGCTATGGCATCCCCTGCGTCGGCTTTGGCCCGGGTGCCGAGTCTCAGGCTCACGCTCCCAACGAGGTCACCTACAAGGACGACCTGGTCACCGCTGCCGCCATGTATGTGGCAGCCCTGAACCTCTACGATCCGAGCCAGGCCGATGGCGACGCCACCGTGTTCCGCGCCGGTCTGACCAACAACAAGATCGATTAGTCCCATTCCTCGATCTTGTTGAGCCGGGGGCCGCTCGTGTCCCCGGCACCCCCTGTTGACTTGGGGCCCGCGGTCGTTATCTCCCATGCTTCCTCAACGGTAGCGGGTCCTCGTCATAGCGCTCTGCATGTTCTAGCCACACGCGCATGCCGGAGCACATCTACTCATTGCGATCGTTTCATCTATGGAAAGGATATTTACATGGACGCCAAGTTTACCGAGCTCGTCGAGCAGCTGAACGGCCTCGATTTTAAGGGCATGTACGGCAGCGACTTCCTGCACACCTGGGATAAGACCACCGATGAGCTCAAGGCGCTCTACATCGTCGCCGACGCCCTGCGCGAGCTGCGTGAGAACAACGTTTCGTCCAAGATCTTCGACTCGGGCCTGGCCGTCTCCCTGTTCCGCGACAACTCCACCCGTACGCGCTTCTCCTTCTCTAAGGCCGCCAACCTGCTCGGCCTCGAGCTGCAGGACCTGGACGAGAAGAAGTCCCAGATCGCTCACGGCGAGACCGTCCGCGAGACCGCTACCATGATCTCCTTCATGGCCGACGTCATCGGCATCCGCGACGACATGTACATCGGCAAGGGCGACGCCTACATGGCCGAGGTCTCCGAGTCTGTCCAGCAGGCCTACGAGGACGGCGTTCTGGATCACCGTCCCACGCTCATCTCCCTGCAGTCCGACTCCGATCACCCCACGCAGTCCTCTGCCGACATGCTCTACCTCATCAACGAGTTTGGCGGTCTTGAGAACCTCAAGGGCAAAAAGGTTGCCGTCACCTGGGCCTACTCGCCCTCTTACGGCAAGCCGCTGTCCTGCCCGCAGTCGCTGATCAGCCTGCTGCCCCGTTTTGGCATGGACGTCACCTTGGCCCACCCCGAGGGCTACGACCTCATGCCCGAGGTCGTCGAGCGCGCCAAGGGTTATGCCGCCGAGTCCGGCACCACCTTTAAGCAGGTCAACACCATGGCCGAGGCCTTCGAGGGCGCCGACATCGTGATCCCGAAGAGCTGGGCTCCGTTTGCCGCCATGGAGAAGCGCACCAACCTGTACGCCGAGGGCGACGACGCCGGCATCGCTGCACTCGAGAAGGAGCTGCTCGCTCAGAACGCTACGCATCAGGATTGGTGCTCCACGACCGAGCTCATGGAGAAGACCGCCAACGGCCAGGACACCATCTTTATGCATCCGCTGCCCGCCGACATCTCCGGTGTCTCTTGCGAGCACGGCGAGGTCAACGCCGACGTCTTCGACATGCACCGCGTGGGCATGTACAAGGAGGCCAGCTACAAGCCGTACGCCATCGCAGCCATGATGTTCCTGCAGAAGGTTGCCGATCCCGCCGCTACCCTCAAGGCCCTCGACGAGCGCAACACCGCCCGTTGGTTCCAGGCCTAAAGCTGGGTTGAGGTAAGCCATGTAAAGGGGGCGCTCTGCCAACCGGCGGGGTGCCCCTTTTTGCATCGTGGGCGTGCGGGATAATCGCTTTCGATGTAGATGCCCCGCGACGCGAGTTATGGGTACGATGGTTTCAGGGGAGGTATCGCCATGAAACTTGGTTGCGTCATTATGGCTTCGGGCGAGGGCAAGCGATTTGGCTCTAACAAGATGCTCGCCGATATCTATGGCGAGCCGCTGATTGCCCGGACCATTGATTCGGTTCCCCGGGGCTTTGACGTTGTGGTTTCGACGCGTTGGCCCGAGGTCGCTCAGATTTGTGATGACAAGCATTGCCCGTGCGTGCTGCACGATGGCGAGCTGCGCAGCGAAAGCGTCCGTGCGGGCCTTTCGTGGGGAGTCGAACGCAACTGGAAAGGTTGCCTCTTTTTGCCGGGCGACCAGCCGCTCGTGAGTTCGGATTCTTTTGAGGCTATGGTTCGTGCATTTGACGAGCGTGGCCGCAAGCATCCGGTGCGTCTTGCGTGCAACGGTGAGCCTTCGAGCCCGGTGCTCTTTCCGGCGGAACTGTTCGATGCACTTATGTGTCTTAAGGGTAAGGACGGCGGCGGTTCGATCCTCAAGGACCGTACCGACGTGGTGCTGGTCGAGGCGCGTGCCTACGAGCTGTGGGACGTCGATACCGTCAAGGGACAGCGACGCATAACGGAGCATATCGCCGCCTGCTCGTATTTTGATCGCGTGGCCAACTGCATCAATCAATAAGGAGCAATTATGATCATCATCAAAAACGGCGCACTCGTGACGCCCCAGGGGCTTCGCCGCGCCGATCTTGCCATGGATGGCGATAAGATCGTGCGGATTGCCGCGGCGATTGAGCCGGCCGGGGGCGATACCGTCGAGGATGCTGCGGGCTGCTGGGTGTTCCCGGGCTTTATCGATGGGCACACGCACATGCAGTGCTGGACCGGCATGGATTGGACAGCCGATAGCTTTGAGACCGGCACGCGCGCGGCTGCCTGCGGCGGCACGACGACCATTGTGGACTACGCGACGGCCGATCGCGGCGTGACCATGCCCGATGCCTTGGTCGAGTGGCATCATCGCGCCGACGGAACCTGCACGGCCAACTACGCCTTTCATATGGCACTCGCCGAGTGGAACGAGCGCAACCGCGCCGACCTCTCGGCCATGCGCGAGGCGGGCGTATCGTCGTTCAAGACCTACTTTGCCTACGATCATCTGCGCCTGGACGATGCCGAGACGCTCGAGGTGCTGGAGGAACTCAAGCGTATTGGCGGCATACTGTGCGTGCATTGCGAGAACGGTACGCTGGTGAATGAGCTGCAGAAGCGCGTGTTTGAGCAGGGT
>CATYIU010000026.1:0-30025 GCA_958407445.1 uncultured Collinsella sp.
GAGGGTCTGACTACGAATCAGAACGTCATAGGTTCGAATCCTATACGCCGCACCAATTGACTTTAAAGCTCCCGGCGACGGGGGCTTTTCTTATATCGCGATGCGTCGAAGATCGCGCCAAGCCCTCCAAATGATTAAAAATCAAATTCGATAACTTTTTTTGAAAAAATGCTTGACCATTATTCAGTCCCTGTGCATAATAATCAACAAGTTGCGGCGTTACCTCAGCTGGATAGAGGGTCTGACTACGAATCAGAACGTCATAGGTTCGAATCCTATACGCCGCACCATTTGAGATTAAAGCTCCCGGCAACGGGGGCTTTTCTTTTACGTAAACACCGCATTGATTCGAACCTCGGTCGAGGCGCGGGCGTAAAGAAAACGCGGAGCGTTTTTAGCCCGCGGGCGAGCACGCCGGCAGGCGGGCGAAGCCGGTGCGGATCCGCGCAGCGGATGCGCGGAATCCTATACGCCGCACCATTTGAGATTAAAGCTCCCGGCAACGGGGGCTTTTCTTTTACGTAAACACCGCATTGATTCGAACCTCGGTCGAGGCGCGGGCGTAAAGCGGACGATTTCCTGTCGACTCGTGTAAGATTCCGAGTAGATGTCGCGACTAATTCGCGACCACTCCTTCTTCAAGCGACCGATCAGGGTGATACTTCGTGGCAGAGCGTCCGACATACAAGCTCAGGTTTCTCGATCCCAAAAAGCGCTTTCCGGCGATGCCCGAGCAGCCTGCGGGACGCTCATATGGCGTGGTCTGGAAACTCTTTGGCGAGGATCAGCATGAATCTTGCTATGTCGTCGAATTCGTTGGCAAAAGTCATGTGTCGCTTTTGGGCTACGTAAGCGTTTCGGGCGAGGTGTACAAGGTGGACCGCCCCGTCAGCGAGGCTCCGCTGCCCAACGATCCCGACATGGAACTGGTCCTTGACGAGTCGGATTCCAGTATTGGTGAGATTATGGTGAGGGGAGCAAACGGCACGATGCGCGTGCGCGCGCGAACCGTCGGCTCTCCCGAAGGTCCCATGCGCGAACAGTCCGATCACGAGACATGGAATTCGACCCGCTCCCTTCCTTACGGTGAGTTCATGGCCTCGATGTTCTTGCGCTACGTCATATTCGCCGATTCTGAAAACGCTGTCTTAGGCGCGGCAGACGGTGACGGCCTTGACGAGGGCATGAAAAATGCCGTCGACAAGATCAAACTTGTAAAACTCCCCGAGCCGGTTGAGGTACTGCTGGGTTTTGATTCCACGCCGCTGCCCGATGCAATCGAAACGTTGCTCTACCGCATTGACCATACAGATAATCCAGGTGGCATTGAGCGCTATGCCGCCGCTTTGATGGGTGAAGTCAATCTGCCTCGCCTGCGCACCATTGCGGCCAAAACCGAAATGAGCCTGGCGCGCATCGATCGCTCGAGGCTCTTTTATCTCAATTTTGACCGTAGCCTGCTGGACCAGGACGAGATCGATATCCTGCTTGCCGTCGAGAGCCGCCTGAACCGCCTATCGGGCATTCTTGAGCGTATTGGGGCAGGGTTGGGCCCCGTTGCCTCGTCGCCAAGCTTTGAGGGCTGCTCGCTCTTTGACCTATGGCACATCAGCAAGACGACAAACGACGTTCCTCGCCTGCTCGAAACGCTGTCGAATGACAACCCGTGGGCCAAGCCGGGGACGGTTGCGTGCCAGCCGGGTGGCGAGTGGGACGTTCGCACCCGCTTTGCACGTATCGTAGAAGCGCTCAACGTGGTCACGCGGCTCGATTACACCTATCGAGTGAACGTCGCCGAGGGCATCATGCTGGTGCGATTTGGCCGCACGGTTGTCGATGCTATGCCGCAGCGCGAATACGATGCTCAAGATGACGCCTGGCGCGAGGTAGATGAGCCTAAGCGCGCAGCATGGGCCACCGAGCACGATGCGCGTATTGCGCTTACACTCGCAGCGGCTTGCTTTGCCTCGGGTGCTCGCATCACGCGCTGCTACGTGCAGATTGCGGCTCCCGACGGCGAGCAGGGCGAGCGCGTTGTTAAAACGTACTCCTTTGGCCGTGCGGCTTATCTGGCCGATTGCGTTTCTGTCGCCAAGGATCTTGAGAGCATGGACATGGACGATATGCCGTGCAAGCGTGTGCTTGAGGCGTATGAGGCAGATGCGCCGGACATGATTGAGTCTGCAGAAGTTCACGCCCGACCACGTGATGACCATCGTCCATTGCCGCCTGCGCTTCGCGATTTACTGCTCGCTGATACGGCTGACGAGCTTGAGGTCATGGAGGAGGACAACGATCCGTATGTTGCCCGCGTCGTCGAGCTGCGCGAGCAATCCAAAGTTGACCGAGCTGGTGCTTTCGAGGGCTTTTCTCGCCTTGTCGAGGAACTGGAAGCCAAGTGTACTGTTGCTGAGCTTTTGGCGACGGGACCGGTGCAGACCCAGTTCTGCGACAACCAGCTGGTGCGTATGGTACTGCCGGTGTTGGAAGAGGACCGCTCTGTGCGAATCCTTCGTGCGCCCGATGCGCTGTACTTTGCCCAGCACGAGATCTGCAGCTTTTACGCCGAACAAGAGGACTTTGAGCGTGCACTGCCCGAGGTGCGTCGTCTCTACGATTTGGCGCGCTCGTCCATGCAGTCGCACTTTGCGCTCATCAACGTGCTAGCACGCCTGGAGCGCTATGACGAGATTATAGAGGTGGCGCGCCACGGCCTGCGCATTGCCAGCGACCGGCCTTCGATCGGCTACCTGTTCTATCGCCTGGCATTCGCCTACTGGAACTGCGACCAGCTCGAGCTGGCGCTGGCATGTTATCGCCTGGTGCCGCGCGGCGAGGAATCGGGCGGCAGTGCGCAGGAGGAAATGCAGGGCCTTATGAACGAGATGGGCGTCATCAAACCGCCCACGTTTGAGGGGGCTGTCGAGACCATCCGCAAGGCAGGTCTTGAGCTGCCGCCGGTGCCCGCCGTGACCAATCAACTCGCGGATGCCGCCGTGCAGCTCGTCGATAACGGCTTCTTTTTCTTGGCGCGCGGCTGCATCTACCAAATGTGGCGCACCATGGGCAACGACGAGCTCGGCTCCCTCAACCGCTCGCTGGGGTAGGAGCGGCATAGAAGGGCTGGACCGCGCTTGTCATCCCATTTGCTCGCCATGCCGACAAAACGAAGGGGCTACTGCTACCGGCGGTACCGGGAACATTTGCGTATAGATAAGGTATAACGAATTAAGTCGTAACGAATTAAAGTACGAATTACTGTATCGAGCAGGTCGCCGACAAATTGAATGGAGCCATTTGTATTGGCTCAGGTGGGCGGCTCCAGCAGGACCGGTAAGGTCAAAAGCGGCTAGGTCTGCTAAACCTGTTAAACTCTGCTAAAGTTGCTAAACTTTGCTAAAGTTGTTAAAACTAGCAGAGGAGGATTGAATGCCGAAAGCAATTAATCCCTTTAAGCCAACGGCGGGCATGAATCCGCCTGAGCTTATCGGGCGCGATGCTGTTTTGGATGACTTTGCCGAGGCACTAGAGAATGGTCCTGGTGCCCCCGATCGACTTATGCGCATCTCGGGTGTCCGAGGCACGGGCAAAACGGTGCTTCTCAACGCATTGGGCGATCTTGCGCGAAAAAAGGGATTCGAGGTCGTTGACGTGGCCTCAAATGCCGGTTTTTGCACTAGGATCCTCGAGGCTCTGCAGCGAAATGTTCGTCTTGAGTCAATGTCGATTTCCCCATCGATTTTAGGAGTCAGCCTCGGCTCCGTGGAGGTGTCAAAGTCGGCCTCTCATTTGGGCGAGGCGATGTACGATGCCGCGAAACGCGATGGCCTGTTCATTACGCTCGACGAGATTCAGGATGCCTCAACTGAGGAAATGCGCGAGCTGGGCAATGAGATGCAGCTTTTGATTCGCCAAGGGGCGAATGTCGCTTTTGCATTCGCTGGCTTGCCAACATCGGTGGATGGCGTGGTGGTTGATGATACCCTTACGTTCCTTCAGCGGGCAAAACATATCGAACTCACTCGTCTCTCCGATTTTGAAGTCGGCGGATCGTTTGAGGATACAATGAGACGAGCGGGCAAGGAGCTCGATGAAGACGCCGCTGAGCTATTAACAAAGGCGTCAGCAGGCTATCCCTTTATGGTCCAGTTGGTCGGATATTACGCTTGGCAGGCTGCTGCGCGCAGCGGGGCGGAGAGCGTGAACGAAGGGTCCGCGCGTACGGGTATCCAAGCAGCTCTTGATAGCTTTAATGCTATGGTGATTGCCCCGGCGCTGCGCAGGGTTTCAGAACGACAGTTTCAGTATCTCGCGGCAATGGCTCAATGCGAGGGCGATGAGATTGCCAACGGTGATATCGCCAAAAAGATGGGGCTGCCGGCGAACAAGGTCGGCTCGTATCGTAAACGTCTCATCGATGCGGGGTTGATTGAGCCTGCGGGCTATGGCTGTGTTTCGTTTGCAATTCCGTATATGCGCGACTATTTGTTGGAGGCGGTGCGGGAAAGGTAAAAATGGAATCGCTCCAAATTCCCTCTTGCCCAACTTCGGCTGTTTGGTTACTATAGAACGGCTGTTACGGAGAGCTGACCGAGAGGCCGAAGGTGCTCGCCTGCTAAGCGAGTATGCCCCAAAAGGGCATCTGGGGTTCGAATCCCCAGCTCTCCGCCAGTACGAATTTGAAGAAGGGTCCCATTTGGGGCCCTTTTTTTGTGGAGAAAAGAGGCTGGGGATTCGAACCCCCAAAAAATGAGGCGCCCCGTTGGACGCCTCATTTGGTTCGATGTGATATCGCTTTGGCCCTACACCTCGGGTGCCTTGGCGACGGTCTCGCTTTCTGCCGTGAGTGGGCGGTTGTCGATGCGGCGGCCCAGGCGGTCGAGCTTCACGAGTAGCCATTCAATGGGATTCGGCCCTGCCCCTTCCTCGTCGGCAACCAGGTCCATGACGGCGATCTTGGTGCCGTCCTGCTTGAGCGTAATGCTGCCCACCTTGTCGCCCACATGCACCGTGCCCGAAAGATCGTCGTAGCTAACCTTTTCGGTCACCTCGCCGGCAAGGGAAAACACGGTCGCTTGCGCCGTAGGATCGGCGAGTGTGGCGTCGATCGTCTTATCAGTCCAGTCGGTTTGACCGATGCGCGCCATAAGCGGGTTGCCGTTGGCGGTCTTTTCCTGCGTGTTGGCGATTGCGACCGTCACCTTGTGACCGTAGTACCAATTGGCAAGGGTTGCGGTATCGGTAAAGCGCTGGTCGGTGGTGGTGGAGTTCAAAACGACGGTGTAGATCTCGTCGCCATCGCGGTTGTAGGCACCCGTAAAGCAATAGCCTGCATCGTCGGTAGTGCCGGTCTTGCCACCGATGTTGCCATCTTGGCCCAGCAAATAGTTATGCGTGTCCATGGAATGCGAATGGTCGGTGCCGTCGGCGCCCGTGACCTCGATCCAGGAATCCTCGCTCGCTACGACCTCGCGGATCGTGTCGTTTTTCATGGCCTCCTGCATCATCAGCGCTACGTCGTGTGCGGTTGAGTGCATATCGCCAGCCCACTCATCAAAGTCCAGACCATGCGGGTTTTCAAAAAGCGTACCGGTGCAGCCGAGCTTCTTAGCGCGCTCGTTCATGGCCTTCACAAATGTGGCCTCGGCGTCTTTGGTCTTAGGGTCGATCTTCTTGCCCATATATTCGGCGAGCACGATGGCGGCGTCGTTGCCCGAGGGAATCATCAGGCCGCGCAGTGCCTGCTCCACGGTAAGCTCGTCACCTTCGAGCAAGCCGGCGGTCGAATTACCCACGGTGGCTGCGGCGTTGCTCACCGTGACCTTCTCGTCCATCTTGCAATTCTCGACGGTTAGGATCGCGGTCATGACCTTGGTGATCGAGGCGATTTTAACCTGCTCATCGGCGCCGCGCCCATAGTAGACGGTGCCGTCTTTGCCCATGACGAGCGCATTGGTCGCATCGATATCGGGCAGATTTTCGGCCGTGATGCCGCGCGCGTCGGCGGTTTTGCCGCAAACATTGTCGGTCGTGAGTACTTGGGCGCCGGCGACGGTGGGCACGCCAGCGGCAAGGGCGATAGCGCAGACAAAGCCGGCGGCAAGCTGAGCTGAGCGCTTTGCAAAAGAGGTGAGGGACTTCACAGATTTCGCTTTCGACGGGATGGTCTCTTCTGGAACTAGAGTATATCGTTTGCCGGCGTCGGCGATCATCGCGTGCGTGCGTGGCCCACATCCGCGCCCGAACGGGCACAAGGGTGCTTAAGGCCGACTTAATCACCCACGCTTGTTGTGTGTGGCATGCGCCCCCTCGGGCATAATGGAGCGCGAGAGGAGCACGCATGAACGAGCGCATTTTGGTAGTTGATGACGAAAAGGCCATCGCCGACTTGGTTGGTATCTACCTTACAAAAGAAGGCTTTGACGTACAGGTCGCCTATAGCGGGGCCGATGCTGCCAAGGCAATCTTGGAGCAGGAGTTCGATCTTGCGCTGCTGGATGTCATGCTGCCCGATATCGATGGGCTTGAGTTGCTGCGTACGATCCGTTCCAGCCATACCTATCCCGTGATCATGCTGACGGCGCGCGATGCCCAGCAAGACAAGATCGAGGGCCTTTCGCTTGGCGCGGACGATTACGTGGTTAAGCCGTTCCGTCCGCTTGAGCTCATCGCGCGCGTGCATGCTCAGCTTCGCCGCTACACCAGCTACGGTAGCCGCGCGCAGGTGGCCGAGTCGCCGATCATCCAGCTCGACGGCCTGGAGATCAACCGCGATGCTCGTTCCGTAATGGTGGACGGTGCGCCGGTGCGCCTCACGCCCATCGAGTATTCCATCTTGCTGTATCTGGTCGAGCATCGCGGCAGTGTGGTGGCCGTGGAGGATCTGTTCCGCGCGGTGTGGAACGAGGATTTTATGCCCGGCTCCAACAATACGGTGATGGTGCACATTCGCCACCTGCGCGAAAAGATCGGTGACGACGCTCAAAAGCCGCGCTTTATCAAAAACGTCTGGGGCGTCGGCTACATAATCGAATAACGCCTTTGATGGTGGGGAAGTGGACATGACAAAAGACGATAGGCAGGCATTCGAGGTGCCCGATCGACTCTTTGAATACGTGAGGTCGGTCGTCGACAACCGCGCGCTTGCAACGGTGCTGCTCTTTTTGCTGAGCCTGCTGCTGATTGGCATCGATAACATCGCTGGAATCTTGGCGGTGCTGCTTGTCGGCTTTTTGCTGATCGATCGATTTGAAATCGTACGCCGCTGCGTGGTGATTGGCGGTGCCGCGTGGGCCATGACGTTGGCGATTGGCGCCATGGCACTCGGCGGCATCGAAGGGCCGGTGCTGTTCGATGCCGGCTTTGTATTCAACATGCTTGGCTTTGTGCTGGCGCTTGCCGTGTGCGTGCTGTTCTTTTGCGGCCGCGCCCTGTACTACCAGGGCTATGAGCAGGGCGAGCAGCATGCCGATTGTGTGCTGGCCGCTCGTATTCAAGATCGCCTGATCGATCACCCCGACACCTGGGACAACATCGACGGCGACTTCCTGGAGGTCGAGGGCGCACTCAACCGTGTGCGCGATCGCGAGCGCAAGGTGCAACAGGCCTTGCGTGACGAGTCTCATCGCAAGGACGATCTGGTCACGTACTTGGCACATGACCTACGCACCCCGCTTGCCAGTGTGGTGGGCTATCTTTCGCTGCTGCAAGAGGCTCCTGAGCTGCCGGTTGAGCAACGTGCGCACTTTACGGGCGTGGCGCTCGACAAGGCGCACCGGCTCGATGCACTCATCGAAGAGTTCTTCGATATCACGCGCTTTGACTTCCACGATATCGTGCTCACGCGCGGCTATGTTGATCTGGGGTTGCTGCTGGCTCAGGTGGCTGACGAGTTCTATCCCATCCTCAACGAGCAACATAAGGAAGCCCAGGTTGATATTCGCGAGGACCTGACGGTGCTCGTGGATGGCGATAAGATGGCCCGCGTGTTTAACAACATCATGAAAAACGCCGTCGCCTATAGCTATGAGGGCTCGACTATCACGATTGAGGCCAGGCGCCAAGACGATGGCGGCGTGCGCGTGCGCTTTATCAATCAGGGCGATCCTATCCCTGCGGCTAAGCTCAAGGTGATCTTTGAGAAGTTCTATCGCCTGGATGCGGCGCGTGCGACCAATCGCGGTGGTGCCGGTTTGGGCCTTGCTATTGCCAAGGAGATCATCGCGGCACACGGCGGTACCGTTGCATGTGAATCGACGCCCGAACACACGATATTCACCATCGAGCTGCCCGCCGCATAGCTAGCGTGCCCTTACAAACACTTGACAATGTGCTCACGTGCGTATGAGCCGCGATTCCTACTATCGATACTGCTGAATTGATATCGATATGGAGGTGTGCGGTATGACGGCTGCTGCGGCTGTGGAGCCCACGGAGCTTGAAGAACTCATGGAAGCGCAGGCCGAGGCCGCGCATGAGCGCGAGGTTGGGGATGCGACTCGCCCCACGGCAGAGGATCTTGCCGCCTCGCCGACGCGCATCGACGTCGAGGGCCTCGACCTGTTCTATGGCGACCACCATGCGCTCAAGGACGTGAATATCAAGATCCGCGACAAGCAGATCACCTCGTTCATCGGGCCTTCGGGCTGCGGAAAGTCCACGTTGCTGCGCTGCTTTAACCGCATGAACGACGGCATCAAGGATTGCCGCATCGAGGGCAAGATTGCGCTCGATGGTCAAGATATCCTGGGCGATTGCGACATCTGCCGTTTGCGCCAGCGCGTGGGCATGGTGTTCCAACGCCCCAACCCATTTCCCATGAGCATCTACGACAACGTCGCCTACGGTCCTCGCGGTATGGGTGTGCGCGACCGCGCCGTGCTCGATGAGCTGGTCGAGGACTCCCTGCGTCGCGCTGCCCTGTGGGACGAGGTCAAGGACAAGCTCAAAGAGTCGGGCCTGGGTCTTTCGGGTGGACAGCAGCAGCGCCTGTGCATCGCCCGCGCACTTGCCGTGCAGCCCGACATTCTGCTGATGGACGAGCCGACTTCGGCACTCGACCCTGTGTCGACGTTGGTGGTGGAGCAGTTGGCCTGCGAGCTCAAGGAGACCTGCACGCTGGTGGTCGTGACGCACAACATGCAGCAGGCCGCGCGTATTTCCGATTCGGTTGCGTTCTTTTTGCTGGGTGAGCTGGTGGAGCACGCGCCCACCGCGCAACTCTTCAAGAATCCGTCCGATCCGCGCACCGCGGATTATTTGACGGGGCGTTTTGGCTGACGCTGTCTTTTACAGGTGCCTTTAGGGTTAAGATGCGGTCATATCGGCCGCAAAGGGGTTCAACATGATCTATTACGTCGAGGACGATGACAACATCAGGGATTTGACAGTCTACGCGCTGCGCAAGCAGGGAATCGAGGCCGAGGGCTTTTCGTGTGATGGCGAGTTTAAAGCTGCCGTGGCGCGACGGGTGCCCGATGCTGTGCTGCTCGATATCATGCTGCCCGACACCGATGGCTTGGCGATTATGCGTCGCCTGCGTGCCGATCGCCTGACGGCGACGGTGCCCATCATGATGCTTACCGCCAAGGACACCGAACTCGACAAGGTGATGGCGCTCGATGGCGGTGCCGACGATTACCTGACTAAGCCGTTTTCGCTCATGGAGCTTGCGAGCCGCTGCCGCGCACTGCTGCGTCGCGGCGGCATGGTCAAGCAGGCGAGCGATGTGCTCAGCGTGGGCGACATCGTGCTTTCGCCTAGCCATCGCGAGGTGACCGTTGCCGGCGAGCCGCTTAAGCTCACCCTGCGCGAGTTCGACCTGCTCGAGTACCTCATGCGCAAGCCCGGCGTGGTCTTTACCCGCGAGTCGTTGCTGCAGAGCGTGTGGGGCTGGGACTTCGACGGCGGTTCGCGCACCGTTGACGTGCACGTGCAGACGCTTCGCCAAAAACTGGGCGAGCATGCCAGCGCCATCGAGACCGTGCGCGGCGTGGGTTATCGCCTGGCCGAGCCTTCTGCCGGTGATGGTGCCGAAGGCGACGACACCGCGGCCACCGCATCGGAGGAGTAACCCGTGGTCTTCGCCCCCCAGGGAAAACATACGCTGTCGCACCGCGTTTTTGTGACGATCTTTGTCTGCGCCATGGCGGTTATCGTGGCGTTTACGGTGCTGGGTGCGTTCTTTGTGCAAAACACTTTGGCGGATGCCACGAGTGCCAATCTGGCGCAGGAAACCGAGCTCATTGCTGCCGCCCTCGACGAGCAGCAGGAGCCCATTCCGTTCTTGCGAAGCCTCGATCGCGAGGATCTTCGTATCACGCTGATCAATAAGGACGGATCTGTTGCCTACGACAACGAGGCGTCGCCTTCCACACTGCCCAACCATGGCGATCGCCCCGAGGTCATCGAGGCCTTTGAGAGTGGTTCGGGTTCCGCGGAGCGCGCAAGCTCTACACTCGACGAGATTATGCTGTATCGCGCCGTCACCCTTGATAACGGCCAGGTCGTTCGCTTGGCGCAGGCCCAGCCTGGCGTTGCGGCGATTTTGCTGTCGATGCTGGCGCCGATGCTGCTTATCGCAGCAGCGGGTGCAGTACTCTCGTTTTTTATGGCGCGCCGTGAGTCCCGTGCCATCATCGCGCCGTTGCAAGAGGTGGATTTGGATCACCCACGCCGTAGCTATGAGCACGCCTATGCCGAGATGGTCCCCATGCTTGAGCGCATCGAGTCGCAGCGCCAGGAACTCAAGCGCCAAATGGCGGTGCTAGCGGACAACGACCGTATGCGCCGCGAGTTCACGGCGAATATCACCCATGAGCTCAAGACGCCGCTTACGGCGATTTCGGGCTATGCCGAGCTCATCGCAAATGGCATGGTCGAGGGCGAGGACGACCTGCGCAACTTTGGCGGTCGCATCTATCGTGAGGCGGGCCGCTTGGCAGCGCTTGTCAACGACATCCTTACGCTGTCTAACTTGGACGAGGCCGAACGTGCAACTGAAGGCGAGGCAGTGCCCATTGGGTCCACGGAGCCTATTGAGCTCTCGCGTGCGATCTACGCGGTTGAGCAGCGTCTTGAACAGGTTGCCCGTCAGGCGAATGTGACGATAAGTCATGAGACCAAGCCTGTGGTCATCGAAGGCGTGTCGCGCTTGGTCGACGAGCTCATCTATAATCTGGCAAGCAACGCCATCCGCTACAATCGGCCCGGCGGTACGGTTACGCTGCAGTGCGGCACCAACGACGAAGGCCATCCGTTCCTCGCTGTCGCCGACACGGGAATCGGTATCGCGCCTGAAGAACAGGGCAAGGTATTTGAGCGGTTCTATCGCGTGGACAAGAGTAGGTCCAAGGCACGCGGCGGAACCGGCCTGGGGCTTGCCATTGTCAAGCATGCGGCCCTGTATCATCACGCCACGCTTGATCTGTCGAGCGAGTTGGGCGTGGGAACCACCATTACGGTGACGTTTCCCATACAGCAGGACGAGCCATTCGCATAGCGATACAGCATAGATATTGATGTAGACGCCGCATTTGACTTTCGGGTGCGGCGTTGTTGTGCAATTTTACGATTGCTTCCGACATTTTTACAGGAGAGCCTGTTTCTTATGTATAGAGTTTGGTCTCGGTAAAAAGATGCGATAACATACGGACAGTTTTGTCAATCCGAACTGGGGAAATGAAAGGCAAGCTGCATGACCCTTCTCGAACTGTTCCAGCTGCTGAAGAAGCACCTCAAGCTGGTCATCACCCTTCCGGTGGTCTGCGCGATCGCCATGGGCATCGTGTCCTTCGTTGCGATGGACAACACCTATACCGCGACGACGAGCATGTACATTCTCGCCAAGACCGACGATAGCGGTCAGATGAGCTACAACGATCTCTCGGCGAGCCAGATGCTTTCCAATGATATCGCCACGCTGCTGGATAGCGATAGCGTTAAGAGCGGCGCCGCCAAAGAACTGGGCCTCACCGATCTGGATGACTACAAGGTGTCTGTTTCCTCCGAGACCACCACGCGTGTCATTACGCTTTCGGTTACCGGCACCGATGCCAAGGAGACGGCTGAGGTCGCAAAGGCCATTGCCAGCTCGGTGAGTACGGTCGCTCAGAACGTCGGCGCTGCCCAGAGCATCAACGTTATCGACGAGGCTAAGACCCCCGAAGCCCCCAGCGGCCCCAAGCGCACGCTGTATATTGCCGTCGCGTTCCTCGCCGGTATCTTTATCGCAGTTGCCTATGTCGTTTTGGCAGACATGCTCAATACCCGCATCCGCGGTGCCGAAGAGGCAGAAGAGCTCCTGGGTATTCCCGTTGTTGGCCGAATTCCGGCTATGAAAGGTGGTAAATAGGCATGGCTAAGGCAAAGAACACCGATAAGCTCGTTGTACAGAATGCCGCCAAGACCCTTCTGGCCAACATCCGCTTTGCGAGCGTGGATGACCCCATTCGCACCATCACCGTTACCTCCTCGATTCCCAACGAGGGCAAGTCTACGGTTTCCATTAACCTTGCTCAGGCAATCGCCACGAGCGGCAAGTCCGTGCTCCTGGTCGAGGCCGATATGCGCCGCAGGTCCCTTTCCGATATGCTCGGCGTTCGTTCGCGCGGCGGACTCTATGCGGTCCTTTCCGAGCAGATCTCCATTGACCAGGCAATTGTCGAGACGGGTCAGAAGAACTTCTACTTCCTCGATGCCGAGCCGCACATTCCCAATCCTGCCGACATCATCGTCTCCCATCGCTTTGCCAAGCTGGTAAAGGCACTGTCCGCCAAGTTCCAGTACGTCATCTTCGATGCTCCTCCGGTCGGCACCTTCATCGATGCTGCCGAGATTGCCAGCTTGACCGACGGCACGCTGTTCGTGGTGCGCGAGGACTTTACCAAGCGCGAAGAGGCGCTCAACGCTATCGCCCAGCTTAAGAAGTCCGAGAAGGTCAAGCTCATCGGTACCGTCATGAATTACTGTGAGACCGAGACCAGCGAGTACTACTATTCTTACTACACCAAGGACGGTAAGAAGGTTAAGAAGGGCTCCGACGATCAGGGCACTTCCAAAAAGGGCATCTTCACCAACCGAGCAAACGTTTAGTTGATTAAGGCTGACCTATGCGTGACATTCATTGCCATATCTTGCCGGGTGTAGACGACGGCGCCGCCGATCTCGAAGAGAGCTTGGCGATGCTCGAGGCTGCCAAGCGGGCCGGTGTAACCAGAATCGTTTGCACTCCTCACTGCCGTGATCCCTATTTTGATTACGACAAGATGTGGGATGCCTTTGAGCTGCTGCGCGATAACGCTGACGGTTTTCCGCTCCAGATGGGCTTCGAGGTCAACCATCGAAAGCTCGTTGAGCTTGGTATCGATGCCGCGGATCACTTGCATTTCGATGGGACCAACGAGTTTCTGCTCGAGCTTTCGACGCATGCCGATGCGTATGCGTTTAGAGAGTACGAGAACACGATTTACGATTTGCAGTGCCGTGGCTACCAGGTGATCATCGCTCATCCTGAGCGCTATCGTGCGGTTCAAAAGGATGTAAGCGTGGCGGAGCGCCTGGTCGATATGGGCTGCAAGCTGCAGGCTTCGGCGGACTTTATTGCCGGCGGTCGCTTTGGTCGCGAGAAAAAGCCGGCACAGCGCCTGTTTGATCAGAACCTGTACAGCTTCATCGCGAGCGATGCCCATAACGTGGGTCATTACGACTGCCTGGCGAAGGCTCGCGCGAAGTTTAGCGTGCGCGGAGCTCATTTTCGCTAAAATCTGTCCCTAACGTTCGCGTTGAATGAAAGGGCAGCCATGGATATCCAACTTAAGACGGGATGCTTTGATGACGCGGCGTTGGTGCGCCGCGTCGTTTTTATGGACGAGCAGGGCTACGAGAATGAGTTTGACGCTATCGACGAGGATCCGAACTGCATCCATGTGACGCTCTATGTAGACGGTGAGCTTGCCGGTTGCTCGCGCGTGTTTCCCGAAGAACTCGAGCGCGCAGCTGACGCAGAGGCTCCGGTGTCGCCGGCGTGCGACTTGGACGAAGGCGTCGCGGCGGGGGAGACCTACATTATGGGGCGCGTGGCCGTGCTGCCGAGCATGCGCCGTCGCGGTTTGGCGAGCAAGATTGTCGAGGCCAGTGATACGTGCGCGCGTGATGCCGGCGCCAAGCTCATTAAGCTGCACGCGCAGGAATACGTGCTACCACTCTATGCCAAGGCGGGTTACACGCAGATTGCCCCGGTGGACTACGAAGACGAGGGCCAGCCCCATGTTTGGATGGCCAAGCGCGTAGATGGCAGATAGGGACGTTCCTTTCCTGCCGGCAGTCGGGGACACTCCTTGGCAATTGGCGCATCAGAGCGTTTGGACATACAGTTTTTCGATTCCGTATGTATATATGCGCGCTAATGGGTTATAAAATCTAAGTCTGAACATAGCAGGTCTGCAATGCGGCTCGGGCAACCGGGCCGTTTTTGCGGACGGGGGTAGCGCGAAAGGACTGCACATGCGTCAATTTAAGACCGAGAGCAAAAAACTACTCGACCTCATGATCAACTCCATCTACACCAATAAGGAAATCTTCCTGCGCGAGCTTATCTCCAACGCGAGCGACGCCGTCGACAAGCTCAACTTTAAGAGCCTGCAGGACCCGAGTGTCAAGCTCGACCAGGGCGACCTGGCTATTCGCGTCTCTTTTGATAAAGACGCCCGCACCATTACCATCTCGGATAACGGCATTGGCATGACCGCCGAGGAGCTCGAGCGCAATCTGGGCACCATCGCCCATTCCGGCTCCGAGGAGTTTAAGACCGAGAACGCCGAGCAACAGGGCTCCGATGTCGACATCATCGGCCAGTTTGGCGTGGGCTTCTACTCTGCCTTTATGGTTGCCAGCCACGTAAAGGTTGTCAGCCGCGCCTATGGCGAGGACACCGCTCACGTGTGGGAGTCTGATGGTCTTGAGGGTTACACCATCGAAGACGGCGAGCGCGCCGAGCACGGCACCGATGTCATCCTGACGCTGCGCGAGAACGAGAAGCTCGACGCCGACGGCGAGGCCGAGACCTACGATCGCTTCCTGACCGAGTGGGGCCTCAAGAGCCTGATTCAGCAGTACAGCAACTATGTGCGCTACCCGATTCAGATGATGGTGAGCAAGAGCCGCCAGAAACCCAAGCCCGAGGACGCCGGCGACGACTACAAGCCCGAGTACGAGGACTACCAGGAGCTCGAGACCATCAACTCCATGACGCCGATCTGGAAAAAGCGCAGCTCCGACGTTGAGCAGAAGGATTACAACGAGTTCTACAAGTCCACGTTCCACGACTTTGACGATCCCGCGCGCACTATCAGCTTCCATGCCGAGGGTACGCTTGAGTACGATGCGCTGCTGTTTGTGCCGGGTCGCGCCCCGTTCGATCTGTACAGCAAGGACTACGAGAAGGGCCTGGCGCTCTACAGTTCCAACGTGCTGATTATGGAGAAGTGCGACGACCTGCTGCCCGACTACTACAACTTTGTGCGCGGTGTCGTGGACTCTGCCGACGTGACGCTCAATATTTCGCGTGAGACGCTGCAACAGAACCGTCAGCTCAAGGCCATTGCCAAGCGTGTCGAGAAGAAGATCACTGCCGATCTTGAGGACATGCGCGATAACGACCGCGAGGCATACGAGAAGTTCTTTGAGAACTTTGGTCGCGGTCTGAAGTACGGCATCTACTCGAGCTACGGCATGAAGGCCGACGAGCTCGCCGACCTGTTGCTGTTCTGGTCTGCCAAGGAGCAGAAGATGATCACCCTTGCCGAGTATGCTAAGGGCATGCCCGAGGGCCAGAAGGCCATCTACTATGCCGCCGGCGATTCGCGCGAGCGTCTGGCCAAGATGCCCGTCGTGAAGGGCGTGCTCGACCGCGGCTACGATGTATTGCTGCTGACGCAGGACGTGGATGAGTTCACCTTCCAGGCCATGCGTGAGTACGTGGCTGCCGATATGCCCAAGGTCTACGAGGATGACGCTGCTCGCGAGGCTGCCGAAAAGGCAGTTGCCGATGGTGCCGAGCCCGAGGTCGAGGATCGTCACCTGGAGCTTAAGAACGTCGCGACCGGCGATCTTGACATGGCGACCGATGACGAGAAGAAGGAGGCCGAGGACGCCACCAAGGAGAACGAGGATCTCTTTAACGCCATGAAGGAGGCGCTCGGCGACAAGGTCGAGAAGGTCGCCGTCTCTGCGCGTCTGACTGACGCTCCCGCCTGCATCACCACCGAGGGTCCGCTTTCGCTCGAGATGGAGAAGGTGCTCCAGAAGGGGCCCGAGGGCGCGCCCGACGGCATGCCCAAGAGCCAGCGCGTGCTCGAGCTCAACGCCAAGCACCCGGTCTTTGACAAGCTTGTCGCTGCCCAGAAGGCAGGCGACGCCGATAAGATCAAGCAGTACTCCGGCTTGCTCTACGATCAGGCCCTGCTGGTCGAGGGCATCCTCCCCGAGGACCCCGTTGCCTTCGCAGCAGCTGTTTGCAACTTGATGTAGTTAGGTATTTACGCGGTTTTACCAAACCGCGTAACGGCTCGACGCTGCCCTCAGTTCCGCCGTTCTAACGAACCTATTGGTTCCGTCGTTCTAACGAACGACGGACCGGTCGACGCTGCAAACGCCCCTAAGCGGCAATCTGACGTTCAATCGTCGGTCGCGTACCAAAGTACGCTTCCCTCCTCTTTCACGTCACCTTGCTCGCTCAGGGGCGTTTTCGCTCATATGACCCAATCCGCTGTCAAGAGCCACAATGGCCCCGCCGACCGCTTGCAATCGGTCGGCGGGGCCTGCCGTTGAACCCGTCCCAGTCCGCCCCCGGCATGTCGTCGACGCCTTCGGCTCAGTCTCATATCCGCGGATACCGCTCCGGCGGCCCGCAATCCTCTCCTTCGGCGGGGCTCCCCAAGTCTGACTACGCGCATGCGGCCGCTGCCGCGCGCCCAGCGAAAGCGGGGGTATCCCCGAAGGCTGCCCGGCTCGCCGGGACGGGGGCTATGTCTATTCGGTTGCCTCCCGGCACATCGCGCCGAGGGCCCACAGCCACCTCACGAGCTCGGCGGCGGTGGCGGCGTTCGCCTTCGCCTGGGGCATGCCCCTGGCGAGCATCTCCTCGCGGCGCCGGAGCAGGCGCTCGGAACCCTTCCTCCCGTGCATCCTCACCTCGAGCGGGACGCCGCTGCCCTTGGGCATCAGCTTCGGTTGGTGGCTCGCCTGGACGTAGCTCCAGGACCCCTCGACGGCCAGCCTCCTGACGAGGGCGTTGCCGGCCCCGCTGATCCCGCCGAGGCGCACGGAGTCCGCGCTCGACCTCTGCTTCGGGGCGAGGCCGAAGTAGGCCGTCACCTGCCTGCTGTTAGCGTCAATATATTTTTCACCATTTTCACCAACGTATTTTCGCCAATCGCGCCAACGCGGATGCGCCGGATTCGCCAACGCGGATGCGCCGCTTTCGGCGTCTAGGCTCCCTCCTCCTTCCCGTCCTCACCGCCGATGGATACGTCCTTCAGGCGGTACGACCGTCCCGTTATCTTGATCATCGCGCAATGGTGGCAAAGCCTGTCGGCCACCGCCGAGGCCGTGACGTTGCTGCCGAACACGTCGCCCCACCTACCCACCGGCACGTTGGTCGTGACGATGGTCGACCGCTTTAGCGCGTAGCGCCTGTTGACCAGCTGGAACAGCAGGTCGGCACCCTCCTTGCCGATATCGAGGTAGCCGAGCTCGTCTATTATCAGCAGGCTGCAGTGCTCGTAGAACCGCATCCTGCGCGCCAGCGCCTCCTTCGCCGAGGCGTGCTTGAGGTCCTCGACCAGCCTCGAGCAGTCGGCGAAGTACACCTGCTTGCGGGCCATCACCGCCTCGTGGCCTATGGCTATCGACAGGTGGGTCTTGCCGACGCCCGGGCTGCCGACGAGCACGACGTTGTCGCCGCGGTCGATGAACTCGAGCGTGGCCAGCTGCTCGACCAGCCCGCGCGGCACGCTCGGCTGGAAGCCCCAGTCGAAGTCGGCCAGCGTCTTTATGTAGGGGAAGTTGGCCATCCTCGTGCGGCGCTCGTCGTCGGCGCGCCGCTTGAGGGCTATCTGGGCGTCGGTGAGCTCGAGCATGGCGTCGACCAGGCCCTTCCTCCCGTCGGCGACGAGCCTGACGTACTCGGGCACCGACGACGCCATGCCCTCGAGCCCCAGCTCCTCGAGGTTGGCCGCCAGGCGGTTGAGCGGGCTGGCCTGCACGGCGGCGCTCACAGCGAGCCCCCTATCGAGTCGAGCAGCCCGAGGTTGGCCGCGGCGGCCGCCTCGATGTCGCCGGCGGCGTCGCCGAACCAGCGCTTCCCGGCCATGGCCTCGGCGTAGTGGGCCGGGTCGTAGGCGGGCCCGCCCGCCACGTGCGCGGCCACCAGCTCGCCGCCGACGTAGCAGTCCATCGCGCCGCCGGGCATGCAGACGATGCGGGCGGGCCTGCCGATGCAGCGCCTGGGCACCGACATGGGCTCGCCGTGTGCGCTCACCAGCATCGTGGCCGGCACCCTGGCCACGCGCACCACGTCGCCCATCGCCTCCTCGAGGGCGCGCAGGTTGCCGACGGGCGGCAGCGCGTCCTTCTCCTCCATGAACAGCACCGACGGCGGCAGCCCCGTGGTCTCGTTGGGCTCGGAGTTGCTGGCGTCCTCGATCCGCGCGACGATCTCGTCGATGTCGTCCCAGCCGTCGAAGTCGCCCTGGTAGGCCATGAGCCGCGACAGGAAGCGGTTCGACGACTCGACCTTGCCCTTCGTCTGGGGGCTGCGCGGGCGGCACAGCTTCAGCTCGAAGCCGGCGGCCTTGGCGAACTCGTACGCGCGCTGGACCTTGAGGCACCGGCCGCCCTTGACCGTCACCAGGGCGGACATGTTGTCCGTGACCCACTCGCGCGGCACGCCGCCGAGCCTCGCGATCGTGACGTACATGCACCTGACCAGGTCGTCGGTCGTCCTGGTCCTCGACCGGATGAACACGTGCCTGCGGGAATGGCCCAGCGTCGCCGCGAACACGTTGAACTCGAACAGCTCGCCGTCGCGGTTCGCCATCTTGACGGACTCCTTCCAGTCGAACTGCAGCTGCAGTCCGGGCGGCGTCTCGAAGCGCGGGTGCGGCTCCGGGCCGCCGGAGGCCCCGACGGCGATGCCGTTCTTGCGCATGAACTGGGTGAAGGCGTTGTAGCCGGCCAGGTCCTCGCCGGGATACCTGTGCAGCAGCCACTCGTGGATGCCCTTCTTGGTGACTCCCGGCAGCTGCGCCTTGGCGGCCACCTCCTCGATGTGCGCGTCGAACGAGCCCGCCCTGTCGCCGCGCCCGTCGTGGGGCCGCCCGCCCTCGGCCCTCCAGTACGACGCCACGGTGTGCCTGTCCTTGCCGTAGCGCTTCGCTATGTCGCTGAAGTTGGGCTTTATGCCCGCTTCCCTGTACATGTCCAACTCTCCGATCAGGTTCTTCTCCGCCACGGCCCGCTCCTCCCGAAAGCATCGTTCGCTCGTCGATCGAAGCGTAAGCCCCGGCGTTGGTGGAAATGGTGAAAATGCGTTGGCGCAAATGGCGGGATTGCGTTGGCATGATTGGTTGTTGAGCGTTGGTCAAAATGGTTGTTTTTACAGTAGCGCTAACACCTGCCGGAGCGGAACCTCGAGAAGTCGCCGACCTCGGACGCGAAGGCGGCGGCGAGCGCGAAGCCGCACCCCTTGATCGACTGGAGCGCCTCGACCTCCGCCGAGAGGGGGCCCGCCGCGACGGCGGCCCTGTACTCGGCGAGGAGGTCGTCGCGCGTCTCGGCGGCCGCCTCGACCTCGCTCCTCAGCGCCGCAAGCGCCCGGATGCCGCCGTCGTCGGCGGGCCGGACCTTGTCGAGCCACCTGAGGAAGTCGTACGTCCAGTACCTCCGGGGGTTTCCGGCCGGCGTCGTGCCGCCGTAGGCGTAGCCCCGGCGGGCCAGGAACGCCAGGAGCCGCTGCTTCGCCGCCGCGAGCCTCGCGGTCGCCGCGTCGTGGGCCCCGGCGAGGTCCCTGAGCCCCTCGATCTCGGGGGACGGCACCCATACCGGGGTGACGTCGTGCGACAGTATCGCCCTGGCCATCCTGGCCGCGTCGTTGCGGTCGTTCTTGGACGAGAAGTCTGCCGCCGACCTCGGGACCCTGGAGACGGCCGCGACGACGCAGTCGACGCCGAGCCCGGAGAGCTCCCTCTGCGGGGCGAAGCCGAGGTAGCCGCTCTCGTAGGCGGCGAGCGACGGGCCGGGGAAGCCCGACATCCACTCCGCGACCTCGCCCCAGGGGTTGCCGCGGAACCTCCTCGTCACGGCCTCGCCCGTCTCCGCGTCGAGCGCGCAGACGGTGGTGGACCTGAGGTGTACGTCCATTCCGAAGGCGGTAGAATATCTAGGCACGGGAGCCTCCCAACCTCGTTGCGGCGCGGCTGCGCCTCTGGCACTTCAACAACATTGTCGCAGCCCCGACCCGCGGTCACGAGCGGGGGCTCCTGTCGTTTCCGTGCCCCTGGATTGGGTCATAGTGTCTGACTTATGCTCAACCTGCGACGCTTTCGTGGCCCTAAGTAGTCATCGGGGACGTTCTTGTTTGACTGGTCGTTTAAGAACGCCCCCGATGACTATTCGGATTGTTAATTTGTGCGGGTTGTGGTTTTGCGACCTGCTGAAATTTAGGATACTGTACATCTGTACGTTAACTCATCTTCGTAGTATATTGCTACCCGCAAAACTCAACACCATTGTGCTTTGAGACGTTAAAGCGCCTACTACAATGGTTGTCGATAGTACGATTCGATTTAACGACAGGATGGATGGTCCAAGCGTGAGTCTCGGCAGCAAACTATCCAATGCAAAGGTGTCCTTTGCGATATTTAAGCGCGACATTAAGCGACTGCTTGTGAACCCCGTCGCCCTGGTGGTTACCCTAGGCGTGTGCGTTATTCCCTCGCTGTATGCCTGGTATAACATCGTGGCAAACTGGGATCCGTATGGAAACACCCAAGGCATCAAGATTGCTATCGCCAACAACGATCGAGGCACCCAAAACGACTTGGTGGGTGAGCTCAACGCTGGCGACAAAGTGGTCGACCAGCTCAAGGAGAATCATCAGTTGGGCTGGACGTTCGTCGACTCGACGGCCGATGCCAAGGAGGGCGTCGAGAGCGGCGAGTACTATGCCGCTATCGTGATTCCCAAGAACTTCTCGGATAACCTGGTTTCGATGCTCGACGGCAACTACCATCAGCCCAAGCTCACGTACTACGTCAATGAGAAGAAGAGCGCCATTGCGCCCAAGGTTACCGATACCGGTGCAAACACCATCGAGGAGCAGATCAACTCGGAATTTGTCTCTACGGTAGGCAAGACTGTTGCCGGTATCGCCAAGGATGCCGGTGTCGATTTAAAGGACAAGGCAACCCAGACTCAGGACTCGCTGGCAAGTTCGGTGTCCGAGGCGTCCGACACCTTGGGCGAGGTGCGCGATTCGATTGGCGATATGAATGCCGCCATCGATAAGACGAGTGGCGCTATCGCCTCGGCTGATGCGGCACTTGCCGGCTTGCAAGGCCAGGCACCGTCGCTGACGCAGGCGATCTCCCAGGGCAACGACCTGCTGAGCGAAGCTCGCACCACGGCGGGCAACTCCATCACCTCGCTCTCCAAGGCGCTCTCGGAAGGCAGCCTTGCGCTCACCAAGACGTCGGCCTCTGCGAACGCTGCCATCGGCAAGCTGACGGGCGCGGTCACATCTACGACCACCCGTATCGACAACTCGCTCGAGTCTCTTCAAGCGACGATCGACCACAATAAGGCCGTTATCGGGCACTTGGAGATTCTCGCCAATGACACGTCGACAGGTTCCGAGGAAATTGACGCGCGCATTGTATCGACCATCGATTTGCTTCGAGAGCAGAATGAAAAGCTTCAGAGCATCAAGGATGGCCTTTCTGCACAGTCGAGCGCCATGGCAAACGACGCTACGGCAATCTCGAACGCGAGCAACGCACTCAACGCGGCAATTCAGACCGGTACGGCTAGCCTCGGTCAGGCTCAGACCGATCTGGGTCAGAACGCACTTCCGAAGGCTTCGAGCGCGCTTGACTCCTTTGCCGCCGTTTCGGGCGATTTGACCGGCATTGTGTCGGGTATGACCCCCACGATAGCGAGCGCGCGCGGCACGCTGGCGCAGCTCGACGCCACGCTCAAGCAGGCAAAGACCACGCTGTCCCAAACCGACGCCTCCCTTGCCAAGGTTCAGGACAAGCTCGCGACCGCCGCCAATGACATTGCGGCGCTGCAGACCTCTGAGTCTATGGGCGAGTTAGCCGACCTCATGGACGTCGACGTCAATGACGTGGCAGATTTCATGGCATCTCCGGTTGAGCTGACGTCCAAGTCAATCTATCCGGTCAAGAGCTTTGGCTCGGGCATCGCGCCCTTCTACACCAATCTGGCGCTGTGGGTAGGCGGCTATGTGCTCATCGCTATCTATAAACTCGAGGTCGACCGCGAGGGCATCGGTAGCTTTACGGCGCGTCAGGGCTACTTTGGCCGCTGGCTGCTGCTGGTGATCCTGGGCGCGTTCCAGGCCATTATCGTTACGGTGGGCGACCTGGTCATTGGCGTTCAGTGCGTCAATCCGCTGCTCTTTGTACTGGGCGGCATCGCTATTTCGTTCACCTACGTCAACATCATCTATGCGCTGTCCACCACGTTTAAGCATATCGGTAAAGCCATTGGCGTCATCCTCGTCATTGTGCAGATCCCCGGCTCGTCGGGCATGTATCCCATCGAGATGATGCCCGGCTTCTTCCAATGGCTGCATCCGCTGCTGCCCTTCACCTATGGCATCAACCTGCTGCGCGAGACCGTCGGTGGCATGTATTCGTTCAACTACCTGTTCAACCTGTGCATCCTGGGCGTGTTCCTTGCCATCGCACTCTTTATTGGCTTGCAGCTGCGTCCGCTGCTGCTCAACCTCAACCTGCTCTTTGACAAGCAGCTTTCCACGACGGGCCTCATGATCTGCGAGTCCAACGACCTGCCGCGCCAGCGCTATTCGCTGCGCACGGCCATGCGCGTCATGCTCGATTCGGATTCGTACCGTCGCGAGCTGCTCGATCATGCCGTGGCGTTTGAGCATCGCTACCCGTACTACATCAAGGGCGGTTTTGCCGCCGTGGTAGGCGTGCAGGTTCTGCTCTTTGTGCTTTCGACGGTGCTCGATATCGACAATAACGGCAAGATCATCCTGCTCGTTATCTGGATCATTTCGGTTATCGCCATCTGCGGCTGGCTCATCAACATCGAATACATCCGTGCGAGCCTCAATACCCAGATGCGTATCTCGGCGCTTTCGGACGAGGACCTTCGCCGCGAGATGCGCGAGCACACGGCTGCCATCCCTGCCGCCCGTCGCATGTTTGGTCTCAACGCCAGCGAGCGTGGCGCCAAGGGAGGCGAACAGCCTACGAGCCGTCTGTCGCATATCGGTGCGCATCGTAAGGCTCAAGATGCCGACGGCGCTGACAACGTAAACGGAAACGACGGGGACACCACCTCGCTTGGCAAGCACTCTAAAGGAGGTGAGGCATAAATGAAAAACATCCTGCACCTGTTTAAGCGCGATGTCCAAAACGTGTCTCGCTCCGTGATCGGCATGGTCGTCGTGATGGGCCTGATCATCGTGCCATGTCTCTATGCATGGTTTAACATCGCCGGAAGCTGGGATCCGTACGGCAACACCGGCAACCTTAAGATCGCCGTGGTCAACACTGATGAGGGTTACGAGAGCGATCTGATTCCCGTCGAGGTCAACGTGGGCGAAAACGTAACCGCCACCCTGCGCGGCAACGAGAACTTCGACTGGGTTGTGCTCAACGATCGCGATAAGGCCATCGATGGCGTCAAGTCGGGCGCGTACTACGCTGCCGTCGTTATCCCTAAAACGTTTAGCGCCGACATGATGACGCTTTTCTCGACCGAGGTGAAGCACGCCGATATCGAGTTCTACGAGAACCAGAAGGCTAACGCCATCGCACAGATCGTGACTGAAAAGGGCTCGAGCGCCGTCCAGAGTCAGGTCAACGAGACCTTTACCAAAACCATCACGACCATCGGCCTTAAGACCGTGTCCAGCCTGCTCGACTATATGAGTACCGACCAGGTGAGCAACTTTATCGCCAATCTGTCCTCGACGCTGGGCGATTCGGTCGAGGACCTGCAGGACGTTCAGGCGAGTGCGACGTCGCTCGCGGGCATTTTGAGCTCCACGTCCGATTCACTGACATCGGCGGGCGGCATGCTCAAGCAGACGGGCACCGTTGATGAGTCGACGAAGCAGCTGATGGAGCACGCCAAGAGCGGCATCAATGATTCCAAGGAAGCGCTCAAGGCAGCCAACGATGCCGTTGACGCGGCGATTGACGGAAGCGCGGGCTCGTTCGACAACGTGTCCGCCGAGCTTGCGAAGGCATTCGATGCCGCGAATCAGCATGTTGACCTTACGGTGTCTCAGCTCAACGAAGCCGCAGCGGTGCTCAATACGCGTGCTGACGATATCGATGCGATGGCCGATCAGCTCCGCAACCTTGCCGACCAGGTGAGTGATGACAAGCTCAAAGACGGTCTCGAGTCCGCTGCGACGTCGCTGGGCAGAATTGCCGTGGAGTACCGCAACAATGCGAAGGACCTGACGGCGACCGCAAAGTCCCTTTCGGACGGCATGGCGGAGGTCAACAACTCGCGTGCCGAGGTCGACCAGGCCATCGCCGATGCCAAGGCGGGTATCTCGGGAGCCAAGTCCGACTACGATTCCACGTTCTCGGTTAAGGCCAAGGAGCTCAAGAAGACCATTTCGGGCGTTCTGGATTCCCTGAACGGTATCTCGGGTGACTTGGATAGCGCTGTGAGCGGTCTGACCGACGCCTCTGGCTCGCTCGCAAAGGGCCTCTCCAAGGCTGCGACGCTGGTCAACAAGGCTTCTGATCAGTTGGGCGAGGCGTCGGACAAGATCAGCGCTTTTAAGGACGAGCTTGATAGCGCTCTGATGTCGGGTGACCTGGCCATGATTAAGACAATGATTGGCAACGACCCCGAGGGCCTCGCCGTGTCGCTTTCCGGCCCCGTCGCGCTCGACCGCAAACCGGTCTATCCGATCCGCAACTACGGTTCGGCCATGGCACCGTTCTACACGATTCTGTCGCTGTGGGTGGGCTCGATTGTACTGGCGGCCATGATGAAGGTCTCGGTTGACGATGAGCTCATCAACGAGCTGATCCCCGTGCGCCTGCACGAGATCTACCTGGGCCGCTACCTGTTCTTTGGAGGTCTGGCCCTGCTGCAGGCGACACTCGTGTGCGCGGGCGACATCCTGTTCTTTGGCATTCAGTGTGACAACCCGCTGCAATTTGTGCTGGCGGGTTGGGTCGCGAGTCTCGTGTTCTCCAATATCGTCTACACGCTTACGGTTTCGTTTGGCGATATCGGCAAGGCGCTCGCCGTCGTGCTGTTGGTTATGCAGGTCGGCGGTTCGGGCGGTACGTTTCCCATCGAGATGACCGGCCCTGTGTTCCAGGCGATCTATCCGTTCCTGCCGTTCACCCACGGCATCAACGCCATGCATGCCGCCATGGCTGGCGCCTACCATATGGAGTACTGGATTGAGCTAGGCATTCTGGTGAGCTATCTGATTCCGTCGCTGGCACTGGGCGTCGTCTTCCGCCGCCCGGTCATCAAAGCCAACGACTGGATCATCGAAAAGCTTGAAAGCACGAAGCTTATTTAGTGCAACAGCGTGACATTGACAAAACGTCGAGGTTCACTTTGCTGACGCTTTAGTGGGCTGGATTGCGGTGCAACGCTGGTTGTTGCTACAGTAGCGGGGCGTGCCGGGGGTCCGGTGCGCCCCGTTTTATTTGACCATGAGGCGGCACGCGGCCATGCACGTGCGGACACCACGCCCAGACTGAGCGCGAGGATGCCCTATGGCTCAGAATGCCGTTGATGAAATCGAAAACATGCCCGATAGCCCTGTAGCGCGCGAAGACCTGGGTGCCGGCGGCACCTCCCGCGGCGCCGGCGCGCGTTCTCCGTTCTTCTGGAAGGTCTTGCTGCTTTCGGTGGCGGTCATCTGGGGCTATTCCTTTACCACCATGAAAGATGCGCTCGATACCATTCCGGTGTTCGAGCTGGTCTACGTTCGCTTTCTCCCGGCATCACTGGTTATGTTTGCTATTTTCCATAAGCGCATCATCGCTCATTTCAATGCCCGCAACCTGATCGTCGGGCTGGGCATGGGTGCGCTCATGTGGGGAGCATACGGACTGCAAACGATTGGCCTGGCACAGACCACGGCAGGCAAGAGTGCATTTTTGACGGGCACGTACTGTATCCTTGTGCCGTTTGCCAGCTATGTCCTGAGCGGCGAAAAGCTCACCCGCTATAACCTGGGTGCGGCACTGCTGTGCCTGGCGGGCATTGGCCTGGTGGCACTCGATAGCGTCGAGTTCAATGCTGGAGATGTCATCACGCTGGGCGGCGCGGTCTTCTTTGCTATCCAGATGGCAGTGACCGCCAAGTATGGCCGCAAGATGGACATCAACGTCATCACGTTTTGGATGTTTGTGGGCAATGGCGTTTTGAGCTTAATCACGTCGCTGCTATTCGAGACTCAGGCGCCTCTGTCCGTGTGGACGCCGAGCTTTGTCGGCGTGGCGGCCTTTCTCTCGGTGGGCTGTACGTGCGTGGCACTGCTCGTCCAAAACGTTGGATTGGCGCACGTCCCGGCCTCGACGGGCTCGCTGCTCCTTTCGATGGAGTCCCCCTCGGGCGTGCTGTTCTCGGTGCTGCTGATGGGGGAGGCGCTCACCTCGCGCCTGCTTGCCGGCTTTGCGCTCATCTTTTTGTCGATTATCTTGAGCGAGACGCATTTCGATTTCTTGCGCCGAAAATCTCGCCCGCAATTGTAAACAACTTGTTGCGCCGCCCTCCTGGGGCGGCGTTTTTTATGCCTCGCCTTTAAAGTTGTACCTTGCACTTTACGCTATCAAAGTGCTTACTGCAAAAACGCTACTGGAGGGCATTTATGGCACCAGCTCAGTCCGATCTTCAACCGCAATCAGCGCCCAAGGCCACCGCAGCGGCGCAGGCCGCTATCGGCGATGGTCTTGTTGCAGAAGCTCAGGCTTTTGCAGACGAGCTCGCTGCGTGGCGACACAATCTACACCAGATGCCCGAGCTCGGTAACAATCTTCCGCAGACGTCTGCCTATATCCAGGCACGTCTGGACGAGATGGACATTCCCTATACCACGCTTGTCGACGGCTTCTGTGTTGTTGGCCTGATCGGTGCCGGTGCGGCCGCGGCTGCTCAGGGCAATGGTGCGTGCACGGACGAGCAGGCCGGTACGGTTATCATGCTTCGCGGCGACATGGATGCCCTGCCCGTTGTCGAGGAATCGGGCGAGCCTTTCGCTTCCACCAACGGCTGCATGCACGCTTGTGGCCACGATATGCATGCGACGGCGCTGCTCGGCGCGGCCCGTTTGCTCAAGGCCCGCGAGGCCGAGCTTGTCGACGCCAATGCCACCGTCAAACTGCTGTTCCAGCCGGGTGAGGAGACCTTTGAGGGGGCACGCGCTGCCATCGCCGACGGCTTGCTCGAGAACCCGCGTCCTCAGGCGGCTTTTGCCATACACGTCAACAGCCAGTCGCCGCTTGGCCTGGTGCTCTACGGCAGCCCGGCGCTCTCGGGCGTGTACGGTTTTCGCATCACGCTTCAGGGCAAGGGCGGCCATGGCTCGAGCCCCGAGATCTGCATCGACCCCATCACGGCCGGCGTCCATGTGCATCTGGCGCTTCAGGAGCTCATCTCCCGCGAGGTGCCGGCGGCCAAGGAGGTCGCACTGACCGTTGGCAAGTTCGCCGGCGGTCAGGCCGCAAATGTCATCCCCGACACTTGTGTGCTCGAGGGAACGCTGCGTGGCTTCGACGTCGAGCTCATGGAGCACCTCAAGACCCGCATCGCGGAGGTCGTCAAAGGCGTTGCCACGACCTATCGTACGCCGGCGACTATCGAGACACTCTCGGATGTTCCCCCGCTCGTACTCGACGACGGCATGACGCAGGCGTCGCTTGGCTACGTGGGCGCGGTGCTGCCCAAGTCCGCCTTCCTGCCGCTGTTCCACGCCATGGCGAGCGAGGACTTCGCGTTGATCTCGAGCGAGATCCCGAGCGCGTACTTTACCGTGGGCGCTGCCGTGACTGATACGGACGAGCATTTTGCTCAGCATCATCCCAAGGCACGTTTTAGCGATGCCGAGCTTCCCCTTGGCGCCGCGGCTTATGCCGCCGTCGCTTTGGGCTACATCGCCGACCACCGGTAGCACCCAATCTTGCTACTCGTTTGTTTAAAAAGGAGCAGTATGTCCCAGCAGCGTAAGCTCTTCCCCGGCTGGCTCGTAGTGGCCTCCGGCTTTGTGATCATGGCCACGTGCTACACGATTTTCGTTAACTGCATGAGCCTGTTTCAGCCGCTCATCGTAAGTGACCTGGGCATCACGCTTGCGCAGTACAACATCTCCAACGCCATCTCCACCGTGGTAAGCGTTATCGGCTCACTTGTCATTGGCCATGTCGCCGATAAAGTAAGCGGCCGCGTTTTGGGCTCCCTTACTGTAATCGCCACCTCTGCCGTTCTTGCCGGCATGAGCTTTGTCGGTGAGCTGTGGCAGGTCTACGTGCTCTTTGCCGTCTCGGGCTGCTTTGCTGTTGCCTCGACCCGTCTGCTCATTAGCCTGGTGACCGCTAACTGGTTTACGGCCAAGCGAGGCCTTGCCATCTCCATTGCGCTTTCGGGCTCGGGCTTTGGCGGCGCCATTCTCTCGCCGATCGTGAGCTCGTTGATCGTGAGCGTGGGTTGGCGCTCCGCTTTTCTGGCGCTTGCCGCCGTCTGCATCGTGGCGGCGCTGCCCATCACGGCCTATTCCTTCCGCACCAAGCCTTCCGAGATTGGCCTGAAGCCGCTCGGCGAGAACCCGAGCGACCCGTCCGTCTCGACGGCCGGCGATAAGGACGAGCACACGGCTCCTGAGGTTAACGTTGGCTGGTCTCGCATCAAGAAGAGCCCGGCGTTTTGGCTGCTTGTCGTCGCCTTCCTCTTTATGGGGCTTTTCAATGGCGCCATCCTGCCCAACCAAGTTACGAACATGACGAGCGTTACCGTCAACGGCGCCAAGATCGTCACGGGTGGCCACGATCCCATGTGGGCCGGTACGGTGCTTTCTGCCTGCATGGTCACGGTCGTTATCGCCAAGATTTCGCTCGGTGTCATCTACGACCGCTTTGGCCTGCGCTTTGGCAACGTGCTGGGTTCCGTTGCGTGTATTGTCGCCTGTGTGGCGCTGTGCTTCCCGACGACGGACCTTAGTCCTATTGTGGCCGCTGCGAGCTTTGGTATCGGAACGTGCATGGGTATCATCACGCCTACCATTGCCGCGTCCAAGCAGTTTGGCATGGCCGATCTCGGCAAGGTCACGGGCACCATTACCTCGCTCGAGATGGTCGGCGGCACCGTGGGCGCCATCGTCTCGGGCGTGCTGTTCGATGCCACGGGCTCCTTTGCGAGCACCTGGATCGTGTGCCTGGCGTGCTCCGTGGTCATGCTCGTGTTCCTGCTGGCATCCGAGCCCATCGCCGCCAAGCTGCGCGCAAGCGTGACGGGGGAGTAGGCGTCCGTCGCTCTTTTCTGTTCGCCCCGTTCTGCCCGTGGCCGCCTTGGAAGCCGAATGGATGCTCATACCATCATTCGGTTTCCAAGGCGGCCACGGGCCTACGAAATGATCCCTTTTCCTCCGTCTCCAAGGGATCACGTGATCCGAAGGAGACGGAGGAAAAGGGATCACAAACAGCGGCGGGGGGGGGGGGCGCACGAGGGCCCCAACCCCAGGGGGGGGGGGCCCCCCGCCGCGGAGCAGGGG
>CATYIU010000027.1:0-29500 GCA_958407445.1 uncultured Collinsella sp.
CGGACACCTTGGCCCGCAGCTTGACCGGCTTGCCGCAGAGGGCGGAGCCCGAGACTTCGAGCGACTCGACGGAGTAGCGCTCGCCGACCGTGACCTTGCGGGTCAGGTGCCTCTCGGCGGAGCCGTCGATCACGTCGAGGTAGACGGTGTACTCGCCCGGCTCGGTCGGGGTCCACTCGCAGGAGGAGGAAGCGGAGGGCTGCTGGGCGACGCCCCACTTTGCCCAGCCGCCCTTCTCCCAGACGAACTTGTACTTGAGGCCGGAGGCGTCGCCGGACACCTTGGCCCGCAGCTTGACCGGCTTGCCGCAGAGGGCGGAGCCCGAGACCTCGAGCGACTCAAGAGACCAATTAACAACTTTGTATTTAGAAGTGCTAGTCACATACCCATTGGAGTCAATGACATCAGCATAGATCTCATATTCACCGGCCTGGGGCAGGGTCCAAGAAATCGACGGCGAAGTTAAGTCTTGACCGATTACACCCCAATTGGAATCACTCCAATCAGACCCAGCCCTATGCCAAACAAACTTATATCTAAGGCCATCAGTCTTGCCGCTAACATTTACACCGATTTTTACCGTAGACCCCGCATGTCCCAGTTCTTCCGAGAAGGAAATTCCATTGACGGAGTAGGGATGCGGGAACTGAGCGATGATTGCGGCTGCGTCAGCCTCGCCAAGACGGCGGCAACCATCGTCCGACAAATAGTTGACCACATCACCGTAATTCGAGATAAAGCCATGTTCGATAAGAATACCTGGAATTCCCTGCTCGCGAGCGCAGCGGATAACGGCGAACTCGTCGCCTACCTCCATTTGAAATACGCCGCGGTATGTTAGTCCCATAGCAGCAAGGTTGTTCATGACCTTATTGGCAAGCTCAACCGAAACCTGCGTGTAGTCGGCGCCATTAGCGGTGGGAGCATAAACCTCTGCTCCGTGAGCACCTGCAGACCCAGAGTTGATGTGGAAACTAACAAAAGCCTGTGCTCCCTGATCGATGCAGCGCTGTACGCGATAAAGGTAATCATTGCTGGGATAGTAGCCGGACTGCTGGCGTGCAAGAACGATCTTAAAGCCGTAAGCTTCAAGTTTATTTTTGCAGGCTGTCATGATCTTCCAGGTAAGGTCGGCTTCACTCTTGCCATTTCCCTGCGCGCCGGAATCAACTCCGCCATGACCGGCATCAAGTGCAATCACCCCAACATTGCGCGCGGAGCGCTCAGCGTAGGTAGCTATGCCATCAGGCGAATCAGCGCATTCCAATGCCTGCTGAATCGACTGGGCCTCAACGGCATTACCATCGCCGTCCGCATAGTAAACAGAGGTGCCCTCGGAGCTCGCGGAGCTATCAACGACAGTAAACGAATAATCCCTGTCAGAAAGATCCACTACATGTTCAGTGCCATCACCCTGCAAAACGTAGGTTATCGAAGTCATAAAGTAAGTATTGGATTTCAACGTCGAGCCAAATACAAAAGCAGCCGAATTACCAGCCGTTTGATATGTATCAACGGTTCCCCTAACACCATCGGCGCTTATATAGTTAAGCGTTGCGGAAGCAAGGGCATCGCCATCATCAGGAGTAGCAAAGGCGACAACCTGGTCAGTCCCACCGGGAAGGTTCGGGTAAGCCAGGTAAACATATTGAAAAGACGAATCACTCGGTTCAACCTGCCGCTCATCCACAGAAGCATCTGCGCGGAAATCCTCCTCAGTCGAATCGTCTACGTCCGTTGATGGCGATTGATTGGCAGCTGCGTCGCCACCGGCGGAGTCCTCGACACGCGAGGCTACGCCACCACCCGCGAGAACGACATCTGACGCAACATCCATAGACTGCACGCCATTCGCAGCATAAGCAGCATTTACAGGACTCATCAAGGATGAAATGGCCAAAAGACCGGCAAGAGAAAAAGCTGTTGAGACACGTAATGCCTTTTTCATATCGAATCCCCTCACAAATATACATTTCTAACGGTAGATTATCTTACAACCCCACACGCATCGGAAGTCCGGTTATCCAAACCGCGGAGATTGCTCACTCGAGCATCCCGTTCGACGGGCGCTTCTCAAGCAGCAACCGGATCTAGAGCGAAATGGTTCGCTCTCGGTACCCAGCTCTCAAACACACAAGCATAAATCGCCACACCAAAATCACCGAAAGTGCCAAGAGACGTTATCAAGGCTGGTGGAAATAAGCCCCGATTAATTAGCAGCCGCCAAACTCGATGATGTTAGCGCCGGGTGATTTTAGCCACTAATGGTCAAACGATTTTGACCAATCCCGGTCACCGAATAATGGCCACCGCGCCTCCCCGCTGCCATTACGCCGGTGGTGCCAACACGCCAGCGTAAGGAGGGCCATTAAGGTGAACGAGAGACACGATGACCTAAAGGTGATTATAGACGTGGCGCTCCGGGAAATGGCCGCGGAGGGGGCGACGGGTTCGGCCCATCGGCAGTTTAGTCCCCGCTGCAAATGGACCATTTCTGCTTGTTGCATTCTATTTTTCCTTCTTTTTTAAGCACTAGACTATACGTACGCCAGTCCTCATCCGTAATACCGAGTTCGTTTTTTATTTTTCGCTTTGTATTAATGCCATCGCTAATTGCTGAGAGGATTTTCTCTTCGATGTCAACCGTTTTTCCAGGTCCCTTTTGTATGGTATTAATCGCCAAGACCAATGAATTAAGCCTAATGACGCCTCGCACTGTCAAATCAAATTCCTTACCATCGGATGTAACGGTTCCATCCTCAAAAATAAACACAAAACGCTCTAATGTGTCGGTTTTAAATGCAAAACGACCATGCGCGAGAGCATTTCTTATGTGATAAAACAAACTCATGTATTTGCTCGTATTGCCCTTCGAATTAACTTTCACAAACGCCATGCGCTGATCATCAACATTTTCGTAAAAATACTCGTCTAAGTTTAGCTTTTTGAAGGTGCCCTCTAATTCTTTCTTGCTTCTTACCGCAAGCATCACATCGACATCCCTGCGACTAAATATAGCTTGATTTAGAGAAGTCTTTAAGCTTCGAATCCCTACCCAAGGGGCGGGCGCCCATTTATCAATCTCATTATTTTTACGATTACTCTGACCAGGGCAGGGAGACTCAATCAGGAAAAAATGAACTATACGCATCCAATTAGAGTCTTCCAGAACCTGTTGCGGCAGGGGCTCGTTTAGCCATGAAGTTCGAAGTATTGCCATGTCTACCTCCAGCTACAGCTTTGTAATCAACATCACAATGCATTTCTCGACATTAGCAAAAATACTCCCGTACGAGAGGCTTCTTAAGAGTCTCAAGCAATTCAATCTGTCGTTTCATGTCAAATCGCATCTTTATATTCCTATCGTAAGTTATATCGAGATTTATCGGTTTATATAAACTTATATAAGCTTATCGCGGAATATCGTTTGTTTCGACCCGCTAAATCCAACATATCGAGACAGGCAATTGCCGCAGGATAGAAAGTTGTTACACCTGCAAAAGTCATCGGTTCGTTCTAACAGACATGTTAGATGACCCGTTATCCACAGCTTGAGGGAAATCGACCCCAACATGGTAAAGTAGTCGCAGCAGGCAACCATGGAGGAACAATGCTAAGCATTCACTACGGCGACAGAGACGATGTGATTTATGACACATCGACATTCTTTGATTACAGTTATTCTCCCTCTTGGCTGCAAGATCCCCTGTCACAGCGCATTATCAAATCTGTTGATAATGGCACTGTTCTTGGCGCAAACGCAATTGATACCAAGGTGCTTGGCGTCATTCCGCCAGAGAAACTATCAACGGGCACCAAAACACTTCTACTGATGCTCTTTATGCCTCAAAACCTCTACAACGCCTCAACCTGCGGAGATAATTGCGCCTATTGGATCTTGCGCATCGCCTCCAAACATGACATCACTATCAACCTCTACCATATGATGGATTTTGGCAAAGCGCGTTTTACAGCCCGTGCCATCAATTCCGGACAGATTGTTCATACCATGGATGAGCTAGTCCTTATCTCGGCAAAATGTCTGAGGGAGGCTCGATCATGAGAGGGGAATACCAGCTGACCGTAAGGACCAATAAAGTTCAGGTCAAACTCACCATTCGCCGAAACCTCACCATCATCCAAGGCAAAAGCGCAACAGGCAAAACCACCCTGCTGGACAGCCTCCGTGCATACGAAAACCTAGGAGTCCAAAGCGGGATAACCGTTAATTGCGCAGCCCCCTGCCGCGTCATCGGCGGCATCGACTGGGAAGCACAACTCAGCCGCATCGATAACAGCATCGTGTTTGTGGACGATACGCAAAAATTCGTAAGGAGCCATGCATTCCAGCATGCAGCTCGACACAGTTCCAACTACTACGTCATCGTTGCGAGGGACGAATTGCCCCAGCTCCCCTATAGCGTGGATGAGATCTATGGCCTCAAAAACACCAACAGGGCAACAACAAAATATCCTGTCTACACACGCACGCACACTTCTACCTACCGCATTTACGGAGACGAGCTCTACGATGGAGATCGGCCAGAAGAAGTCATCGTCGAAGACAGCAATGCCGGCTATGAGTTCTTTAAAGTCCTGTGCGCCAAAAGTAAAATTCGCTGCGTAAGTGCCGGTGGCAAACCAAACATATACGAAACCGCTCTGAGCTCCCCAGCCCAAAAATTGCTCGTAATTGCAGATGGGGCCGCTTTTGGGCCCGAGATGCCCTATGTCTATTCGCTCAGGAGATTTAAGGAGATCGAGCTCTTTTTACCGGAATCGTTTGAATGGCTTGTGCTGAGATCGGGACTCTTCAACGATGTCGAAACGCAAGACATGCTCCTTCACCCTGCCGATTTCATCGACTGCGAGAAGTTCTTCAGTTGGGAACAGTTCTTTACTAAACAGCTTAGGGAACTCACCAGAGACAGCTACCTAGCCTATAGAAAAGAAGCTCTCAATCCCGCCTACCTACAGCAACATGAGCTCAACACGATTGCTGAATCGCTGCCCAAACTCGGAATCGCTTCGCGCTAGATCGAGAAATACTCGCTCTCAGCGGATAAGTTCGGCCCCAACCACGGATCGCCCGTCAAAAAGAACTCCGGCCAGCGTTGAATGAACAGCGCCTGTTCGCGTTTCCAACGGCGCAGCTTTTCCTCGTTAGCCTCTTCCCTGCCGCGCGAGGTGAACTCGTAGTGGTACAGCTCGGCATAGGGCGTAAAGATGGTGCGGTAGCCCGCCTCCCATACGCGCAGGCAAAAGTCAGCGTCGTTAAAACCGACGGCGAATTCCTCGTTATAACCGCCGACCTGCTCAAATACGTCGCGTCGCACCATCTGACAGGCGCCCGTCACGGCACTAAAGTTGCCCGGGCGCACAGCGCGGGCAAGATAGCCCTCGCGCTTTGCCGAGAAGTCCTGGTTGGCATGGGCAAGTGCGCCACGCACGCCGACCAAAATGCCAGCGTGCTGCACCAGATGGTCGGCAAAATAGAGCTTGGCACCCACCACGCCTGCATCGGGACGCTGCAGATAGCCCATCATCTCTTCGATAAAATCGGGGCTTATGACCTCGGTATCGTTGTTCAGCAGCAGCAGGTAGTCGCCCTTGGCGTGCTCCACACCAAAGTTAATGATCTTGGAGTAATTGAACTCACCCGGCCAGTACACAACGCGCGCGATGCCCTTGCCTTCGGATGCTGCAGCCACGCGCACTGGCAGGGTTTCGTAATACGCAAACGTATCCGGGGCTTCGCTGTTGTTCTCCACCAAAACAATCTCGTAATTGGCATACGTTGCGTTCTGGGCGATCGACATCACACAGGCGTCGAGCGTCTCAACGTGGTCCTTGGTGGGAATCACAATGCTCACCAGCGGCGCAGGCTCCGGCAGCGCATAGCGCATGCGATAGACAAACGGTGTCTCGGTCTCCTCGACCATTCCACGAATGCCCAGTGAGTCAAAGTGGCGCTGAAGCGCAAGACAACCGGCCTCGATGGCATAGGGCTTGCTATCGGCAGAACCGTCGGCAGTCGATCCTGGATGCACGCGCCAGTGATACAGCACGTGCGCAACATGCTCAAACCGCGCGCCCGCCGCCAAGCAGCGGAGCGTCAGGTCGTAATCCTGGGCACCCGCGACGTCTTCCGGCGACATGCCAACACAATCAATGAGAGCCTTCTCCACCATCAGGAAATGCGTCACGCAGTTATGGCTATAGAGCAGGTCGACGTTGAGCCGCGTCTTAAAGACCGGCTGGCCCCACTCCCCCGTTTTCTGGAACATGTCCTCGTCGCAGAACAGGACCTGGGGACGCTCGCCCTCGGCAGCCTTGTTCAGTGCGGCAACATAGCGGAATAACGCGTCCGGTTCCAGAATGTCGTCATGGTCCAAGAACGCGATGTAGTCGCCCGTCGCTTGCTCAATACCAGCGTTGGTGTTGACCACAATGCCGCCGTTGCAGGGAAGATCGATGCGACGGATGCGCTCGTCGTGGGCGCCTGCCGCAAGGGTGGCCACCGCGTCCCATTCGGGCGAGGCGTCCATAAGGAGCAGTTCCCAGTTGTCATAGCTCTGGGCTAGCACCGAGTCCAGCAGCTCGCGCAGGTAGACCCGATCAGTCTTGTAGCACGGCACCACAATGCTCACGAGCGGTCTATAGGCAAAGGCCGCCGAAGCGACACGCTGGCACGCCAAATCGCCCGGCTTTGCGCGATGCTGCTCAAACCAACGTCGATAAGCTGCGTCGTCTGCACGCGCGTCCTTCATGCGGTTCCAGCTGTCGTCGACCATGCCGTTGTACAGGCGGCCATCCATAGCGCAAAAACCACTCTGGATCCGCTCTGTGGGATCGCTCGCAATCGCGACAAAATCTCGTATATCCTGAGGCATCTCTACGCTCAGGTACGTTTTATTGACGCGACATCCGTTGCGCTGCGGCACATCGGTCTGCGACTCAAACACATGCACGGTGACATCGATGGCATTCACATGCGTATCGAAGATCTGGAGCTCAGGTACGCACAGGGGATCTCCCGCCCAGGTAACCTCATAGCGCCACACCGCGCCGGCGGCCGCCGGCAAATAGCGTATGGCGTCGATCTCGTAGCGGCCGCAGCATTCGCCACGCTGCGCATCACGGATAAGCGCACACAGCGCAGGCTTTGCTTTGTAGTTAATCTTAGATTCCAGCTTGGCCACGCGGCTATCGAGGCGAATGGAGCCCAACCTTTGGCCACCGGATGCAAAAACGACATCCATCGACGAGCCATCCAAAAACGGAAGCACCAAAACGGCGAGCTCGCGCTCGTAATCGGAAACGGAAGGGCAAAGCGCCAGCACACGGCCATGATCGACCGGGAGCACCAGCGACGGCACATAAGAACCGCTCGTCGTCGCATGGACAAACGCTTGAGAACCCTCCCGCTCAATAAGCGCGGCGACATCCTGACCGGCAAAACGAAGCAGCACAAACAGACGGCCCTGACTGCGGCAAAGTGCCAAACGCTTGATACTCATCTACACTTCTCGCTTTCCCAGGGCGTTCGCCGCCATGCGCTTGCAGGCACCCAGGCGGCCAAACCTCAAGACGTCGTAATCGAACATGAGCTTTTTGCACTCACGGGCATTGGGGGCCTTGCTGGTAAGCGCCGCACGCACCATAGCAGCAACAGAAGAAGCGCATTGTGCGAGCGCAGTATCGCTGCCCACGGCAGGGCCGGCAAGCGCCGTGGCAACGGCAGCAAACACCTTGCCGCAGTCCGAACCCAGCAACCTGAGCGCATCGTACAGCACCAGATCGCATAGGAAGTACGCCAGGTCATCGGCATGCTGAGCATCGAGACCGTCGCGCTGCCAGTCAGCCAGCACCGCGGAGTAAATCTTCACATGCTCTAGCAGACGTGTCTCGTCGTCGTAGCGCATGGTGTCCATGAGCGAACCCTTGCGCGCCACGCGGTAGTCATACAGCTTGTTCGAGATAAGCGCGGTCTTATGCGAACGACCGTACACGGCAAAATCGAAGACCTGGTCCTCGCCATACTTGACGGTTTCGTCGAACACGATTCCGTTGCCCAGCAAAAACTCACGCTTGCAGGCGGTGCGCCATGCAAAGGGGCGAGATGCTTCCTTAAACAGCAGGTCAGAGCTATAGCCTTCAAACGACACATCGCGCGGGCTCAGCACATAGTTAAGCCACGGATACCCCGCCTCCAGCGGATACGGATTCGCGCCAAAGGTCAAAATGTCGCAGTCCTCGCGCTCAAAGGCATCGACGATCACGCGGCATGCATCGGGCGTGAAGCGGTCGTCGGAATCCAAAAACGCGACGATAGGCGCCGTGGACGCAGCGATGCCTGCATTACGCGCGCTCGACAGACCGCCGTTCTCCTTATCGACCAGCGTAAAGCGCGCGTCCTTTTCGCAATAGGCAGCCGCAATATCGCGCGAACCATCCGGCGAACCATCGTTGACCAGCACGCCTTCCCAATCGGGCATGTCCTGCGCAAGCAGGGAGTCCAGGCACCAGGCCAGGCACTCCTCCACCTTATAGATGGGAACGACAACGGAAATCTTGGGGGTAGCCATAGTCACTCGCTCCTACTATGCTGCCGAAACGTCGTCAGGGTGCGGATTGTCTCCATAGGTACGCTGGTACGTTAGCACGCGCCACACCAGCGGCAGACCGCCAATCATAAAGTAATGCTTAAACGTGTTCAGCTTGCCCGGCTTTTTAAAATCAAAGCGCGAATCGATATAGGCGCGGGACGACTTGACCATCAGGCGCAAGTCGGTCTCGCCACGCGGATCGAACAGCGACAGGTCAAAGCGACCGGCATCCCAATCGGACTTGAGCTCGGGAGAGGCCTTCTCCCAAAACTGCTCGCGCAACTCATCGACCAGGCGCTCATCATTCCAACGGTACGTATCGACCTTCATGCGCATTAAAATGCCCTGAAGCTGAGCCTTAAGCTCGGGGCGTTCATCCAAAAAGCGTTGCATCTCGGCATATTCGTCGCACACGCAAAACACCTTGTTAGGCGAATTAACGGAGCTCTTCTCGTTATCCTGGCGATAACACAAAATGGGGTCCGCAATAAACGCGGCACGCTCGGCGCAAGCCCAAACCTTAAAGTTAAAACCCGCATCCTGATACGAAGCACCCGGCGTGGGAAGGAACCGAATCTGATTGTCGTTGAGGAACTCGCGCCGATAGATAGCCGACCAAATGGAAGGTTTGCGGTAGAAGATGCCCGGGCGATCGACGGGGCGATAAGCGGCGCCCGTCATATGCTCGTCGATGATCCCAAACAGCTCACGGCGTTCGCTGGGCGTGGACCAATACAGGTAAAAGTCGCCCTTTACCGCATCGGCATGTTCAGCATCGGCCTTGGCGACCAGCTTTTGGAGCGAGTCCTCAAACATAAAGTCGTCGGACTCAAGGATGCCCACGTACTCACCGCGTGCCATCTCCAGGCCGCGGTTCATCGAGTCACCGTAGCCGCTGTTGGCTTTGTCGATCATCTTTACACGGGGGTCGCGCTCCATGTACTCGCGGATGATATCTGGCGAGCTATCGGTGGAGCCGTCGTTGATACAGATGATCTCGATGTCCTTGAGCGTCTGAGTCACGGCAGAATCGAGGCACTCGCGCAGGTAGCGTTCGACATTGCAAATGGGAACAAGCAGCGAAACTTTAGGGGTATCAGAGTTCTGCAAGAGAACCTCCTGTTGAATAGCGTGTAACAGGGTTATTTTAGCAGCCGGGTTGCGGCGGGCGGCAGCGCTTGGAATTATATAAAGCGCTCCAGGCAGGCTTTGAGACCGCGAGTCGAAAGATAGAACAGCGTGGCATCTGCCATCGAAACGTCCGGGGTCGCCGCAACGAGCTTGTGGGCAACACGGCGAACGGCGCCCTTAGCAGGCATATCCGCCCACTCCGTTCCCAAAAACGTCGTGAGGTCCATGTTGACGCGAGCCGCCACGCGATGGAAGTCATCGGAATCCAAGCGCGCCAAATCAAACACGATAAGGTCCAGGAACCAGGTGATCAGCTCGCCGGGACACAGGTCCATAAGACCGTAGCCCGCCCAGTCCTCCAAGACCTCCTCGAGCATTCTCATATGGGCATCGAGCTTTTTGGCGCGAGCCTCGGCACTGTTGAACTCGTGCGTCGCCGATTCGCTCTCCATCACGTAGTGGTAGAACTTGTCCGGCATGACGACGGTCTTGCGGGCAAGCGCATAAGCCGCAAATTGGAAGACGACGTCCTCGCCCAAAGCCAAACCGGGGGCGAAGCGAATGCCTTCGCGATTGAGCAGCTCGCGCGAAAAAGCCACGCGGCAGGCATAGGGCTGCGCATTCGAATGGAACAGAAGTTGGGGATCACGGGCGTCGAAGGTACCGGCTTTGGGGCTCATGAGTTGATGGACGCGTTTGGGGGCAGCATCGGCTGGTTCACAGACGCCGCCAAAAACGGCGGCCTCGGCATCTGCAGACTCCATGGCATGCAGTACGCGCTCGACCGTCTGGGCATCGATATAATCGTCGGCGTCCACAAAAAAGACGGTCTCGCCCTCGGCGGCATCGATACCGGCATTTCGAGCACACGAGACACCCGCATTTTCCTGGTCAATCACCAGTACGCGATCGTCGGCCTGCGCGACCTGGCGCAACACGTTCAACGAATCATCAGTCGAACCGTCGTTGACGCAGACAACCTGAATCGAGCGTTCGGACTGAGCCAACAGCGAATCGAGGCATCGCTGAATGGAGCGCGCAGAGTTGTAAACGGGGACGACAATGGTCGCTTTGGGGGTCAAAGTCTCTCCCATGTCGACCTACCCCCTCAGCGATTCGATGAGGAAGGCAGCAACCACGCCTGGGCCTCCAACCGAGGCGTAATACTTAGCACGCCCCAAGGCACCATCCGTCGCAAAACTCGGATGCTCGTCAACCCAGCCCTCAGGATCTTTGAGGATGGCAGCGAGATTTGCGCGCTTCCACGGCTTGAGGTCGTCAAGCGAAAACTCCCCCGCGTCCAAGGCCGCTTGGAACTCCTTGGCCATCTGAACCAGGAACTCCTTATAGAACTTAGGCGCCAAGCGCACGTAGTTCCACATATACGAATCGTACTTAATGAGTTGGTTGAACTTGAGCATGCGCGCGACGTCATCACTTGCGTGGTCGCGGGCATAATCCTCTCGAATCCAACGCTCAATCTCGGCATACTCGGTATTGACGCAAAAGACCTTAGCCGAAGAATTGACCGAGGAATTCTCGTTGTCCTGGCGATACGACAACACGGCATCATGCAGGTAAATAGCCTTTTCGGCACACGCGATCACCTTAAAGGCAAATGACGTGTCCTGAAAGGATGCCCCCGGAGTCGGCAGGAACTTGATACCGTTGCGCTCAAGAAAATCACGACGGTACACGGCCGACCAAATCGACGGTTTTTGCTTAAAGAACTGCGTCGTATTGCTGGGATGCACCGGTTTGCCACAATCCCTTGCCTTAAACATCTCGTGCAGCGAACGACGCTCCTCGGGCTTAGACCAGTAGAAATCAAAGTTCGCCTTCGCAAAGTCGGCATTATTGCTATCGGCGGCCGAGACAAGCTTTTCGAGTGCGTCGGGCGCCATAAAGTCATCGGACTCCAAGATGCCAACGTACTTGCCACGCGCCATCTCCAGACCGTGGTTCATCGAGTCGCCGTAGCCGCTGTTGGCCTTGTCGATCATCTTGACGCGCCCATCGCGCTCCATATACTCGCGGATAATCGCCGGCGAGTTGTCGGTCGACCCGTCGTTAATGCAGATGATCTCAATATCCTTGAGCGTCTGCGCCAGGGCGGAATCGAGACACTCGCGCAGGTAGCGCTGAACATTGTAAATGGGAATAAGCAGCGACAGAACAGGGCTGCCAGAGGCGTTAGTAGACAAATGTGCTCCTTAGGAAATACCTGTCGTTTCATGGTATCAAAGGGTCAGCGCGCCAGCGGGCGTTTATATAATCTATGGAGCCTCTTGCGGGCAAAGTAGCCGCACGTCATGCGGCGGGCCCGTGGCAGGTTCCTGCGTTTTATTCAAAGCTTGCCGTCAAGGTGCGCCGAGCCTTTACAATAGGACAGTCCCAAGGACGTATTCGATAGCTTCCGCGCAGCGCTCGCGCGCCGCGCGTGAAAGGATATATTGCCCCATGCCTTCAACCCTTCCCGCCCCCATCGATAAGCTCGCCATCGTTGTCGTCACGTACAAGCGCCAGGAACTCCTGGCCAACTTGTTCGACTCCATGACCGAGCTCACGGCAACGCCCTGGCGCATCGTGATTGTCGATAACGAGAATTCGCGCGAGACCGAGGCCATGTGCACCGCATTTAACGAGCGCCTCGCCAACCTGTGGGGCATCGACACCGACCAGCCCGATTCACAGGGTGGCACCGACCGCGTTATATACGCGCCGCAGCTTGAAAACGGTGGCGGCGCGGGTGGCTTCTCCGCCGGCACCAAATGCGCCTACGACCTGGGCGCCCAGTGGTTCTGGGTGATGGACGACGACGTGCTCGTCATCCCCGAAGGCATCGAGCGCTTGGCCAAGTGGACCGACTGTTACGACGTCATTCAGGGTTCGCGCCTGGACTTTGACGGCGGCGCCTTCTTTTGGCAGTACCAGCTCATCCTTTCGCTCGGCATCCCTAACCCCATCGCCAAGTGGGATTTGGGACCCGAGGGCTACCGCACCATGAACCAACTGTGCTTTGAGGGCGGCATGTTCTCGCGCCGCGTGGTCGACAAGATTGGCCTGCCCGACGCGCGCTTCTTTATCTACGGCGACGATGCCTGCTACGGCTACGTGGCCAGCCAGCACTTCCCCGCCGCCGTGGTTGCCGACGTGGTGCTCAAGCGCGCCCGCGCCGTCTCTAACTGGGATATCGCCGGAAAGCGCCAGCTCAACTCCACGAGCGACACCAACCGCTACTACATCATGCGCAACCGCGGTTATCTGGCACGCTACATGCAGATCTACGGCGACTACCACCCCGTGCTGTTCCGTCTGGGCAATGCCGCGACCTTCTGCAAGGAGTTCATTCGTCTGGCAGCAGTCGACAAATGCTTTAAGACCGGCATTCCGGCGCTGCGTCGCGGCATGAAGGACGCCCGCAAGATCGTTAAGGATCCCAACTGGAAGCCCATGCCGCCCCTGAAGGACGCCGAGTAGTAAAGGGCTTTCGCCCGCCGCTACAGTCGTTGACACACCACGGACACACGCTGACCGTCAAAACCAAAGCCCCAACGCATGCGCCCGACGGCGGGGCGCGGCACGCGGATATCATCGATGCCGTCGCGCTCTATGTCGAGCAGCGCCTGAACCGCTAACAGTTCCAGGCCCAGGGCATCGACGCCAGGGTCATACAACATGTTGATCGTAATGAGCGGTCGCTCGTCGAGCATGCCAATCGTGTCTGCTACGTCGAGCACAGTGCCCGTAGGGAAAACCTGGATGTCCCAGCGACTCGCGCCACACTTTCGCCTCGAGGCAGGATTGGCATAGCCCGGCAAGCCAAAGCAGAGCCCCTGCAAGAGCAGATGATATGGCAGCGGCGTATCTGGGTCGGTCTCACCGATTCCCGCATCCCCCAGGATGCGACTTAGCGCCCGCCTCACGGTATCCTCGTTCCCACGGCACAGCCCGTCGCGAAACGCATCGACGTCTCGAATGTCTTCGGCAGCGCACTCAAACCACTCAACAATCACTAGACGCAAGGCCTGGCGAAGCTCGTTATTGGGCAATCGCAAAGCACGGAGCCGATCGCCATGCTCTGGCTCCTCAGTCATATCCGTCGTGAGAAAACCGGACAGATACAGCGCTGTCCACATGCCATCGTCAGGCGAGACATCTGGCTCTGCAGTGCCCAAACAAAGCGGGACCTCAGCACACCCATGGGCCTCGAGCAAATCAAACAAGACCGAAAGGCGGTCGAGATTCCACCCGGCAACTACCCTACTCAGGCAATCCGCATACCCATACAGATCGGCGCGCACAGGCGCCGTGCAACCTCGGTCCAGAAAACCGATCACACGCGCTGGACTCGAGCAATAGGCCCTACCAAACCGATATCCCTCGAGCCATTCACGCGCATCATCAAGGTATTCCTCGCGCCCAGCATGATTCAACAGAGCCTGGACCTCGGCATCCGAAAAGCCGAACCAACGGTCACACCACGTCGAAAGCGGCGTCGACAGACAATACGAACAACTGCGCGAAGAAAGCGCCGCTTCGGCAGGACCGGGACACTCCCCCATCAGACACGTCAGCCGCAACGAATCGCGCGCAGTGGCAATGGCGTCGAACAGCACGCGATCGAATAGCCCTGCCGGATCGGCGTCGGAAGCGTCCCTCGCGCTCGCACGGCGAGACCACGCCGCATCGTACCCATCAACGAGCAATACAACCTGCTCATCGCAGGCCATCTCCAGCAGCTCAATGAGCACACCGAGCACCGAGTCAACCTCGTCCGCGCTCGCCACGCCACGCGCAACACGTTCGATGTGACGCACCTTATCTCGAGCTAAATCAGGAGCCTCCAAGAGCGCCAACAAGCGAGCGCACTCGCCCGAAAGGGCATCGCGCACGACGTCGGCAATAGCGGCACCACGCCTCGCAGCGCCAGAAAAGTCCAGCGATATCACCGGATAGCAAGCATATTCATCCCGATAGCGCCCACCGTCTGCATCCCAAATCTGAGCATTGGCAAACAAACGCTGATCAGCGCGACCAACCGCTGGACGCTCCAGAAAAGCCCTGAGCGTCGACAAGTTCATGCTTTTGCCAAAACCCTCGGGTCGACAGCACACCACAACGGACGCGTCGCAGTCCAACACATCGGCAATAAACATGGTCTTGTCGACCAGCGTGCAGCAACTAAGAGCCTCCGCATAGTCGTGCATGCCAATGGGCAAAGCCGCATCGTCGGCACAGCCGATCAAACGCACGCCAAAGCCAGCAGCACAATCAACATTTGCCTGTTCAGACACCAAAACGTTCCCCCTAAATCGCAGCACGATGCCAATTGTAATGACCGCATCGCATGTACCGATGTCGCCGCGCAAACATATCGGGCAACGGTAGTAACAAGAGGTGTGAGGGGGCACAATTAATCGTTGCACAACAAAACGGGGCCCGATACATTCGCACCGGACCCCGTCCCGACTATTTAGTTATCTGGCAACTGAGAGCCTACTCCCCCGAGTCGTCCTCCCCAGAAGCCTTCTTCTGCTGATCGAGCTTATGCTTACCACTTACGATAGACGTAGCGCCCAGCGTGGCCAAGCTCGCGCTGGCAAGGCTCGCCATCACAATCAGATCGCCCGTCTTGGGCATATTGCCGTCAGATGACTTGGTTGTGGTGGTCGTCGTGGTCGTAGTGGTCACCGTTTTGGAGTCATTTTGCTCTTGGTTCTGGTTGTCGGTGTTGCCCTTACTGCTGTCCTCGCCCTGCTGCTTTCCGTCCTCGGTCTTGTCCTTGTTCTTGTCCTTCTCCTCAGATTCAGACTTCTTGTCCTCGTCCTTCTTCTGAGCGGACTTGTCGTCCTTCTCATCAGAGCTAGAACCCTTATCGGATTCAACCTTCTCGGAAGCCTTATCCTTGGAGTCGCCCTTTGCGGCTTCGGTCTTTTCCGTGGAAGCCTGATCAGAGTTGTCCTTGTTCTGGGCCGAGCCGTTATTGACGCCAGCCATCAGCGAAGAACCCAGCGTAGAACCAAGCTGCTCGGAGAAAGAAGGCTTCTTGTCCGGCGAAGCAACGGGAGCGTCCGGCGCCTTATTCGAGTCGTCCTTGGAAGCATCGGAATCAGGGGTTGCGTCAGAGCCAGAGCCGTTGTTAGAGCCGGTGTCAACGGACGAATCGCTCGAGCCGGTGGATGAGTTAGAGGTGTCAGCGTCGGTCGAACCAGAAGCGTCGCTGTCCGTATTGCCGGCAGAGCTTGAAGACGAATCGCCCGCAGCAGAGCCGTTCGAATTGGAGCCGTTCGAGGTAGAGCCGTCGTTGGTAGTGCCACCAGCAGAGCCATTACCGTCAGCATCGGTCGAGGGCGCATCCATCCTGTCATCGTTGGCATCGTCACTCGAGTCGTCATTCGAATCAGGTGTCGGCGAGGGCGCCGGTGTAGGCTCGGGCTGCACGGGCGTCGCAGCGGCAGCGGCCTCGTCCTCGGCGATATAAGCCAAGCAGTCCTTCAGCTCATTCTTATAACGGTTCTTCCAGCCCTCATGATACTGGGGCTGGCTCGAATACTTGGTGGCGACATTGTTGACCACGCTATTGGAGAGCGCCGTCACAAACTCACGGTCAGTCATATCATTAGAAAGATTCGCCCAGCGGAAGAAGTCCCTGCAGCCACCGGTGCCGCACATGTTGGTAATGCTCCACACCATGCCCTTGACGCAATCGGCACGGCCCGAAATATCAATACCAAGGCCGCTCTTGAGCCACGCCTCGGTCACCGCATAGTACGAGTTGTACGCATAGGCATCTTGAAGTGCTGAGAACTCAACAGGATCGGTGTTGTACGCACCTTGGAAGGCATCCTGAGCGATACGGCCCAACTCGGTGAGCTGGCCGTTCTCGTACATGGCATTGCTCGTGTTGGAAATCTCGCTGCCGCGATCAATCGCATCCTTGAGCATGCTGTATTTTTCAGGGTTGTAGTTGTAGGCCTGCTTCATAAACGGGATGAGCGACCAACGGCGGTCGAACTGGTAATAGCCCAGCGCGTTATAACCGTCGCCATACGAAAAGCCCTGGTTATAGTTGCCATGGCTCTCATATTTGGTGAAGTACTTCATCTCGGGAGTCACGTTGACAAACGAGACACCCTGGACCGACCTCAGCACGCCCGAAAAGGACTGCTGGGTATAGAGACCCTTATCGATATCGGTCGCATCCGAGGCAACGCCCGGCGTGGGCTCCTCGGCAGCGGCGGGTGCCGGCGCGGAAACGGCGCCAAACGAAAGCGCCAGCGTCAGGCCCGCGACAATCGCAGAATGCTTGGGCTGCATAAGATCCTCCCTGCATTGGTGTAGTTAAAGTGCAGTTTGCAAAGATAAAAATAAGTATTGCAGCTCGCCCGTTGTTGCACAACAACCCCTCGGTAAACGGCAACAACCCTCCGCGAAATCTTAAGGAATTGCGCTCGACCTACAGCTTGATGTCAAAGTTAATCTCGGGGACGGCAGCAAGGTCGGCCAACGTCACGCCGTCGACGTACTTTTCGATCACGTCGTCCAGACCGCGCCAGAATTTGACGGTCGAGCAGAGATCGCTGCGGGCGCAGCTGTTGTCGATACCATCGCACGCCACCGGAGCAGTACTGCCCTCGACAGCGCGCAGGATGTCGCCAGCACGCACCTCGGATGGATCCTTGGCCATCATGTAGCCGCCGCCCTTGCCGCGCACGCTCTTAAGCAGGCCAGCCTTCATAAGTGGACGAACCAGCTGTTCCAGATACTTTTGCGAGATACGCTCGCGGTCGGCAACCTCGCGCAGGGCAATCTTGCCCTCGGCGTCGCCCAGCGCCGCGATATAGATCATCAGCCGGAGGGCATAGCGGCCCTTGGAAGAAATGAGCATACCTACCCTCCCATCGCATCTGGGACAACATAACCAGGTTTGTTTGTCCCATTTCTTAAGTAAATGGGACAAACACAACAGGTTATGTTGTCCCAGAATTTGAAAAGTCGAGTGGATTAGTCGGGTTTTCCCTTGACTAACGCCAAACCCATAGTAACTTTATTCCGAGAAGATTCCTAGGGTTTCGCACACCCATGAGTACACCATATACAGAGAGGGACAGCATGAGCGCAAATCCGCTGCTTTCCATCGAAGGTCTGACCGCCTCCGTGGACGAGAAGACCATCCTCCACAACGTCAACCTCAACGTCGCCGCCGGCGAGACCCACGTGCTGATGGGCCCCAACGGCGCCGGCAAGTCCACCCTCGGCCACCTGGTCATGGGCGACCCCGTCTACACCGTCAACGACGGCCGTATTGTCTTTGACGGCCAGGACATCACCGAGCTCACCACCGACAAGCGCTCGCGTGCCGGCCTGTTCCTGAGCTTCCAGGCCCCGGTCGAGATCCCGGGCGTGCCGCTGTCGAGCTTTTTGCGCGCCAGCATCGCCGGCCGCCCCGGTCTGGAGATGAAGGGCAAGGAGTTCCGCCGTCGCGTCAAAGAGCTCGCGGCCGAGCTCAACATGGATACCGCCTACCTCAACCGCGAGCTGGGCGTGGGCTTCTCGGGCGGCGAGAAGAAGAAGGTAGAAATGCTCCAGCTTCTGCTGCTGCAGCCCAAGCTCGCCATCCTGGACGAGACCGACTCGGGCCTGGACGTCGACGCCCTGTCCACCGTCAGCCACGGCATGGACGCCTACCGCAAGAGCTGCGACGGCTCCATGCTCATCATCACGCACAACACGCGCATCCTGGAGCACCTTGATGTCGACCGCGTTCACGTGATGGTAAAGGGCCACATCGTGCGCGAGGACGACGCCTCGCTCATCCCCTGGATCGACAAGAACGGCTTTGAAACCTTCGAGCGCGAGGCAGCCGAGCAGCGCACCCAGGCCGAGGCCGCTGCTGTCGAGCAGCAGGCGTAAAGGGGCGACGCAATGACCAAGAACCGCACCGAGGTCGCGGACATCGACCGCAGCCTCTACGACTTCACCTACGGCGAGGAGGGATTCGAGCGCCTCGACGCCGGCATCACGCCCGACATCGTGCGCGAGATCAGCGCCAAGAAGGACGAGCCACAGTGGATGCTTGACCTGCGCCTCAAGTCCCTCGAGATTTTCAATCGTTTTCCCGATCCGACGTGGGGCCCCTCCATCGAGGGCCTGGACATGGACAACATCGTCACCTACGTCAAGCCCAACACCGACCAAAAGCACGACTGGGAGTCGGTGCCCGACGACATCAAGAACACCTTTGAGCGCCTGGGCATTCCCGAGGCCGAGCGCAGCTACCTGGCAGGCGTCGGCGCGCAGTACGACTCCGAGCTGGTCTACCACAACATGCAGGACACCGCGTCCAAGATGGGTATCGTCTACTCCGGTATTGAAGAAGCCCTGCACGATCCACAGTGGGAACCGCTCATCCACGAGAAGTTTATGACGCTCATCCCGCCCACCGACCACAAGTTTGCGGCCCTGCACGGCGCCGTATGGTCGGGCGGCTCGTTTGTCTACGTGCCCAAGGGCACCAAGTTGGACTTCCCGCTGCAGAGCTACTTCCGCCTCAACGCCAAGGGTGCCGGCCAGTTTGAGCACACGCTCATCATCGTCGAGGACGATGCCGACCTGCACTTTATCGAGGGTTGCTCCGCGCCCAAGTACAACGTGGCCAACCTCCACGCCGGCGCCGTCGAGCTCTTTGTGGGCAAGCGTGCGCACCTGCGCTACTCGACTATCGAGAACTGGTCCAAGAACATGTACAACCTCAACACCAAGCGTGCGCGCGTGGACGAGGACGGCGACATCGAGTGGATCAGTGGCTCCTTCGGCAGCCACGTGGGCTACCTCTACCCCATGAGCGTGCTCAACGGCCGCCGCGCCCGCTCGAGCTTTACCGGCATCACCTTTGCCGGCGCCGGCCAGAACCTGGATACCGGCTGCAAGGTCGTGCTCAACGCGCCCGAGACCTCGGCAACCGTCGAGACCAAGGGCATCTCCAAGAGTGGCGGCATTCAGACCTTCCGCAGCTCTATTGTGGCGACACCCAAGGCCGAGGGCTCCAAGGCAACCGTGAGCTGCCAGTCGCTGATGCTCGACGACCAGAGCCGCTCCGACACTATTCCGGCCATGGACATCCGCGCCAAGAACGTCGACATCGGCCACGAGGCTACCATCGGCCGCATCGGCGACGACAAGGTGTTCTACCTGATGAGCCGCGGCATCTCGGAGGAAGAGGCCCGCACCATGATCGTCAACGGCTTTGCCAACCCGGTCTCCAAGGAGCTGCCGCTGGAGTATGCCGTCGAGATGAACAACCTGATCAAGCTCGAGATGGAAGGAGCGATCGGATAATGAAACAGACCACCAACACCGCTGCTACCACACTCGAGCAGGTCAACGCGATGCCGGCTGCCACTTGGGGCTGGCTCAAGATGAACCAGACCAAGCTTGAGCTTTCGGACGAGCTTGCCGCCGCTCCCGCCGAGGCCGTTGAGGTCGAAGGCTTGGACGAGCAGTTTGCCGGCGCTGCCGACGCGTTTGGCACCGCCATGAACGCCATGGCCGAGCGCTTCCCCGAGCGCCGCGCCTCCGCCCCCGGTGATGCCGCCGACCGCGCCCGCATCACGCCCGAGACCGAGCTCGACGTGCCCGCCACCTCCGTCTACCAGGCCGGTGCCATTAAGCTCGAGGAGGAGCTCTCCCCCGCTGAAGCCTTCGAAACCGGCATGGGCGAGGCTGCCTACGCCTACTTGGCCGAGCACGCTACCAAGCGCATCGTCATCGATGTGCCCGCATACAAGCACGCCACGGTTGCTGTGCGCGTGAGCGGTGTCGATGCCGCCGCGGCCATCGCCGCCATCGACGTCGTCGCCCGCCCGCAGGCAACGCTCGACCTGCATATTGCCCTGGACTCCCCCGTTGCCGGCGAGGGTGTCGTGGGCTCCGTGCTACGCGTGTGCTCCCACGAGTACGCCATCGTCAACGTGACCTGCACGCAGACGCTCGACGATAGCTGGATCGCGCTCGACGACACCGGCCTGTTCCTGGACGAGGGCGCGCGCGTCAACGTGCAACACACCGTCCTGGGTGCCGGCGCCAGCGCCACCGGCCTTGCCGGCGACCTGCTGGGCGATACCGCCAAGGTCACCATCGATACTGACTACCTGGGCGCCCGCGAGCAGGTACGCGACTTTAACTACGAGCTGCGCCACCGCGGTCGCAAGACCGAATGCGAGATCGACGCCAACGGCGTGCTGACCGGCACGTCCAAGAAGGTCTACCGCGGCACCATCGACCTCGTGCACGGCTGCAAGGGTGCAACCGGCACCGAGCGCGAGACGGTGCTTTTGGCCAACAAGGGCGTCGACAACAAGACCGTCCCCGTCATTCTCTGCGACGAGGACGACGTCGCCGGCAACCACGGCGCCACCATCGGTCACGTCCGCGACGAGCAGCTGTTCTACCTCGCCTGCCGCGGCCTTGACCAAAACGCCGCCGAGGACCTGTTCATCCGCGCCAAGCTGGAGGACGCCGCGCTTTCCGCCACCGACGAGCGCACCCGCGCCGCCGTCGTCCGCCTGGGCAACAACCTGATCGACAACTTTGAAGAGGAGCTCGCATGATCGACACCGAGCACGTTAAATGCGACACCTGCACTGCCCCCGAGCCCATGGAGCTCGACGCCAGCGACGAGGCTTCGCGCGGCTGGCCCACCGTAGATATCGAGGCCAACCCCTACAAAGGCCAGTTCCCGCTGTTCCAGCAGCACCCCGAGATCGCCTTCCTCGATAGCGCCGCCACCGCGCAGCGCCCTGCCTGTGTGCTCGACGCCGAGCGCGACTTCTACCAGCGCATGAACGCCAACCCTCTGCGCGGCCTGTACTCGCTGTCCGTCGAGGCCACCGACGCCATCGCGAAGGTCCGCCAACAGATCGCCGACCTCATCGGCGCCTCACAGGCCAACGAGATCGTCTTCACCCGCAACACGAGCGAGTCGCTCAACCTGGTCGCCAAGAGCTTTGCGCCCACAGTGCTCGAACCGGGCGACGAGGTCGTCATCACTATCATGGAGCACCACTCCAATCTGATTCCGTGGCAGCAGGTCTGTCGCGAGACCGGCGCCAAGCTCGTCTACCTCTACCCCACCAAGACCGGCCAGCTCACCACCGAGGAGGTTCTTGCCAAGGTGGGTCCCAAGACCAAAATCCTGGCCGTGGGACAGGTCTCCAACGTGCTGGGCGTCGAGAACCCGGTCAAGAACCTCGGCAAGCTCGTGCACAAGTACGGCGGCTACCTGGTCGTCGACGGTGCGCAGTCGCTGCCGCATATGCCGGTCGATGTGGTCAACCTGGGCGCCGACTTCTTTGCCTTTAGCGCGCACAAGGCCATGGGCCCCATGGGCATCGGCGTGCTGTGGGGCAAGATGGACCTGCTCAACGCCATGCCGCCCATGCTCACCGGCGGCGAGATGATCGATTCGGTCACCGAGCAGGACGCCGTCTGGGCTCCCGTCCCCGAGAAGTTCGAGGCCGGCACGCAGGACGCCGCCGGCATCTTCGCCACGGGTGCGGCACTCGACTACCTGGTCAACACCGTGGGTTACGAGAACATCCAGGCACGCGAGCAGGCACTCGTCCACTACCTGATGGGCGAGCTCATGCAGCTCGACTTTGTCCAGATCATCGGCTCCATCTATTGGGACAATCACCACGGCGTCGTGAGCTTTAACGTCAAGGGCATCCACCCGCACGACGTCGCGAGCATCATGGACATGGACGGCGTCTGCATCCGCGCCGGTCACCACTGCGCACAGCCGCTGCTCACCTGGCTGGGCGTCGAGAACCTTGCCTGCTGCCGCGCCAGCGTGGCCTTCTACAACGACAAGGCCGACATCGACAAGTTCATCGCCGGCCTGCATCACGTTTGGAGCACGTTCAATGGGTAATCTGTACACCTCCATCACGTTTATGGAGCACAACTCGCACCCCGACTATAAGTACGAGATGGATGCTCCCACGCACGAGCACGACGGCATCAACCCCAGCTGCGGAGACGAGCTCACCTTGCAGCTGCGTGTCGAGAACGGCGTGATCGAGGAGGCCTCCTTTACCGGCCACGGCTGCGCCATCAGTCAGGCCAGCGCCGACATCATGGCCGACCTCATCACCGGCGAGACGGTCGAGGAAGCGCGTCGCTTGGCAGGGCTCTTCCTCGCCATGATCCGCGGCGAACAGCTCTCCGAGGAGGACCTGGAAGATCTGGACGAGGCCGCCCAGCTCCAGGACATCTCGCACATGCCCGCCCGCGTCAAATGCGCCGAGCTCGCCTGGCGCACCCTCGACGGCATGCTCGAGGGGCAAGCAAACCAGTAGCGTATGCCCCGAATCCAAGGTTTTTGATTGCCGAGCCGCCCGATACGGGCGGCTCTGTTTTTTCTAATGAGCGCGAACGCACAAAGTCCGCGCGTCCGGCACCCCGTCTGTCATTTACCACACAGCCAGACGCGAACACGGGCGTTTTCCACAGCACCAAAGGCCTGCGGCAGGGCCACGAGCACGCCTAGCATCGTCCCATGCCCCATCCAGCTGGGCTCCGATTCGCTTCGCGCCTGCTGCAGACGGGTCCCATAGGGAGCGGCGTGCATTTTTGCGAATATTCAGCACGCCAAGCTGTGTGTATACGCATCGAAAGCGTTAATCAACGTCTCCAGGCGCATATATAGTGCGTTTTAGAACAAGCATCGTGGTCTCAGGGGCGCAAACATGAGCTTCGGGAGCGCATCGGCAGGCATAAATAGCTTCGGGGCCCGTATGTTGCAAAATTGCGACGGTAGTGGCAGTACCGCGATGCTGAAAACTCCATTTTTTGCACGGCGCAGATGGGGGTAGGCACGGGCAAACCCGGACTGAGCCCTTATTTTATGCAAGATGGCGATTGTTCTATGCATATTAAGAAGTGCAGTTGCCGCACCAAGCTTTTGAACGCTTGTTGCGGCGTATGGACGACCCCATCTGCGGCGCACAGGCGACCCTACATCACGTTTCCGCCAGTCCGCATCGCCGTCCGCGCGCGGGCACGCACAATACGAGAGACGGTACTTTTGCCAATCCCGGTATAGCGCTCAATCTGGCGCACCGTGAAACCGGCATCGTGCAATCCAAAAATAACGGTATCGCGCTGCGCCGGCGGTGCGGCTTTAACCCCGCGAAGCGGAACCCCGAGTTCCTTAGCCATCTTGCCGGCAAAGGCGTGGCGTTCCCACTCCGTCTCTTTCATATCGCCCAGCGCTGGCTCGCCGCCGTCGGGCGTCGAAAGTGAATAGGCAATAAAGCCCTCGGCAGAACCAAAGAGCTCAAGCACGCAAGAAGGATCAGAAAATCCCCTCGCGACATCAGCCGCGTCACCGTCGTAAGCGCGCAAATGCTCCGCAAAGCTGCTCCAGGGATAACGCTCGATTAGGCCAACGCCCGCCTCCTGTGGATCGGCGTGTACGGAGCGAATAGCCTCCATCACCTGCCAGTCGGTATCGAGCGAGCGCCGGTCAAAACGGTTCTGGAACAGATGACCTGTGCGCCCCGTGCGTTTATTGAACCGCCGCGCGTACGTCAAAAGCAGCCGGTGCATCGCCGCGCTCATCGCGTCCTCGTAATCTGCCAGCACCAGATGCACGTGATTGCCCATAAGACACCAAGCGATAACCGTGACGCCTGCCTCCCGGCAGCAGTCGCGCATCAACTCCAAAAACTCCCACCGGTCTTCATCGCCCTCAAAGATGAGCTGCTTGCCCGTACCGCGGGCACAGACATGGTAAAAGCCGGTAACCGTTCTCCAAACGCGCTGCATGGCGCTCCCTTCGCCGGGATCTGCTTGCCATCCAATACAGCACGATTGAAGCGTGCCATCAAAACATCCACGCAAAACAATAGACTCGCGCGGCCAAAGGCAGTAAATAGGCGGCGAACGGCACCGTTGCAACAGGTCAGCCCCTGCAACGCTTACAAGAGCTGACCAAAAGCTTGCCCAAGACGAACCCCCTCTACGGAAGTTCGCGACCACAGAACATAGAGTTAAACCGTTTCAATTTAAACTTCCGGACTTCTCGCTACGAAAACTGAGCCGTTCGCCGAATATTCCGTGCATTTCGCGGTATTATAGGGGCTGCATGTCATGTCCCTTTCGAAGGGTCGCCCGGCAATCGCCAGCCACGACCCCCAGACGGGACGCCAACACGATAGAGAGGAGAGGCATGCAGTACTCACAGGAAGTGGAGAACATGTGCCCCGTTGCCAAGGGTGCATACCACGGCCCCGCACCCATCCCCGAGGAGGGCAAGTGGGTCCAGGCTAAGGAGATTTCCGACATCTCCGGTCTTACGCACGGTGTGGGTTGGTGCGCACCTCAGCAGGGCGCCTGCAAGCTCACGCTGAACGTCAAGGACGGCATCATCGAGGAGGCCCTCGTTGAGACCATCGGCTGCTCGGGCATGACCCACTCTGCCGCCATGGCTTCCGAGATCCTTCCCGGTAAGACCATCCTCGAGGCCCTCAACACCGACCTCGTCTGCGACGCCATCAACGTTGCTATGCGCGAGATCTTCCTGCAGATCGTTTACGGCCGCAGCCAGACCGCGTTCTCCGAGGGCGGCCTGCCCGTGGGCGCCTCCCTCGACGACCTCGGCAAGGGCCTTCGCTCTCAGGTCGGCACCATGTTCGGCACCAAGGCCAAGGGCGCTCGTTACCTCGAGCTCGCTCAGGGCTACGTCACCCGCATGGCTCTCAACGACAAGAACGAGATCATCGCATTCGAGTTCCTGAACCTCGGCAAGTTCACCGACGCCGTCAAGGCCGGCAAGACCCCCGAGGAGGCCATCGCTGGCGCTATGGGCCACTATGGTCAGTGGGAGAACGCTGCCAAGTACATCGACCCGCGCACCGACGAGGAGACTCACTCCGTCGCCAGCGTGTTCCCGGTTCACGAGTAGAAAGGGAGGGAAATAACTATGACTGTTACGTTCGAAGGTTACGAGCGCCGCGCTGACAAGATCAACAAGTGCCTCGCCGACAACGGCATCGCCTCCCTCGAGGAAGCTCTGCAGATCTGCACCGACAAGGGCTTCAACCCGCGTGAGATCGTCAACAACACCCAGTCCATCGCCTTCCAGAACGCCGAGTGGGCCTACACCCTCGGTTGCGCTCTCGCTGTCAAGCGTGGCGCCAAGACCGCTTCTGAGGCTGCCGCCATCATCGGCGAGGGCATCCAGGCCTTCACCGTTCCCGGCTCCGTCGCCGAGGACCGCAAGGTCGGTCTGGGCCACGGCAACCTGGGCGCTATGCTGCTCTCCGACGACACCGAGTGCTTCGCCTTCCTGGCTGGCCACGAGTCCTTCGCTGCCGCTGAGGGCGCTATCGGCCTGGCTCTGAACGCCAACAAGGCTCGCAAGAAGCCGCTGCGCGTCATCCTCAACGGTCTGGGCAAGGACGCTGCTCAGATCATCGCCCGCATCAACGGCTTCACCTACGTGAAGACCCAGTTCGACTACTTCACGGGCGAGCTCAAGGTCGTCGAGACCATCCCCTACTCCGATGGTCCCCGCGCCGCCGTCAACTGCTACGGCGCCGACGACGTCCGCGAGGGCGTTGCCATCATGTGGCACGAGAACGTCGACATCTCGATCACCGGTAACTCCACCAACCCCACGCGCTTCCAGCACCCCGTCGCTGGCACCTACAAGAAGGAGCGCCTCGAGGCTGGCAAGAAGTACTTCTCCGTCGCTTCTGGTGGCGGCACTGGCCGTACCCTGCACCCGGACAACATGGGCGCCGGCCCTGCCTCTTACGGCATGACCGACACCATGGGCCGCATGCACTCCGACGCCCAGTTCGCCGGTTCTTCCTCCGTGCCTGCGCACGTCGACATGATGGGTCTCATCGGCATGGGCAACAACCCCATGGTCGGTGCCACCGTCGCCTGCGCTGTCGCCGTCGAAGAGGCCCTCAAGGCCTAATCGCGCCCGCGCGATGCTCAGATAGTTGAGCTTTGGAGCCGCTACCTTTCGAGGTAGCGGCTCTTTTTGTTTGCGCTGGCGCAGGGTATCTAATGCCGATATATCAGCTGGGGCGAAATACGAGATGTGAAGAGATGGAGCGTCAGAGCGTCCATGACGCCCACCTGCCATATTTGCCCTTTACCGATTTGACGGGTCTTTGCGGCCCCATTGCCGATCACCCGTGCGACAATGCGCCGGACGAGAAAGGAATCCGATGGAATCGACTGATGTACTGGTAATTGGATCTGGCATTGCGGGCCTTTGTGCCGCCATCGAAGCGGCACGCACGGGCGCAACCGTCACTGTGGCAAGCGCCGGCAAGACCATGAGTGGATCGAGCTTCTTCCCGGGTACCTGGGGCCTCGGCCTCATCGGTCCCGTCGACGAAGACGACGAGCAGGACCTCATCGACACCATCCAGACCGTCGGCGGCGGTGTCGCCGACCCCGAACTCGTCCAAACGTTCGTCCACGGCATTCCCCAAGCGATTGACTGGCTCGAGCAAGACCTGGGCGTTGAGCTCCAGCGTCCGCAAAGCGCCAAGAGTGCTCAACAAAAGCAATTTATCCCCTGCTTTGACCACAAGACGCGCATGTGGCGCGGCCTCACCCGCAAGCCCCTTGAGGACGCTCTGACGACCTGGATCGAGTCGCTCGGCATTCGCCTGCTCCCCCGCCATGAGCTTATCGACCTTGTTGAGGACACGAACGGCAGAATAACCGGAACCGTACTCTACGACCTTACCGAAAATCGAATCGTGCCCTTTGCTGCCAAGGCCACGATCATCGCAGCCGGTGGCACAGGCGGCCTGTTCGAGCGCAGCCTTACGTCGGCTGATGTGCTCAGCTCCTCGCAGGCCATCGCACTGGCGCACGGCGCAACACTTACTAATATAGAGTTCATGCAGATGATGCCCGGCTTCATCGAGCCCAGGCGTAACTTGGTCTTCAACGAGAAAACCTGGCGCTACGTGCATGTAGACCAGCCGGTAGATATTGCCGACGACAAGCTGAACGACCTGCTCGAGCAGCGCTCTGGATATGGTCCCTTCACGTCACGCTTGGCCTCCCGCGCTATCGATCTCGTCATCGATCAGGCAGGTGTCGAAGGCCTGGCACTCCACTACGACTTCCCCCGCGAGGATGTCCCAGAGTTTGTGCAGACCTTTGCCACCTGGCTGCAAGACGAGCACGGCATCGCCCCGACTGACGAGATGCGCGTTGCGATGTATGCCCACGCCGCTAACGGCGGCATCAAGATCGATAAGACCGCGCACACGGGCGTTGAGGGCCTCTACGCTTGCGGCGAGGCGACAGGCGGCATGCACGGCGCCGACCGCATTGGTGGCTTGTCAAGCGCCAACGGCATCGTATTCGGACGTATCGCGGGCGCATCGGCAGCCCTCACAGCGCAGAAAGAGCCTGAGGCGGCCCTGAAGGCGGATATCACCCTCCCCCAGTACGGCATTGCCACAACAGATGCCGAACGCCTGACACACAGCCTTAGGCACACGATGAGCACCTTTTGCATGATCAACAGGACCGAAACAGGCCTATCCGAGGCACTACACGAGCTTGAGGGCTTGAAGACGGAGGCAACGACCTTGAGCACACAGAAAGCCCAGGACAGCGAAGTCGCAGCCCTCGCCCGCCTGCAATCGCAGATTCAACTAGCACAGGAAATGATCAAAGCCATGCGTAAGCGAACCGAAAGTCTCGGATCGCACTATCGAGCGAATTAAACTGGACACCTATCTAAAGCAAAACACAACTAATCGATATCTATGGGCCCCGTGAACTCGAAGTGGCACGGGGCCCATTCGTGTCCGCACGGCAGCGTATCCTATTTCTGAATACAGAGCGGGCAAAGCCCGCATAGACAGTAGGCCAGCGAGGAGGAGATATGGACAGTAGAGATATCGAGAAGTGGCGTGTCAAACTTGATAGCTACGCCAATGTGGAAGACGGCGTTGAGTATTGGCTCGCACGCGATTTAATGGAACCCATGGGGTACACTCGATGGGAGAACTTTGCCGAAGTTGTTAAGAGGGCAAAAGTCTCGTGCGAAACAAACAAAACTCCAGTTGATTCCCATTTTCGTGACACCACGAAAATGGTAACTGCCGGTGTCGCCGCTCGCGCGGTTAAAGACTACAAACTTACGCGCTATGCATGCTATTTAATCGCCCAGAACGGAGATTCAAACAAGCAAGAAATCGCGCTCGCACAGGCGTACTTCGCCGTGCAGACGCGCCGGTTTTACCGATCCACAGGGTAGACTCGATCTATGAAAGCGGCTGTGTCCTTTCGGATTCGACCCCATGCCGGGGTAACAAAAAAGCGACCAGCCGAAGCCAGTCGCTTAAAAATGCTTTGGGTGGGCCATCAGGGGGTCCGCCTGCTGCGCAGGCGTCCGCTGCGGCGCTTCGCGCCTTGCGCGCTGCGCTGGCAAACGCTTACGCGTTTTCTCAGCTCCGCGCCCTTACGGGTTCGACCCCATGTACGGTTAACAAAAAAGACGGCCAACTTTCGCTGACCGTCTAAACATGCTTTGGTGGGCCGTCAGGGGGTCGAACCCTGGACCTTGGGATTAAGAGTCCCCTGCTCTACCAACTGAGCTAACGACCCAAAGCTAAAGTCCGTTGTGGCGGACTTTAGAGGAGATATCGTGTGGTGGGCCGTCAGGGGGTCGAACCCTGGACCTTGGGATTAAGAGTCCCCTGCTC
>CATYIU010000028.1:0-28546 GCA_958407445.1 uncultured Collinsella sp.
ATAGCCTCGGCTGGAACTGCTCTCATCGGAGGCCCCAGGGCTTTCCTCCCAAATCGTCCTCGGACATGTCAGGACCCCGCTGCGCGCTTCGCGCGGCGGGGTCCTTCCGTCCTGCGGAAAGATTTGGGAGGAAAGCCCTGGGGCCTCCTGCGGTAACTAGGGAGGCCGAGGCTATTCGTCTTCTTGCTGCAAGTGCGTGGGCTGAGATTTTGGGATGTTGCAGGCTCTTAGCTGAGAGTAGCACTGACATTTGTCCTGAAATGGCTGGTCGTTAGGGGTTGCTACCGGTAGTTGCGGTAGGGTTGGGGCAGATTCTAACTAGAAATGGTGGTCGCTACCGGTTGTTCTCGGCATACTCGGCTCATTCGATTACGGTCACCACATGAAAGGAACTGTCATGGATCTTGCGATGGCACAGCGCCTCGTTGATCGCCGCAAGGCTGCCGGGCTTTCTCAGGAGGCGCTTGCCGCCCAGCTGGGTGTGAGTCGTCAGGCTGTCAGTAAATGGGAGCGCAGCGAATCCTCGCCCGATACCGATAACCTTATTGCGCTCGCCGCGCTGTATGGCGTGTCGCTGGATGAGCTGCTGTATGGGGAGGCGGTGGCTAGCGCTGATGACTCACAGGCTGATGATGAGGCACAGAACAGCAACGCCGGCACCAAAGCTTCAGATAAGGCTGAAGAGGCTGAGGCTTCTACTGAGCACGCTGATTGCAGCGATAAGCCACTTGTCGATATTTCCCTCGCGCGCGGTATCCACGTCATTGATCCCAATAAGGGCGAGGAAGTCCATGTTGGTTGGAGCGGCATCCATGTGACCAACGAGCGCAAGGGCGAAGAGGTGCATGTGGGGCCGGACGGCGTGCATATCGATACGCTTGAGGACGATGGACATAGCGTACGCACCAATGACGACGGCACCGTCACCATCGACGGCGAAACGTTTTCCAGCTGGAAGGAAGCACACGACAAGCTCGACCATCATGGCAAGCATTTCCACACCAAGGTCGGACGTGCATGGAACAAATTCCCCTTCCCCGCACTTGTCACTCTCGCCTATCTGGTGCTCGGCATTGTCTACGGCACATGGGGCATGGGGCTTTTCCTCGTCTTTCTGGTTCCCGTCTACTACGCGATTGGTGACTTCATCGATCGGCGCCACCTGTCTAAGCTGATCGAGGCCATCTACCCGGCAGCCGCCATCGCTTGGTTCCTCTACATGTGGCTCTGTTTGGGACAGCCCCATCCTGCATGGATCATCCTCATCACGATTCCCGTCATAAAGGCGCTCATGCGCTGGTGCCGCAAACAATGGAAGCACCGCAAACAGGCCTAACACGCTCCGACCCACCAGCACCCAACCGCCCCCGCCCTTCTCCTAAGTTGCGGTGAGATAGGGACTGTTTTGAAGCTCCAAAGCGCCAAACAGTCCGTATATCACCGCAACTTACAAACAACTGGGTCAGTTCCGGCACGGAGATTAGCATTGAGCTGACCGCGCGCCAAGAAAAGGGCCTATTTACTACGTTTAACTCGAGAGGGCCGACCATACCCGCCTTTTCCGAAAGCTGGCAAGCCCTCTACCTGCGGTTTTAATTTCATAACCTTTGTCACGGTCGAGGGTGTGGTAGCAAACGTAGTAGATAGGCCCATTTTGTGGCATACGACCCATACAAGCCCAATCTCGAAGGCCAAAGAGAGCCTCTCATCCACGCCTGCGAGCGAAAACCAAATAGAATGAAAGGCAAATGGAAAGCCCGTTTGACGGGGCAAACGCCGGGCCACCTAATGGTTGTCCGGCGTTTGCCCCGATAAAACCTGCCAAAATAAACCTGTCCCTTTTTGGCAGGCTACTCGGCGCTCTTGAGGGCGCCGACCATGTCGATCTTATTGAGGGTGCGATTGGTAGCGAGGTTGACGATGATCGTAAAGCCGAAGGAAAGCACCACGGCAAGCACGAAGCTCAGCGGCTCGACTTCGACGTCAAAGTACAATGACGGCATCTGCAAGATGTACGTAAAGCTCTCGGCCAGCGCACCACCCAGCGGTACGCCCAGCGCGGCTCCGATCGCCGTAAGAATCAACGTCTCCTTGTTGACGTAGTGATGCACCTCGCCACGGCGGAAGCCCAGCACCTTGATGGTCGCCAGCTCGCGTTCGCGCTCGGAGATATTCGTGTTGGACAGCGTAAACACCACCACAAACGACAGGCACGCCGCCATAAAGGTCACGAGCACCACGACCGAATTGATAATCGTAAAGTTCGCCTCATAGTTTTCCCAATGCTCGGCCGTACTCGAAATCGTAAGCCAACCGTCACTCTTAAGATTCTTGCTAAACGCAATCTGGTCGGCCGACGAACCCTTAAGCAGCACAAAGACGCCGTTAAGGCGTGCACTTCGACCGAACGCACGCTCATAGGTGCTCTGCGTCATATAAAGCGTGTTGCCCAGATAGTTGAGCGAGATGTCGCTGACTTTGACCTTGGCAACATTGAGCGACGAATCCTGGACGTGAGCCGTGTCACCCGGCTTGATCCCCAGCACCAGCTGAGAGCTCTTGCTCAAATACACGTCTCCGTCACGCAGGGCGAGTGGTTCTTTGGACTCATCCTCCAGGCGCACGTAATCGCCCAAGTCACCCGTGCGGTCGTCGGGAATCACGATGAGCTGCACGGTCTCGCTCTTGCCGCCAAACGTAAAGGTGACGTTGTCGGTCATAATCGGCAGGGTCGAGGTCACCGTCACGTTGGAATCATTGGCCGTGCTGCGCTCATCCAATGCCGCGCACGTCTGCGAAAAATCGTCGGGATTGGCGACCGCCAGCAAGTCATAGCGCGTGATATGCCCGTACTGTTTGGGCGAAAGCGCCACCGACGTGTCGCGAATTCCCATACCGCAAATCACGAGCGCCGTGCAGCCGGCGATACCGAAGATGGTCATAAAGGCGCGCTTTTTGTAGCGGAACAGGTTACGTGCTGCCACCTTGTTCAAGAAGCCCATGCGGCGCCAAATAAAGCCGATGCGCTCGAGCAGAATGCGTGAGCCGGCGCGCGGCGCCTTGGGACGCATGAGCGAAGCCGGCGTCTCGGCCATCTCGTGGCGGCAGGCGATAATCGTAGCGCCCACCACGCCCACGGCAAACAGCGCCACCGAAACGATTGAGGACACGATGTCGTACGAAAGCAGCATCTGGGGCAGCGAGTACATGTCGTCGAACACCGTAAACAAGAACAGCGGCAGACCCACAAATCCGATGATATTGCCGAGCACGCCACCGATCAGACACGCCCACAGCGAGTAGTCCACATATTTGGACAGGATACGCCCGCGTGAATAGCCGAGCGCCTTGTACAGGCCAATAAGCGTGCGCTCCTCCTCGACCATGCGGGTGGCGGTGGTGAGGCTGATAAGCACGGCGACGATAAAGAAGATGAACGGGAACACCGTGGCGATGGCCTCGATCGAAGAACTATCGCTCTCGACGCTCGAGTAGCTTGCGATATTGCCGCGGTCCTGGATGTACCAGGTGCATTCGCCCAGGTCGGAGAGCTCGGCACGGGCATCGGCAAACTGCTGGTCGGCGGCGGCGCGGCGCTGGTCCAGGTCGGCTTGCGCCTGCGCACGCTCGTCGCTGCCCTCGGCCATGCGATTGATGTTGTCCTGCTCGATCCCAAAGACCATATTCGCCTGACGCTCAGTCGCGTCCAAGCTCGCCGGTGTGTCGACCGTCAGCTCCTGAGTGCGCGCCTTCTCACGCTCCTCGCGGATCTTCTCGATATTGCCCTTGACCTCATTGATCTTTGCCGAGTAGGCATCCGAATAGGAGTTGAGGCTCTTGGCTCCCTCGACGACCACGTGGACAGCGGAGTAGGAAGAAGATGTCGCGGCATCCTCGCTCACGTAGAACTTGTAGTCCGCAGTCGAAGCAGCGCGAAAGGCGTTGACTGTCGAGTCAGAGCTCACGTCGGTAGGATCGAGAACCTCGGCCGTGATGGTGTAGTCCCCATCGGCAAACTGGTCCTTGGCGCTTTGGTTCGACGAGCTCGCATCGTTGGCGGCAAAGCTCACCGTATCGCCGATTTTCTTGCCCGAAGCCTTCAAAAAACGTGAGGTCACTGCCACTTCGCCCGAAGTCTCGGGCAGCTCGCCGCGCACTAGCACCGGTTGGTCAATATTCTCTTTGGAGAGGCTCTGTACGACGACACGCTCGCGCGTCGTACCCACGGCGGTATAGGCGGTCTCGGTATAGATGCCCTCGGCCGTCTCGACGCCATCGACCTCTTGGATCGCGGCAATATCGTCATCGGTCAGACCATAGGTCGACTGCACGTTGATGTCATAGACATTCTGCTGGTCAAAATAGGCGTCGACCGAATCACACAGGTCCTCGCAGCCCGCCTTAAGGCCGCACATCACGCTCACGCCAAGCGCGGTGATCACAACGATAGACAAGAAGCGTTTGAGGCTGCCGCGAATCGTGCGGTAGATGCCACGGCGAAAAACCGTCGGCACCATATCGTTTGAGCTTTGGGCGGTACGGTAGGTCGTAAAATCCTGCTCGCGCTCCGTGTTCTGCGCGTCGCGGCGTTGACTGTTTTGGCGGTCCTGATTCATGGGCGCTACCACTCGATCGTCTCGATAGGCACAGGATTTTGCTGGATCGTCTCGCTCTCCACGCGGCCGCTCTTAAAGCGGATCAGGCGATCGGCCATGGGCGCCAGCGCAGAGTTGTGGGTGATGATGATGACCGTAATGCCTTGCTTGCGGCAAGTGTCCTGTAGCAGCTGCAAGATCTGCTTGCCGGTTTTGTAGTCGAGTGCACCCGTAGGCTCGTCGCACAAAAGCAGCTTGGGGTTCTTAGCCAGCGCGCGGGCGATGGATACGCGCTGCTGCTCGCCGCCCGAAAGCTGCGCCGGAAAGTTAGCGAGGCGGTCGCCCAGGCCAACCTGGCGAAGCGTTTGCTCGGCATCGAGCGAATCGGGGCAGATCTGCGCCGCGAGTTCGACGTTCTCAAGCGCCGTCAGGTTGGGGACCAGATTGTAGAACTGAAAGACAAAGCCAACATCGGCGCGACGGTATTCCACAAGCTGAGCCTCGTTGGCAGAGCTCACGTCACGCCCGTCCACCGTCACGGTGCCAGAAGTTGCCGTGTCCATGCCGCCCAGAATGTTGAGGGCCGTGGTCTTGCCGGCACCCGAAGCACCCAAAATGATGGCGAGCTCGCCGCGCTCGACCGTAAAGCTCGCGCCGTCGAGCGCGTGGATGCGGGCGTCGCCTTCGCCGTATGCTTTGATGACGTCTTTGAATTCGATATAGGCCATCGATTAATTCCCATCTGGTCGGATAACTCTTTAGTATTACCCATTTCCCACCTACCAAAAAGGGACAGGTTTATTTTGGCAGGTTTTATATGGGGAAACGGCAGCTATAGATAGGGCGCCGGGGAGGCCGAGAAATCATCAACGGGGTCAGGCCGACCGCCAAACACAACGCACGCATCTCAATCTGTCAGCCAAATCATTCGAACAGCTGTTCGTTTCTATGATATGATTCAACTATCTAAGCAGGCCAATACGCAGAAAGGCGGCCAACATGGCGTTCGACTTTAAGAAGGAATGCAAGGAGCTCTACAAACCTGCAAGCAAGCCGAGCATCGTAACAGTCCCGCCTATGAGCTACGTTGCCGTTCGCGGAAAGGGCGACCCAAATACCGAAGGTGGCGAGTATCAAAACGCCCTGCCGCTACTTTACGGCATCGCCTATACCGTCAAGATGTCGAAGAAAGGCTCAAGGAGTATCGAGGGCTATTTCGACTTTGTGGTACCGCCGCTCGAGGGTTTCTGGTGGCAAGAGTCCCCGAGCGGCGGCATCGATTATGTACGCAAGGACAATTTCAACTTTATCTCGTGCATCCGCCTGCCCGATTTCGTCACCCGAGATGACTTTGACTGGGCAGTCGCGGAAGCCACGACCAAAAAGAAACTGGACTTTTCCGCCGTCGAACTGCTTAAAGTTGACGAGGGTCTCTGCGTTCAATGCATGCACACCGGGCCCTACGACAACGAACCGGCGACCGTAGACGCTATGCATGAATACGCGACCGAGCTGGGCTATGTTCCCGACTTCTCAGACACCCGTTTACATCACGAAATCTATCTCTCCGATCCACGCAAATGCGCACCGGAGAAACTTAAGACCGTGGTTCGTCATCCTATCAAGCGCGCTGAATAGCGTGGGGCGTCATTTCACGCGCTAGGTTTTAAGCCGGCCAACCAGCCGCCTCCTAGGCCGTCCGGTAATTATCTTGACGCGGCCCGTCGCATCTTATAAGTTTGTTTTGCTAAAGCTGGAAAGCCTCTCAACGATGCGCAACTCCAGCTCTTTTTCTATCAAGAGAGCAAGTGTCGGAAAGCAAAATGTCAGAAAGCAGCGCTTCGAGCAGAATCAAACGCCTGGTCAACACCTATAGCGGTCTCGTGCTCATGGGCGCCGTCGGAATCCCTATCGGCGTTATCGTTGGCGCCATCTGTGCCCTTTTTGGTCGTGTGCTCCTGGCAATCGGCGCCTTCCGTGACGAGCACATCGTACTGCTCCTTCCCTTCCTCGCCCTCATGGGCTTGGCCATCGTATTTGCCTACCTCACCTGGGGCAAAGGCACCGATCGGGGCATGAGCTTAGTATTCGACGTAGGTCACGGACGCGAGGACGCCATCTCCCCGCGTCTGGTGCCGCTCATTATGCTGAGCACGTGGGCCACGCATCTCTTTGGCGGCAGCGCGGGACGCGAAGGCGTAGCCGTGCAGATCGGCGCAACCGTCTCGCATTGGATCGGCCGACGTCTACCTTTCCGAGAACCCGGCAACACGTTTTTGCTTATCGGCATGGCCGCCGGCTTTGCCGGACTCTTCCGAACGCCCCTCGCCGCCACGGTCTTTGCGATCGAAGTACTGGTCGCAGGACGCATGGAATACCGCGCGCTGTTTCCCGCGCTTACAGCCTCGCTCGCCGCAAGCATGACCTCCGGCGCTCTGGGGCTCGAGAAGTTTGAGGTCGCCGTTACCGCCTCGTATGCGCTCGACCTCCCCGGTCTTGGACGACTGGCGTTGTTGGGTATCGCGTTTGGTATGGTAGGTGGAGCTTTTGCCTGGTGCCTTGCCCATGCCAAGACCCTTGCAGCGCGGCTGCTCCCCAGCCCTTACATACGCGTTGCCGTTATGGGCCTTGCGCTGTCGGCGATTCTGTTCGCGCTGTGGCAGGGGCGATACTGCGGCCTTGGCACCAACCTGATATCCGCGGCACTGGGTGACAACGGTGAGGCGTCGATCATGCCTTGGGACTGGGCGCTCAAATTCGTACTCACCATCGCCACGCTTGCCGCAGGATATCAGGGTGGCGAGGTGACGCCGCTGTTCTCCATCGGAGCCAGCCTGGGTGTCGTACTCGCCGGGATTCTCGGCATGCCCGTCGAGCTCTGCGCCGCGCTGGGATACGCCGCCGTCTTTGGCAGCGCCACCAATACGCTGCTCGCGCCCATCTTTATTGGCTGCGAGGTCTTTGGCTTTAGCAGTCTGCCGACGTTCTTTATTGTCTGCGTCGTGGCCTACCTGTTCAACATGGATAAGTCGATCTATGCGCTGCAGGAGCACAGCCGCACCCGATAAACAGGGCGTTTGCCACCAAAAAACGCGCACGACAGGCCGGGCCCGCCGCGCGCGTCATCCTATACACGATTAGTTATTGTTGTTGGTCATCGAAGCCACTGCTGCCGCAAGATTGGAAATGGGCATTGTCTGCAGCCAGATGCGCCCCGGACCGGTGAGCACAGTGTTGAACACGCCTTCACCGCCAAACATGATGTTTTTGACGCCCTTGACCATCTGCGCGTCGATGCTCACCGTCTCCTCAAAGCCGGCCACGTTGCCGGTATCTACAATCATTTGCTGGCCAGCAGCAAGCTCGTACTCAACTAGGTCGCCGTCGATCTCGGCAAAGGCAATACCCGAGCCCGTGAGCTTTTGCATGATAAAACCCTCGCCGCCAAAGACGCCGGTCTTTGCCTTCTTGTTAAAGTGGATGCTCAGCTCAACACCACTTTCCGCGGCAAGGAACGAACGCTTCTGCAAAATCCAGCTCTTACCAGGGCCAATCTCGATCGGTATAATGCGGCCGGGGAAGCAAGAGCCAAACGCAATCATGCCATCGCCGTGCGCGGTCCAAATGTTTTGGAACAACGCCTCACCCGAAAAAGCCTTAGAGAACATCTTGCCTATACCACCGCCCGAGGTGGACATCTCCATGTTGGGGGTCATCCAGACCATGGCACCGCTTTCGGTGATCATGGATTCGCCGTCGCTAAGGTTGCACGTAACAACCGGGAAAGCCCCTCCGCCGATCTCGTACTGCATGACCGTCTCCTTTCCTTCGGGAGCCGAACAACGATGTCCATATTTTAGCAGTTAGAGGTGCGTTTATTTGGGTCGGTGGCGTTCATGGCGCCGATCACCGCCAGCCTCCGCTGCCGTCTGCACAGATAAAACCTGCCAAAATAAACCTGTCCCTTTTTGGCAGGTCTTAGAGGCGGACGGTGAAGGTGATCTGGTTACCGTGGCCGCAGACAGAAGCGCTCCCGCCATGGGCTTCGGCGATGGCACGCACCACGGATAGGCCCACGCCCGAGCCGCCCGTCTTGGAGCTGCGCGACACGTCCGCACGATAGAAGCGGTCGAACAATCGATCTAGGTCGCCTTCGGGCAGCTCGTCCACGGCGTTCGATACGACAAGCTCGGTGGCGCCCTTACCCTGAACGCGCGAAACGGCACGCAGGCTCAGCTCGATCACGCTGTCCTCGCTTGCGTAGCGTGTGGCGTTGTCCAGCAGCAGCTCAACAACCTGCGCCACTGCCGCGGCATCGGCATGGGCCCGCACACCGCTCGCGATCGACGTCGACAGCCGCTTTCCGCGCGAAACCGCCACCGATTCAAATGGCGTCGCAGCCGTGTCCACGGCCTCCGAAAGATCAATCGTCGCCATAGTAAAGCCGGCCGAACCCTCGTCCATACGCGCCAGGAACACCAGACGCTCCGTGAGCGCCGTCAGCCGCGCGACCTGCTCGTGAATGCTCTGCGTCCACTCGCTCTCGCCGCTCTCGATCTCTTGGACCTCGTTGGCGGCGTCAATCACGGCCAGCGGCGTTTTGATCTCGTGGCTTGCATCGGTAATGAAGCGCTTCTGTTTGCTATAACTCTCGACCATCGGCCGAATCACCGCACCCGAGGCGACCGTTACAATTGCCAGCACCGCCAGCCAGCCAATGCAGCTGATTGCCACACTCGCGCTCAAAAACGAATGGAAACTTGCAAGCTCGCGCGAACAGTCCACGAACACATAGGTTGTCTTGTCGCCCTGAACCTTAGCCGTATAACGGTAGTTGCCAGAAAAGCCCGAAGTCCAACCCTTGGAATATAGTCCTGCAGCGATGCGGGCGGCACGCTTGGCACCTACCGCGGCAATGCGGGCCGTGTTGACATCGGTCACCTGCCCGCCGGCAATCGACACCGTAAAGTAGCGCGTGTCGAAGGGAGACTCCGCCGTCATGCCTTCAAAATGCACATCGCGAACGGCCGCCCGGTTACCGGTAGCAACCTTGCCGGCAACCGCATCCTGACCGGGACCGGTCTTAGGCTCGTCCTCCCCATCAATGCCATCCTTGCCTGCCAGGATATAGTCCAGTCGTGCATCGGCCATCTTGCAAACATGCGAATAATTGACAATGTTGATGCCAGCGATGATGAGCGTGAGCACCACGGTCACAGCGCCCATGGCAACGAGGATGAACTTACGACGCAGGCGACGGCCCATTGCACTGGCAGCATCGGCGCGCTCCGGATTACCCGAGCCCACACCCATGCCGAGCTTCGCCGCCATGCGCTTGCACCACGTGCGCACGCTCACGCCCGTTCTCCTTCCTCGACAACCTCGAGCGAATATCCCTGGTTGCGCGACGCGCGGATGGCCACGTCGGCACCCAGCGCCGTCAGCTTTTTGCGCAGGTACGAGATATAGACCCACACTACATTGGCACCTTCGGGCGCGTCCTCGCCCCAAACCTCAAGCATTAGGCGCTCGGTGGGCATGCGCGTGCCGGCGTTGCGCATAAAGAGTTCCATAAGCTGAAACTCGCGATTGGCCAGGTGCTCCTCGCCCAAAGGTCCCACAAGCGTGCAAGCCGCCGTGTCGAGGCGCACGTTACCCACGCTGAGCGTCGTGGCGTCAATTGCCGTCGCGGCACGCGTCATGGCACGAATACGCGCAAGCAGTTCCTTGGCGGCAAACGGCCTGGTCAGGTAATCGTTGGCACCGGCATCCAGGCCCTCGACCTTATCGGACACCTCGCTTTTTGCCGTGAGCATGATGATGGGCAGTCGCTTTCCGGCGGCGCGTGTACGCTTGAGCACCTCGATGCCGTCCATGCCGGGCATCATGATGTCCAGGATTGCGGCGTCGTAATCGTTGGTGAGTAGATTCTCGAGCGCCGTCAAGCCGTCGAGGGCGGTGTCGACCTCGTAGTCGCTATGTTGAAGAATCGCGGTGAGGGCGCGGGAGAGACCAGGTTCGTCCTCGGCAAGCATCAGCTTCATAGTTGCTCCTTTGGCGCATGGCTCTACAGGTTTCGATACTGCCGATGATAGCGTACCGTCAACCGCCTTAGCGCAGCCTTAGCGGCTCAACCTGCGCGTTTTCAAATACGCAGGATGTGACTTAGCCAAACTTAAGCCGCCGATGCCGAGCGCCCGGACGCATACCGGCCGCGGAAGGACGGAGGCTCGTCCTTTTGCGGCGTCCTAGTTATGCAAAGCGTTCGAGCGTTATTCCTCGTACGCGCCCTCAAGCCGAAGCAGCCACTCCTTGCGATCAAGCCCGCCGGCATATCCGTTGAGCGATCCGTCGGCCGCGACCACGCGATGGCACGGCACGATTATCGAAATGGGATTACGCGCAACCGCAGCCCCCACCGCACGAGGAGACACAGCGGGCGCTTCATTTCCCGGCACACGATGTCGAGCCGCTACACGCTGGGCGATCTCGCCATACGTAGCGACCTCGCCACGCGGAATAGAAAGCAGCTCAAACCAAACCTCGCGCTGAAACGCCGTACCAATCAAATGCAACGGCGGCGTAAACCGAGGCTCCTGCCCCGCAAAATAAGCATTCAGCCAAGCCCATGAACGCTCAAGCACCGAAGAGGCCACACCATTTGCCGGACTCACCGACGACATGCCACCGGTACCGGAAACCGCGTCGGCGCCTTCAACATGTTCGGAGTCTTCCCGGAGAAGCGTGGAACCAAAGTGCTCCTGCCCCTCAAACCAAAGCCCCGTCAGACCGCGGCCATCAGCGGCAAGCAAGATTTCGCCCAAAGGCGAGGCAAATGTCGTCGTGACCACCAGCGGCTCCTTTCAAAACTCCGCAACATAATACCGCGAATTGTGCAGACAACCCCAATCGACCCCAAAGTCACCCAAGGCAGCAGGCGCGACAGCGCCGCAGCTGCCGCACGACCCCAAAGTCCCCGCAGGTAGCAGGCGCAACGCGCCGCAGCTGCCGGCCGCGCTCCGCAGTCCCCCAAGACGGCAGGCGCGAAGCGCCGGGGCCGCCGCCGGGACCAGGGCCTGCAACGGCCACGTGCCCCCACATCAGCCCAGCGGCCCCAACCAGCAGCGGCCCCATCGCAGGCCGCTCGCAGCCGAGTCACCGCAGGCAGGGGCCGGGCTTAGTTTTCAGAACACTCCGCAGACCAGTGTGGCGCCTTGTCCGCGGCTCCGAAGGAGCAGGACAAGGCGCCACACATGGTCGAGGACGTTCTGAAAACTAAGCCCGGCCCCCGCCGGACAGGTCGCACTACTCGCAGAGCAGCTTAGCAATCTGGACGGCGTTGGTTGCCGCGCCCTTACGGATTTGGTCACCGCAGCACCAGAAGGTGATGCCACGCGCGGCCTCGGGGTTCGAGATGTCGCGACGCACGCGACCGACCCAGATCAGGTCCTGGTCGGAGGTATCCATCGGCATGGGGAAGCGATCGTGCGCATCCTCGGCGCTCATATCGTCAACCAGCTTCACGCCCGGAGCGGCAGCCAGCGCGGCACGAGCCTCCTCGACCGTAATGTCGCGCTCAAACTCGAGCGTAATGCTCTCGGAATGCGAACGCAGCACCGGCACGCGCACGCAGGTGCAGTTCACGCGCAGCTCGGGCAGGTGCATAATCTTGCGGCCCTCGTTTTGCAGCTTCATTTCCTCGGAAGTAAAGCCTTCCTCCTTGACGCCGCCGATCTGCGGAATCAGGTTGCTCGCCAGCTGGGCGGCAAATGCACGCGGCTCGGGAATCTCCTCGCCGCGGCCCAGGGCGGCCAACTGAGCCTCGAGCTCGGCCATACCGGGAGCGCCGGCACCCGAAGCCGCCTGATACGTCGAGACGATCATGCGCTTTACGCCGGCGAGCTGATGCAGCGGCCACGTGGGAACCAGGCCGATGATGGTCGCGCAGTTGGGGTTGGCGATAAGGCCGTGATGCCACTTGATGTCGTCGGCGTTGATCTCGGGCACGACCAGCGGCACCTCGGGATCCATGCGGAAGGCATGGCTGTTGTCTACCACGATGGCGCCACGCTTGACGGCCTCGGGCAGCAGCTCCTTCGCGATATCGTCGCCGGCAGCGCCGAGTACGATGTCGCAGCCCTCAAAGGCCTCGGGGCAAGCTTCCTCGATCACAACCTGCTCGCCGCGGAACTCGACGGTCTTGCCCGCAGAGCGCGCGCTCGCTAGCAGCTTGAGCTTGCCGACCGGGAACTCCTGCTCGTTGAGACACTCGAGCATCTGGGTGCCAACAGCTCCCGTCGCGCCCAAAATAGCAACCGTGTACTGTTTCATGCTTCCCCCTTTTAAGGTTGTGGCTTTTGCCCGCACGCCGAGCAGGCTAAATGTTCTTGCCCAGTTTATACAAAAACGGGACGGGCATGAAACCCGCCCCGTCGAAACGAAACCGAAATGAAACGCCCCACGGCAGATTTTGGGGCATGTCCCAAAATCTGCCGGAATGGCCGCTACTTGTGGAGGGCGGCCAGGGCGGGTTCGACCGGCGCGGGAGCCTCCAGGTCCGCGACTTTCACAATGCCGTTCTCGTCGGAGAAGGCACGGTAAATGGTCTGAATCGCCAAGTCGAAGTCCTTCTCCTCGACGCCGATAATGATATTGATCTCATCGCAGCTCTGCGAAATCATACGCACGCTCACGCCCGCCTGGCCAAGCATGCCAAACAGGTGGCCCGAGATACCTGCACGGCCGCGCAGGTTACGACCGACGGTCGCGATAAGTGCCAAGCCCTCGACCACCTCGATCTCGAGCGGCTCGACCTCCTGCTGAATGTCGCCTACGAGCGAGTACAGCGAATCGCGCACGTCCTGCTCCTGCACCACAGCACCAAAGCGGTCGACACCGGTGGGCATGTGCTCGACGGAAACGTCATAGCGTTCGAAGACCGAAAGCGCACGGCGCATAAAGCCGACGCGCGGCTTGGTACGGTCGCGGGCAACGTTGATGGCGACAAAGCCGCGCTTACCGGTCACGCCGGTAATGATGGGCTCTGCCTCACCCTCGTCAGCCGTCTCGCTAATGATGGTGCCGGGGTCCTGCGGCGCATTGGTGTTCTTGATGACCAGTGGAATGCCTGCCTCGCGCACAGGGAACACGGCCTCCTCGTGCAGGACGCTTGCACCCATGTACGAAAGCTCGCGCAGCTCCTCGTAGGTAACGCGGGCGATGGGCTGAGCCTCGGGCACAATGCGAGGATCAGCAGAATAGAAGCCCGAAACGTCGGTCCAGTTCTCGTACAGGTCGGCGCCCAGGCACTTGGCCAGGATCGAGCCCGAGATATCGCCGCCGCCACGGTCGAGCAGCTTGATTTGACCCTCACGCGTCGCGCCGTAGAAACCGGGCATAACAAAGCCGCCCTGCTGGCCGTACTCCTGCACCAGCTCGGCGGTGCGGTTCATGCTGAGCGTACCGTCATGATGGAACGCCACGACCGTCGCGGCATCCAGGAACGGCAGGCCCAGGTACTCGGCCATCAGACGGGCGGTAAAGTACTCGCCGCGGCTCACGAGTTCCTCGGTGGAGTAGCCACCGGAACGGGCGCGCTCGGCAAAGGCCGCGAACTCCTCGCGGATGGGATAGGTGAGCTCCAGCTCGTCAGCGATATCAAAATAGCGCTGGCCAATGTCCTCGAGCAGCTCCTCGCACGACACGTGGTACTTAACGTGTGCGTTAACCAAGTAGAGCAGGTCGGTCACCTTGGTATCGCCCTTAAAGCGGCGACCGCAGGCAGAAACCACCACAAAACGGCGGGCCGGGTCGGCATCGACAATGGCCTTGATCTTCTTAAAGTGTTCGGCGTCGGCGACCGACGAGCCGCCAAACTTGGCAATCTTAATCATGGGCTTGAGGTTACCTTTCTAAAAGCCTCTGCAAACCTGTTTTGCGCGCTCTGATACCATGGTTTCACCGATTGGGACCAAGGCATCCGAGGAGCAGTGTTATATGGGAACTTATCATAGTACACGAGGACGCACTTTATCGTGCTCAAGTAAGGTGGCAATCCGTACCGGCATCGCTCCCGACGGGGGTTTGTTTGTCTCGGACGAGCTGGGCACCCAGCAACTCGATATCAGCTCGCTTGCAGATAAATCGTACTTTGAAATCGCTCAAGATGTGTTGGGAATGTTACTGAATGATTACACGGCCGAAGAAATTTCGGCGTGTGTCGACGAGGCTTACCGCAGCAAGTTTGCGAGCGAAGAGGTCACGCCGCTCGTCAAACTCGACGCCGCACCGGGCGCCGATGCCCCTCAGACCTATGTGATGGAACTCTTTGGCGGCCCCACAAGCGCCTTTAAGGACGTCGCCCTGCAGATGCTCCCCCGCCTGATGGCCCGCACCTCTGCCAAGGACGGCGGCGCCGAGCGCATCATGATCGTCACCGCCACGTCGGGCGACACGGGCAAGGCAGCACTTGCCGGCTTTGCCGACGCCCCGGGCACGGGCATCACTGTCTTTTATCCCGAGGGCAAGGTCAGCCGCGTCCAGAACCTGCAGATGTCCACGCAGGAGGGCGACAACGTCGCTGTCTGCGGCATCCGCGGCAACTTTGACGACGCCCAGAGCGCCGTCAAGCGCATATTTGCCGATAAGGAGCTTGCCGAGCGCCTGGAGGCCGCTGGCACCGTGCTTTCGAGTGCCAACTCCATCAATGTCGGCCGTCTGGTACCGCAGGTCGTCTACTACTTTGCCGCCTATGCGCAGCTGCTGCGCGCCAGCGCCATTGTGGCCGGCGACGCCGTTGAGTTCTGCGTGCCGACTGGCAACTTTGGCGATATCCTGGCCGGCTACTACGCCAAGCGCATGGGTCTGCCCGTCGCCAAGCTCATCGTCGCGAGCGACAAGAACAACGTGCTGGCCGACTTCCTGACCACCGGCGTCTACGACCGCAACCGTCCGTTCTTCACGACTATCTCGCCGTCGATGGACATTCTCATTAGCTCCAATCTGGAGCGCATGCTCTACTTCTTATCCGACGGCGACTGCGAGCTCGTAGCCGGCCTTATGGAGCAGCTGGCACAGACGGGTCGCTACGAGGTGCCCGCCGAGCTGCTGGCCAAGATCCAGAGCGTGTTTGGCTGCGGCTGGGCCAGCGAGGACGAGGTCCGCGCTGCCATCAAGAGCTGCTGGGACGCAAACGGCTACGTGATCGACCCTCACACCGCTTGCGGCTATCACGTCTTTGAGCAGGTCGCCCCCGCCGAGGGCGCTAAGGCCCGCGTGCTGCTTTCGACCGCCAGCCCCTACAAGTTCCCGCGCGCCTGCTGCGATGCCCTGGGCCTTAACGTTCCCGAGGACGACTTTGAGGCCATGCGTGTGCTCGAGCAGGCCACCAACACGGTCGCCCCGACCCAGCTCGCCGAACTCGAGTCCAAGCCCGTCCGCTTTGAAGACGTCTGCGACGTCGATGAGATGGCAAGCTACGTCGAGTCTGCAGCAAAACGAATGAGCGCCAACTAAACCCCTTATTAAGCGCCGGCGAAAGCCGGCGCACCTTCTTTTATCAGAAACCCACCGGGATGATGACGAACTGACATGCGGGTCTGCCTGTTTAGTTCGTCGCGAGTTCCGCACGAGCCGGAAAGCACTTAATGTGCTTTCCGAGCGAGCCAGGACTGCCCGAGCAGCGAACTAAACAGGCAGACCGCCCAGGAGATTCCCATGATCAAGATCACCGTCCCCGCCACCAGCGCAAACCTAGGCATCGGCTACGACACCCTCGGCATGGCCGTCAGCCTCTACTCGCACTTCACCTTTGAGCGCGCCGACAAGCTCACCATCACGGGCTGCCCCGAGGAGTTCCAAAACGAGAACAACCTAGTCTACGTGAGCTTTGTGGATGCGCTGGCCGCATGGGGCGAGCCGGCTTTTCCCGTTGCCATCGACATTCAAACCGATGTGCCCGTCGCTCGCGGCCTGGGCTCCAGCTCCACCTGCGTCGTCGCCGGCATTATGGCCGCCGCCGCGCTGACGGGCCACACCGTCGACCGTGCCGAGCTCGTCCGCATTGCCACCGAGGTCGAGGGCCATCCCGATAACGTCGCCCCTGCCATCCTGGGTGGTGCCGTTTGCTCCTTTACGCCGACTGATTCGCTCCCCCAGTGTCTGCGCTACGAGGTGAGCGATCGCTTGCGTTTTATTACCGTGATTCCGCCCTACGAGGTGCATACGAGTGAGGCGCGCAAGGTCGTGCCGCAGGAGATTCCACTCTCCACCGCCGTATGGCAAATGGGCCGCATCGCCGGCATGACGCGCGGCCTGGAGACCGGCAACCTTGACCTGATTGCCGCCGCCAACGACGACCGCATCCAGGAGCCCTATCGCCGCCGCCTGATTCCCGATTACAACGCCGTGCGCGACACCTGCCTTAACGGCGGCGCCAAGACCATCTGGATCAGCGGTTCGGGCTCGACCCTCATGGCTGTGACCGACGACACCATCGTGGCAAAGTTCCTACAGGTCAAGCTGCGCGAGCAGTTCCCCAAGTGCGATACGCATATTCTGACGTGCGACACGGAAGGCGCCCAGATCGAATACCTGTAGTCGCCGTACCTTATACCCGCCGGGGAGGCCAGGGGCTTTGCCCCCAAATCGTCCTCGGACATGGCAGGACCCCCGCTGCGCACTTCGTGCGGCGGGGGTCCTGTCGTCCTGCGGAAAGATTTGGGGGCAAAGCCCCTGGCCTCCCCTATGTTAACTTCGCTGGCGGCGGCTACAGGGACCTACGCTCTGGAAAGTCGCCGGGCTGATAGTTGCTTTTTATTGGTAGGGGCTCTTGCTAGGCTGGAGCACTTCCTAGAGGCGGGCATCGGCTGTGTGCTTGGTTTAGGCGGCGCTGGTTTCTTTGTATTCGAAGACTGGTTCTAGGAGATCTTCGATGTTGCAGTGGAGGGCTTTTGCTATGGCTCTTACGCCTGTTACCGAAGCTTCATTGATGTTTCTCTGGCGCTGCTCGTACATTTGGATTGAGCGGAGTGATACGCCCGATTCGTATGCCAGGTCTTGTTTGGTTTTCTTGAGCCGCTTTCTTGCTAGCGCCAGTTTGGTTTGACGAGGTGTTTTCTTCGCCATGTCGCAAATAAGACGCGTCACACGTTCCTCCGAGGCTTCGTGCCAGGGATGATACAGGTTATGCAGCACATCAAACGGAGCGACATGCAGCAGGTCTTCAAAAGACTCTCCCAGGCGCCACTGCAGATACGCCAATATCCAGCCCGTCCAGTATTCCGGTGTTTTCTCAAATCGATAGGTGCGGTCCGGCATAGACCTGGCTTCATAGCCCGACCTTTCGGCGATCAGTGCGAACAGCTCAACGCCCGATTTTCCCGATACGACCCATGCGTTGCCACGCTCAAACTCGCGGGCAACCCCGCTCAGACAAAAGAGTTCAGCAACTTCAGATCCTTCTGCTCCATAGTCATTGACGGCATAGTCAAAGCAGTCACCGAGGTTGTTCATTGCATCCTCGAGGTAGTAGACGGGGTATGTCCTACTCGGCCCACAATCCGTTAACTCTTGGATCATTTAAATCAACCCTCCCTGCCATTAAATCCCTAATGTCGATACCTTCGGAATCGAACCCGTTAACCGTATCCAAGTATTTGCGTCGAGCATTCTGCTCACGCTCAAAACGCTTGGGATAAAACTCAGACCCCGAAGCCTGCTTCCAATCGCAGAATCTAATCACCGAAAAAGCGCGCTCGCTCATAAGAGCATATTGAATACCCAAATCACCCAAGCGCATGATACGTTGCAGCTGTCTGAGCGATATCATGCCGCTGACAAACTGTCTTGCAAACGAAAAATAGGAGTCGTCAGCGCGATAGCCCCGAATAACGTCATATGAAGAAATATCAATCAGGCAGTTATCAAGTAGAAATCGTAGCCCTTCGCGCGCCAATGGCGTCGAGACATTGAACTCTCTGTTATTCGCCAGAATTGCAAGCCAGTTGAGAATCGAGAACTCACCTGATTCCAAATCCAAAATCGCAAGACCATCTAAATCAAGCTCATATCGATTCGCAATGCCATCAGACTCGGTCCGACATGCCCATTCCATCGCCATTTCCTCATGTGGCGTGCAATAAAACCCACGCCCATAGTCGTTGAACTGTCTACATCTATCCAGCGATGGATGTTCGACAACAACCTCCGACCCGTGCCATAGCTCCATAGCGACCTCCAAAAAATATCACCTCAGTGATAGTTTACCAATAACTATCACTGAGGTGATATAGATAGGAGCTTTGGGGGGTTAACCTGATTAGAGGCAAGCCTCAGCGATGCGGCGCTTGAGCTCGTCGATGCCCACACCGGTCTGGGAGCTTGTGATGATTACGTTCTCGGCCGGGACATTGAGCTGCTTTTTGATGGCTGCTGCCTGGCGGGCCTGCTGGGTGCGGCTGAGCTTGTCGGCCTTGGTGAGACAGACGATAAAGTTGAACTCGTTGCCCTGCAGATAGTCGATCATGTCGTGATCGAGCTTGCTGGGGTCGTGACGAATGTCCACCAGCGAGACGACCAAGTTAAAGCTGCGCTCCGAGTCGAAGAAGTCGCCGATAAGCTCTGCCCAGCGGTCGCGCTCGGCCTTGGAACGACGGGCGAAACCGTAACCCGGCAGGTCCACGAAATGCACGTCGTCGGCCTCAAAGAAGTTGATGTTGCTCGTCTTGCCCGGCGTGCTGGAAACCTTGACCAGGTTCTTGCGGCCAAAAAGCTTGTTCATAATCGACGACTTGCCCACGTTGGAGCGGCCAACAAAGCTCACCTCGGGGCAGGTGGACTCGGGAATCTGCGAAACCTTGCCATAGCTGGCAACGAACTTGGCAAGCTGGTAGTTAATGGAATCGGCCATGGACACTCCTTGGTCGTAGGTTCTTACAAAAGAGCGCGCTAATAGATAGCAGCGATACGGCGGACGATATCGAGCGTAATGCCACTCGCGGTACGGGCATACTCGAACAGGTCGAACTCACGGTCGCAAATCGCATCGTACGCCTCGTCACAATTATCGCTGATAGCGCGCAACACCAGGCAATCGACACCATTTTTAGTTGCGACATGGGCAATCGCCGCGCCCTCCATGCCAACACAATCGGCATGCGTCGCCTCGATAGCGTCGTTGCGCATGGCGGCACCCGTCACAAAACGGTTGCCCGTGGCAATCGTGCCGACCAGGAACTGCTTGGTGCCCTCGTTCGAAGCGGCTGCATTTGTCGAAGCATTGACAAAGCCACGCTCAGCAAGCACATCGGCAGCAATATCGACCAGCGCAGGCGTCGAGCCAAACTCCTCGAGCCCCGGTGCAGACTCGGCGATAAGCGCGGTATCGGTATCCAGATAGCGCAGGCGTTTGCCAATGACTACGTCGTCGATATGGAGCTTGGGGTTCAAACCGCCTGCAATGCCCGAAAACACAACAGCCTGCGGAGCATACTTGCTAATGAGGTGCTGTGTTGCGGCGGCAGCGTTCACGGTACCCATGCCCGCCGTTGTGGCGACAACTGTCAGTCCGTCGAGCCCGCCGGCCACAACGTTCAAGCCCGCCTCCTGTACCATGCAAACGTTACTCAACTCTTCCTTAATCTGCATGATCTCTTTTTCGAGCGCACCGATAATCGCGATGGTAGCCATGCCATTCCCCAAACCTATACGAAATACTCAACCACGGTATGGTACCAGCATTTTGTTTGACCTCGCCAAACGAACACGCTAAGCCAGCGTAGCGCGGGTATCATAGAGCGCCTTGGCGATGGCAGTCACAACCTCACTCGAATGGTCGCTCCATGGCATCGATGTCATGATGCTCATAATGTAGGTGTCGCCGTCAACATCAATGAGGCCAGCATCGCACGTCGCATTGCAACCTGCCTCGCTGATCCAGCCGGCCTTGTTGCGCACCAAAGCTTGGTCGTCCGCAATGCCATCGCGCGCTCATTTATGTCTGTCCCCAATGAGTGCCGCTAGCCGATGGCGTTTTTGAGTTCGGCGCGGCGCTTTTTCATGCCGGCCATGACGGCGTTGCGCAGCTCGGGCATGCGCGCGGTATCCATCTGGGGCACGCCCTCGAGCTTATAGGGAATCCCCAGTTGCTCGTACTTGACGACACCCATCGTGTGATACGGCAGCATTTCCAGGCCCACCACGTTGTGCCATGGAGCGATCAGGCGACCGAGCTTCTCGCATTCCTCCGCCGTGTCGGTAATGCCCGGCACCACCACGTGGCGAATAACAACCTTAATCTTGCGACGGGCAAGCTCATCGCCAAACGCCAGGATGCGCGCAGGATCGCAACCGGTCAGCTTTTTATGCTCAACCGGATCGGCATGCTTGATGTCGAGCAGCACCATATCGGTCTCGTTGAGAACAGCATCGAACTTCTCCGGATGCCTGGGATCAAATGCATAGCCACAGCTGTCTAGGCAGGTGTGTACGCGGCCATCGGGGTTGTTGTGCATCACGCGGAACAGGTCGGCCAAAAACTCGGGCTGCAGGAGCGGTTCGCCGCCCGAAACCGTAATTCCGCCGCTGCGGTAAAACTCATGGTTGCTCTGGAACTCGTCCATCAGGTGCTCGACGGTCACCATGGTGCCGCCGTTAACCGACCAGGTATCGGGGTTATGGCAATACGCACAGCGCATGGGACAGCCTTGGACAAACACTACGAAGCGGATGCCGGGACCGTCGACCGTTCCCATCGTCTCGATTGAATGCACGCGGCCAAGGGCAAACGCAGAGTCCTCGGGACGAGCGTCCACACCCTCAAGCGTCATTTCTGCCATTCGCGCTACCTTGCCTCTCCTTGGATGCAACCAATTAAAATGCCAGAGCCATTCTAGCCCATGCGTTTGCGTTTAAACGTCTCGGACTAGAACGGCACGTTTTAATCTATCCCCCATCACCATGGCTGGGGGGCTACGTCGAGATGTCAGGCTGGAGAACGCTCGCCTGCGGCCTTTACGCCTTAAGCGTGAGCACCGCGCCGAAGGCGGTCGGGCCGCAATGGCTCGAGATGACGCCGCCAACCTGCGTCCAGGTAACGTCCTCAAAGCCCAGGTCGTGCGCATAGACTTCCATGTCGTCGCGCAGCTCCTGGGAAAGGCCCACCGAATACGCCAAGCCAATGTGCGAGTAATCAATATCGCCCTTGGCAACCATGTGGTCAATAAAGGCACGGGCGCATTTGAGCATGGAGCCGCGGAGCTTCTTGGTCGCCACGAACTTGCCACCCGTCACCTCAATGCAGGGCTTAATCTTGAGCAGATGAGCGCCTAGGAACGCGGCGTTAGACAAGCGACCGCCCGCCTTAAGGAAGGCAAGGTCGGTAGGAACAAAGCCCAGCAGCACGCGGTCCATGACGGAGTTCGTAAAAGCAAAAATCTCATCGACGGTGGCATCGGGGTGAGCCTCGATGTATTTGGCGGTCTCGACGGCAACGAGCGACTGGCCAACCGAAACAAAACGCGTGTCCATAGAGAAGACGTAGTCGCGGCCCTTAGCTGCAATCTTGGAGGACTGATGCGAGCGGGTCGTGGCCTCGGAATATGCGAGATGCAAAATGGTCGCGTCGGGCTGCTCGGCATGGATGCGGTCGTACACGTGAGCAAAATCCGCAGGCGCGCAGCCACTGGTCTTGGGCATCACGCCAAACTCGTTGCAGCGCGAATAAATCTCAAGCGGATCGATCGAGCCGTCCTCGACGGTCTCGTCACCAATCGTGACATGCATGGGCACACGCACGATGCCATAGCGTTCGCAGAGCTCCGGTGTCACATCCGAACCAGACTCAACCACGATTACGTACTTGCCCATTATCATCACGACCCATCTCGACGTTGGTTATTTATTACGCGCGCACGCCCGTCGCCCAATTGAACAACGACTCCCAAGCACCAGAGAGACGCCGCCCTTCGCCACAACAAAGGACAGCGTCTCCCTGAAATACTCCGTGCTTGCATGAGATTCTACACGGTTTGGTAATGAGTGTTACTTACTCCGCAAACGGTAGCTATATGCGATAAACGGTAGCCACCAAGAAAGCCTGTGTATCCAAAACGCCATGGTCACTCACAATGCGGCTAGCGAGCCAGACGGTAAAACTCCATCGAGGCGTCGCCCTCGGCGCGCAACTGCATCGCCGGCGCCGCAGACGAATAGGTGCGGCTCGTAAGCGCAACCTCGCCGTCGTTGACAAATACCTCGAGCATCGTGGCATCCGAAAGGACTCGCAGGCAGTAAAGCTCGTCGAGCTCAACCGACCTCTTGTCGCGTCCATAGCCCTCATCGCCCATATCAAGTGTGAGCATTCCGTTGGCAAAGCACACGACAACGCCCTCACGAACTTCCAGCTCAATGGACTTCGTCCCCCGGCACGACACGACGGCATCAAACAGTCGACCAGGAGAGCCGACGGTCTCTCCGGCGGTCACCGAAACACGCTCCTTGCGCAGTTGCTCAACCTCGCGCGCGGGCCACTGACAGAGCTTACCGTCGCGCATATTCAGCACCCTCGGCACGGTAAGCGCGCACTGCCATCCGCGTTCCACCGTCGGGTTTTGAGCCGTTGCATCGGGGCAGCCGGCCCAACCGATCATAATCCGTCGACCGTCGGCATCTGCAAATGATTGAGGGGCATAGAAGTCAAGACCCGCATCGACCATCGGGGGCATACCCTGCCCGGCGATTTTAAAGCTAGGCGCCTCCCAATCGGCCTCAATACGAAACCACACGCACTGATGCGGGTTTTGGTAACGCCAACCATCGGCGGGCACGCCCTGCGGACAGCAAACGAGAATAAGCTCGCCATCAAGCTCAAACAGATCGGGGCACTCCCACATAAAACCGAACTTCTCGCCGAGCTCAATACGCGTCGCATATTTCCAGCACTCAAGATCGTGCGAGGTATAGACGAGCACGCAACCGCGGTCGTCTTTCGTACGAGCACCAAGAACCATATAGTAGATACCGTCGTGCTCCAGGATCTTGGGGTCGCGCACGTGCGTACTAATATCGTCGGGGTAATCGACCGGACCAACAGCTATGTGCTTCTCCCCCAATTTATCGGGGTTCTCGGTAACCATGTGAATCTGATTTTGGTCGCGCCCTGTCAGCACATAGTCATAATCATCGCGGTCAAAATGCTTGACGTTACCGGTATAGAAGTAGTGAATCTTGCCGTCGTGCATAAATGCAGACCCCGAATACGCACCGCTCGAGTCTAGATCTGAATCGGGGAATAGCGCGGGACCGCGGTTCTCGTACGTCACAAAGTCCTTCGTCGTCAGATGATTCCACAGCACCGGTCCGCCGTGCGCGGCATCAAACGGATCGTATTGGTGATAGATGTGGTATGTATCACCAACCTGCACCAAACCGTTGGGATCATTGAGCCAGCCAAGCTCGGGCTCCGCATGGAACAGAAGTCTATCGGAGTCAGCCGCGATGCGAGCCGCAGTCTCATCCTGCCCGGCACGCCACAGCTCGTAGTCCGAGCGCGTCACCTTATGTTTTTGATCGAACATTCAATCGTCCTTCTTGTAGAGGAGAAGGACGCCCGGCCCATGCGAGCCAAACGCCCTTCTCCAACAGGTCGACCCGTACATTACCTTGACGGATCTGGATTAGAAGCTGACATCAAAGCCGGCGCCTGCACCCTCTTCATCGGTGGTCGGAACGCCCTTTGCCTTGTTGTAGGCAAAGATCAGGATGATCGGGACGAAGAAAGCGATCAGATTGCCAGCCACATACCACACGAGGGTCTCGGGCGTGACGATGAGCAGGCCAAGCACGCCGGTCAGACCCTGACCGATAGCGCGCACCTCAAAGAGCTTGACGAAGGCACCGCCGCAGCCTGCACCGATGCATGCGCAGATGAACGGAATGATCGAATAGCGCATGTTTGCAGCAAAGATAGCGGGCTCGGAGATTCCGACCAGCGTCGGGATAAAGGACGACATGCAGATGTTGCGCTCTTTGGAGTGCTTCTTGTGAATGAGGTACATACCGATGGCGCCGCCGCCCTGGGCGATGATGGAAACCGACCAGATGGCCTGGATGTAGTTGAAGCCAGTCGTGGCAACAAGGTTTGCCTCGATACCCTGGATGAACTGATGCGTACCGGTAACGACGAGCGGCTGCAGGAACGCGGCGAAGACAAAGGCACCAAAGACGCCCATCCTGTTGTACAGGATATCGATTACGCCGGCGAGGACGTCACCGATCAGGTTACCGAGCGGGCCGAACACGGTGAACAGGGCGACGTTAGCAAGAATCAGGGTAACGGTCGGGACAAAGACGAACGAAACGACCTCGGGGATGTACTTCTGGGCAATCTTTTCGACCTTGGCCATAAACCAGGCGGTCAGAATTGCAGGGAACACGCCGCCCTGGAAAGCAACCATGGGAATGGAGAGCGGACCAAAGTTCCAGTACTCAGCACCCGTCGGGTCCATAACGAACGTGTTGCGGTTCATAAGGCTCGGGTGAACCATGACGATACCGACGAGGATGCCCAGGATCGGGTTACCGCCAAAACGCTTGACTGCGCTGTACATAACCAGGACAGGCAGGTAGTCGAACGTGGTGGCGATAATGGCAAAGAAGCTTGCGAGGTTCTTGAGGAACTCGCTGTGATCGGCGAGGCTGCCCTCCATGCCAAAGAGGCCGTTGGCAACGATCAGCGACTTAAGGCCGATGATGATTGCAGCGCCGACGAAGGCGGGAATGATGGGGATAAAGATGTCCGAGAATACCTTGAGGACCGAGAAGAACTTGCCCTTCTTGTCCGCCTCGGCGCCCTTGACCTCGGAAGCGCTGATCTCCTTAACGCCCGTCAGAGCCATAAACTCATCGTAAACCTTGTTGACGGTACCGGTACCGAAGATGATCATGAGCTGGCCGCTGTTGTACAGCACGCCCTTGACGCCATCGATGTTCTCGAGCTCGGCCTTGTTGTATTTGCTCGTATCCTTGAGCACCAGACGCAGACGGGTCACGCAATGCGTGGCGCCCTCGATGTTCTCCAGTCCGCCGACGTTGTCGACGACTTGCTGGGACACTGCCTTGTAGTCCATGTTCCTCTCCATTCCTTTTCTAAATCATAAAACGGTTCGTTGCCGCTACAGAGACGCGATCGTTGCGTTTGCGCACTTGAGCGCACCGTCGGTGACGGTAAGCGCCACACCCTGGCCCTGCTTGTTGCAGAAGCGAGCGTTGAGCGCAACGTCATCGACAAAGATGGTCGCGATGTCGTCGTCGACGACCAGACGCACATGGTGAGTGCCCTCGCCCTTAAAGAACAACGGACGCTCGAGGCCCATGTTGTTGACCTGGAACCACGGGTACTGGGGAGCCGGCGTGAACTCGAGCTTGCCCTCGCGCAGGTTGGCGCGGAACTCATAGGCAAGACCGGTCTCGGCGTCCTCGGCGAACTTGACCGAGAAGCCGGCAGCGTTACCGCCGAGCTCAATGTCGGCATCGAGCAAGTAGGTGGAGCCGGCATCTGCGGCGAGCACCTGCTCGACCTTGCCCGACTCGCAGGAAAGCTCAAAGGTCTCGACTGCCTTAGCCTCGCCAAAGGCGCCAAGCATGCTGTCGGGGAGCTTGGTGCCGAGCGTTCCGTCGGCACGCTGAACGATCTCGAGGGGCATAAAGGTGCCACCCCATAGGTAAGAGCTGGGGTCGCCGCCCTCGTCACGCGTAGGAACCCAACCAAAGAGAACGCGACGCTCGCCATCGAATGCGGTGCGAGCGGCGTAGTACGCGCGGCCGTCGAAGGAGTCGTCAGCGGGGGTAATCCAAGGACCGTTGATGGACTTGGACATGCGGTAACGGGTCTTGTTGCCGTCGCTGTACTCGGAAAAGACGAGGTACCACCAGTCGCCCATCTTAAAGAGATCAGGCATCTCAAACATGGTGTACAGGCCCGGGTTCCACCAGTCGCCCTGGAACTCCCAGTTGGTCAGATCCTTGGAGGTGAACTTGACCAGGCGGCCGGTCATCAGACGCTTGTCCTCGCCCACACGCGTGCCGAGGATGAGCATGTACTCTTCGTTCTCCTCATCCCAAAGCACAAAGGGATCGCGCCAGTTGCGGTCATCGTAACCCTCCTGGGGCGGAAGCAGCGTCTCGGCGATGTTCTTCTCCCACTTGACGGCGTCGTCGCTCGTTGCGTGAAGAAGAACCTGCTTCATCAAACGTGCGCGGACCTTATCGCGATTGCAACCAGTGTAGAGCGCATGGTACTTGTCGCCCACCTTAAACACCGTGCCGGCATAAATGTACTGGTCGACTTCCTCGTCGCCGCCGCGCTCAAGGCTCTCGCCAAAGTCCTTGTAGTTGACGAAATCCTTGGTCGTAGCGAGTGCCCAGCCAAACGGCTCTCCGAAAGGTTCGGGGTTACGCGTGTCACGCTGATGATAGAGATAGAACGTGCCGTCCTCGCCGTACGGCATGATGTCGCCTACCCAAATTCCCTCAGGCTGGTAATACACCTTGTGCATCCGAGACTTCCTTTCCACGACATACTAACTCGGTACAATGGCAAGATATGTCAATCGTTTTCATATGTCAAACGTTTTCATACCAATACGTCTTTTCGCAGTTCCAGTCGTCGGTAAACGGTTGACATATGCCGGCGAACGGTCATCAGAGGCGTTTGAGGAATTCTTTTGGCACGGGATGAACTACGCGGTTTTGCCCTCAATGAGTTCAACGGGGAGCTTGATATTCGATTCGGGATTATCGCCGTTAATAAGAGCGATGATGGATTGCGCCGCGAGCTCTCCGATGCGATCGATATCTTGACGTACGGTTGTTAAGTCAGGCATAAACGTCATAGTTCGGCGGGCACCATCCGCGCCCACGACCTTAATATCGTCTGGAGCGCTCAAGCCGCGCTGCTTCATCACGTTGAGACAGATGGCCGCCATCGTATCGTCTCCCGCAAAGATGCCGTCAATATCGGGGTTCTCATCGAGGATCTTCGCAACGACCGCGCCCTTTTCGTCGTCGGGCTTAACGAACTCAACCTCACGGACAAGCGCGGACAAACCGGCCTGCTCAACAACATCGAGGTAGGCATCGGTACGCTTATTGGCAGGCATGCGCATGCGGCTATTGCTGCGCAGGCACAGGATACGCCTGCAGCCGTCATCAATCAGACGGCGCGTGGCGAGCTCGCCAATGCCATAGCTGTCACTTGCAATCTGGACAGAGCCCTCGCCAAGATCGCAGTCGATGCCAACCAGGCTCAAGCCCATCTCGGCATATGCCTCGGCACCGATATTGAGGGAGTTGACGATGACGCCGTCGACCATATTGCGGCGGAGCATGTCAATATAGGAACGCTCAAGATCGGGTCGATTGGCGCTGTTGCACAGCAACATCTTAAAGCCGTTTTCCGCTAACGTGCGCTCGACCGCCTGCACAACCTGAGCATGGAACGGGCTGCTCACAAAGGGAACGATCATACCGATAAGATTCAGGCGACCGTTGAGCATGGCACGGGCGATATCGTTGGGCGTATAGTTGATGCGCTCCATCGCGGCATGGACCTTATCGCGGGTCTCTTGGCTAATATAGCCGCGATTATTAAGCACGCGAGATACCGTAGTAGGCGAAACCCCCGCCACCGCTGCAACTTCCTTGATGCCAGGCTTAGCAGAATCCTTAGAACGAGCGCCCTCGCGAGCCATAGCACCCTCCCCCATCAACATGTCAAACGTTTACATACGAACAAAGCATACCCCAACAACAGCGGGAAGACGGTAACAGCACAAGTAAGTAAACGACTCATCCAAATAATTAGGAGAGTTCCGCCTAAAGGGTGACTACACAGGACCCCCGCCGGGCCGCTTTGGGTTACTTTCCAAAACATTTCCGCAGGACGCAAAGGGCTC
>CATYIU010000029.1:0-27761 GCA_958407445.1 uncultured Collinsella sp.
GACCGGGTACCCTACCGGGAGTAGCATCGAAGGTTGACAAAACTATAGGAACACCTAACTGCCGGCCTTCAAGGCCTTACAGCTGATACAGCGTGGTGAACTTGTCCTGCAGGTAGCTGCAGTAGTAGCGGGCGTCAAAATCCATGCCGCAGGCACCCTTGATGAGTTCCGGCGCGTCCTTGGCGCGGCCCCACTGCCAAATGTGCTCGCCCAGCCACGCGCGGACGGGTGCCAAGTCGCCGCTCGCGCAGGCACCGGTAAGGTCGACGCCGTCGCGGCACATGGCCGGCACAAACATGGCATCGTAGGCGCTACCCAGCGCATACGTGGGGAAGTAGCCAAACGAACCGCCGCTCCAATGCGTATCCTGCAGGCAGCCGTGCGTGTCGTCGGGAACGGGAATGCCCAGGTACTCGTCCATAAAGCGATTCCAAAGCGCGGGGATGTCCTTGGCCGCAGCCTCGCCGGCAAACAGCATGCGCTCGATCTGGTAGCGCACCATAATATGCAGCGGATAGGTGAGCTCGTCGGCCTCGGTGCGGATCAACGACGGCTGCGCGATGTTCACGGCGCGGTAGAGCGTGTCTTCGTCGACGTCGCCGTAGACCTCGGGCGCGTGACGACGCAGCACCTCGAGCAGCGGGCCCATAAAGGCGCGGCTGCGACCCACGGTGTTCTCGAAAAAGCGGCTCTGGCTCTCGTGGATGCCCATGGAGGTGCCGCCCTCCAAGCACGTGCGCGCGTAGGCGGGATTGACGCCCAGCTCGTACATGGTGTGCCCCGCCTCGTGGATGATGCTGTAGACGTTGGAGATGCAGTCGTCCTCGTAGATGTGCGTCGCGATGCGCGCATCACCCACGGCAAAGCCCTCGCTAAACGGATGCTCGGTAAAGGCAAGCGTGGTGTCGTCCAGGTCCAGGCCGACAAGCTTCATAAGGTCGAAGCTCATGGCGCGCTGGGCAGCCTCGGGCACGTGGGCGTGCAAAAAGTCGGCAGCCGGCTGCTGGCCGCGCTCGCCGATGGCGTGCACGAGCGGCACGACCGTGGCCTTGACCTCGTCGCAAAACGCGTCGAAGCTCTTGGCGGAAAGGCCGCGCTCGTACTGGTCGAGCCAAACGTCGTATGGATCGCGCTTGGGGTCCATGAGCTCGGCCTGATGCTTAAGTTGGGCGACGATTCTATCCACATAGGGCTCAAAGCTCGCCCAGTCATTGGCCGTCTTGGCCTTGTGCCACACGGCGTCGGCCTCGCAGGTGAGCCTGGTCCAGGCCTCGGCTTCCTCGGTGGGGATGACGCTTGCCTCACGTTGATCGCGGCCGAGCACACGGATCTCGTCGAGCAGCTGAGGGTCGTCGATTTTGCCGCCGGCGACGGTCTCGCGTGCTAACGAGCGTACGAGCTCAACGGACTTCTCGCTGGTCAGCAGCTTGTGATGCTCGCCGGCAAGCGTGCCCATGGCGTCGGCACGCGCTGCTGCGCCGTTGGCAGGAGCAATCGTCGCTCCATCGAACTCGGCAATCTTGAGCAGGTACTCGCGGGTCCACAGTTTGCCTTCGAGCTTGCGGAATTTTTTGACGGCCTTATCGACCTTGATACCTTTGGGCGTCTTGCCCGCCGCGGGCTTGGCCTTCTTATCGTACTTCTTTCCCATACCTATATCCTTGATCTCGCAGACCGGACGCCACGGGTGGGCGTGCGGCCAGTTTGCACAGCTACCTGCCTTGTACCCAGTGCGAACAAAACGGAACGCGGCGATGTGCTCGCGAAATGTGTTATCCTATAGCCCAATGCGTTGACGGAGAGGGTTTTGCCCGCCGCGTCGCCGGCAAGAGAGGGAAGGTCATGGGCTGCGAGCCTTCCTGCGGTGACAAGGGCCAAGCGTTCACTCCCGAGCAGCGACCTCAACGGGCACGCGGCCAGCGGCGGCGAAGCCCCAGTAGGGAAGCCGTGAGCCTCGCGACAAGGGGCACAGAGTGGGCGCGGCGGGCCAGACATCCGCCGGGTCAAACAAGGTGGTACCGCGGAATTCAACCGTCCTTGGGCAATGCACATGCCCGAGGGCGGTTTTTTTATTACCGAACCGGGCCGCGTTTTCACAACGCCAGACGGTGGCAGCCGCCTCGGCAAACGGAGAGCGCGAGAGACGAAAGGGAAGACATGAGTCTGATTGATGATCTGGTCAAACTCGAGGAAGAGGCCAAGGAGCTCGTCGCAGGCGCCGACGACGCAGCCAAGCTCGAGGCTGCGCGCGTTGAGCTGCTCGGCCGCAAGGGCCGCATCACCGGCCTGATGCGCATGATGGGCAAGCTCGCCCCCGAGGATCGTCCCGTGATGGGCAAGCGAGCCAACGAGATGCGCCAGCTGATTGAGGGCATGCTCGACGAGCGCAACACCGAGATGAAGGCCGCCGCCCTCAAGCGCGCACTGGAGCACGACGCCGTCGACATCACGCTGCCGGGCATCCGTCCGCAGATCGGCCACCAGCACCTGATCAAGCAAATCATCGAGGAGGCCGAGGACATCTTCTGCGGCATCGGCTACACCGTCGAGTCCGGCCCCATGGTCGACACCTCCTACTACAACTTCACCGCGCTCAACGCTCCCATGGATCACCCGAGCCGCTCGGCCCGCGATACCTTCTACGTGGTCGACAACAACCCCGGCAGCGTCGCGCACCCCGAGGCTCACGCCCACGGCGAGTCCGACGTGCTGCTGCGCACCCAGACCTCGGGCGTGCAGATCCACACCATGGAGTCGCAGAAGCCGCCCATCTACATGATCTGCCCGGGCACCGTCTACCGTCCCGACACGGCCGATGCCTGCCACCTGCCGCAGTTCAACCAGATCGAGGGCCTGGTCGTCGACGAGGGCATCACCTTTGGCGACCTGAAGGGCACGCTCGACTACTTTGTTAAGTGCATGTTTGGCGAGGATCGCAAGACGCGTTACCGCCCGCACTTCTTCCCCTTCACCGAGCCCAGCTGCGAGGTGGACGTGAGCTGCCACGTGTGCGGCGGCAAGGGCTGCAACTTCTGCAAGCACAGCGGCTGGATCGAGATCTTGGGCTGCGGCATGGTCGACCCCAACGTCCTGATCAACTGCGGCATCGACCCCGAGAAGTACACCGGCTTCGCCTTTGGTATTGGCGCCGAGCGCGTCGCGGCCCTGCGCTACGACCTGCCCGACCTCAGAACGCTTATGACGGGCGATATGCGCTTCTTAAATCAGTTCTAGGCCCGGCGGCTTTCCCAAGCACCGCACCTTGCCTTTCAATCGTCGGTTGCGTACCTAAGTACGCGGCCCTCCTCTTTCAAGGCAATCTGCGGCACTTGGAAAACCCGTCTCCGTTGCAGTTTTCCGGCTCAAAGCCGCATTTATGAAAGGAGACCAGTTAGATGCGCGTTTCTTACGACTGGCTCAAGACCATGATCGATATTCCGGAGGATCCCAAGACCCTTTCGGACGAATATATCCGTACCGGCACCGAGGTCGAGGCGATCGACACCGTGGGCGAGTCCTTCGACCACGTGGTGACTGCCAAGGTGCTCACCAAGACCCCGCACCCCGATAGCGACCATATGTATGTGTGCTCGGTCGACGTGGGTGACAAGAATCTCGACGCCGACGGCAACCCCGCTCCGCTGCAGATCGTCTGTGGCGCGCAGAACTTCGAGGCCGGCGACCACATCGTCACGGCCATGATCGGCGCCGTGCTTCCCGGCGACGTCAAAATCAAGAAGAGCAAGCTCCGCGGCGTCGTGTCCATGGGCATGAACTGCTCCGCACGCGAGCTCGGCCTGGGCGGCGACCACTCCGGCATTATGATCCTGCCCGAGGATACGCCCTGCGGCATGCCGTTTGCCGAGTACGTGGGTTCGAGCGACACTGTGCTCGACTGCGAGATCACGCCCAACCGCCCCGACTGCCTGTCCATGATCGGCATGGCCCGCGAGACCGGCGCCATCTTCGACCGCGATTTCCACGTTGAGCTGCCCGCCATCAAGGCCGAGACCGGCCGCGCGACCGACGACGAGCTTTCCGTCGAGATTGCCGACGAGGGCCTGTGCGACCGCTACGTCGCCCGCATCGTACGTAACGTGAAGGTCGGCCCCTCGCCCGACTGGATGGTCAAGCGCCTTAACGCCCTGGGCGTGCGTCCGCACAACAACATCGTCGACATCACCAACTACGTGATGATGCTCACCGGTCAGCCGCTGCACGCCTTTGACCTGGACACCTTTGCCGAGCGCGATGGCCACCGTCGCGTGGTGGTTCGCGCCGCCCAGCAGGATGAGAAATTCACGACGCTCGATGGCGAAGAGCGCGTGCTCGACGCCGGCATGGGCCTTATCACCGACGGTGAGCGCCCCGTGGCGTTGGCCGGCGTTATGGGCGGCATGGATTCCGAGATCGAGGACGACACCGTCGACGTGATGGTCGAGAGCGCTTGCTTCAACGCCGGTCGCACCTCGCACACCAGCCGCGATCTGTCGCTGATCTCCGACGCCTCCATTCGCTTTGAGCGCCAGGTTGACGAGACTGGCTGCGTGGATGTCGCCAACGTTACCTGCGCGCTCATCGAGGAGATCGCCGGCGGCGAGGTTGCTCCCGGCTATGTCGATGTTTTCCCCGCGCCCAAGACCATCGACAGCATCAAGCTGCGCCTGGCCCGCGTGCATGCCATCTGCGGTGCCGACATCGAGCCCGATTTTATCGAGCGTTCGCTTACCCGTCTGGGCTGCACCGTCGAGCGCGACGGCGAGGACTTTATGGTTACCCCGCCGAGCTTCCGTCCCGACCTGCCGCGCGAGATTGACCTGATCGAGGAGGTCCTGCGCCTATGGGGCATGGGCCGTGTGACGGCGACCATCCCGGCTGCCAAGAACCACATCGGCGGCCTGACCCGCGAGCAGAAGCTCACCCGCAAGGTCGGCGAGATCCTGCGCGCCTGCGGCCTCAACGAGACCACGACCTTTGGCTTTGCCGCCCCGAGCGACCTGGAGAAGATTGGCATGTCCACCGAAGGCCGCGGCTGCCCCGTGGTGCTCATGAACCCGCTGGTGGCCGAGCAGACCGAGATGCGCCGCTCGCTGCTGCCGGGCCTGCTGCAATCCGTGGCCTACAACGAGGCGCACGGTACGCCCAACGTGCACCTGTACGAGGTCGGCAGCCTGTTCCATGGCCGCGAAAACGCCAGCCTGCCCAAGGAGACCAAGTCCGTCGCGGGCGTGCTTTCGGGCCAGTGGAGCGAGCAGTCTTGGAACATGAAGTACCGCAAGCTGCGCTTTTTCTTTGGCAAGGGCATTGTCGAGGAGCTGCTCGCCCAACTGCGCATCGAGAAGGTTCGCTTCCGTCCCGTCGAGGGCGAGGGCTACACTTTCTTGCAGCCGGGTCGTGCCGCCGAGGTTCTGTCCGGCGGTACCGTGCTGGGCTGGGTCGGCGAGATTCACCCCGAGGCGCGCGAGGCGATGGGTATCGATGAGGTCGTCGTTGCCTTTGAGCTCGATCTGGACAAGCTGATCAAGGGCGCCCGCAACCAGGAGAACTATCGCGAGTTCTCGCAGTACCCGGCCGTTGAGCACGACCTTGCCATTGTGGTTGACAACTCCGTGACCTGTGAGGATCTTGAGCGCCGCATTACGAGCGCCGGCGGTAAGTTGCTCGAGGGCGTGCGCCTGTTCGACGTCTACCGCGATCCCATCCGCATCGGAGCGGGCAAAAAGTCCATGGCCTTTGCGCTTACGTATCGCTCCGACGACCACACGCTTACCAGCGAAGAGGTCGAGAAAGCGCACCAGAAGATCGTCACCAAGGTGTGCAAGGGCGTAAACGGCGAGGTCCGCTCGTAATCTTTGCCGTTCGGAACCCGCCCCCTGCGGGGTTTTCACGGCAACGACCTCGCCGCTTTGCGGCTGCGGGATGTTGCCTTAGAAAACCCCTCTCGGGGGCGGGTTCCTGCGTTAACCTTGTTGCGAGCGGACTGCACCTTCTTCCGGGTGACCGGAAAGTTGGGAGTGCATGGGCCCTTTATTGGGCGGTGCGTGGACCTGGGCTAATAACGTACGTATTGCAAGGGCGTGCTGCGTTGTGGGCGGTGCGCCTTTTTGTTAGTATGCAGAGTCGGTGTTACGGATTGTTGGAAACGTAACACACAACGTTCTGATTGAGAGGGCTCATGCATATTCCCGATAATTATCTGTCCCCGCAGACCGATGCCGTTATGGCGGTGGCGATGGTGCCCGTATGGGTTCACTGCATCAAAAAGGTGCGCGCCACGCTCGATCGCGAGCATATGGCGTTCCTGGGCATCTGCGCCGCATTCTCCTTCTTGCTCATGATGTTCAACGTGCCGCTGCCCGGTGGCACCACGGGTCACGCCGTCGGCGGCGCACTCATCGCGCTGCTGCTGGGCCCCGAGGCCGCGGCTATCGCTGTCTCGGTCGCTCTGGCGCTGCAGGCGCTGCTGTTTGGCGACGGCGGCGTTCTGTCGTTTGGCGCCAACTGCTTTAACATGGCCTTTGTGCTGCCGTTTGTCGCTGCTATCGTGTTCCGTGCGCTCAACAGCCGTCTGCACGACAAGAGCTGGGGCACCTCGGTTTCTGCCATCGTGAGCGGTTGGGTCGGCCTGTGCCTGGCGGCCCTGTGCGCGGCAATCGAGTTTGGTATTCAGCCGATGCTCTTCACCAACGCTTCGGGCGCCCCTCTGTACTGCCCCTTCCCGCTGTCCGTGGCTATTCCGGCCATGTTGATCCCGCATATGCTGGTTGCCGGCGTGATCGAGGGCGTGGCGACGGCCGCCATCTACGGCTTCATTAAGAAGACGGCGCCGAGCATTATCGTCGGCCCCGAAGCCGCCGATGGCCAGCTTGCCGCCGATGGTACCGCCAAGAAGACTTCCCTGATTCCCACGCTCATTCTGGTCGCCGTGCTTGTCGTGGCTACGCCGCTCGGCTTGCTCGCCACCGGTGACGCCTGGGGTGAGTGGGACGCCGAGGGCGCCGCGACCGCCGTTCAGGAGGCTGGCGACACGAGCCTCAAGGCTTCGGTCGGCCTCGATACCCCGACCTTTGCCGACGCCCTGCCCACGGGCGATTATCTGCAGGCCTATTCCGAGGAGCAGGGTCTTGGCTTTGCCGGCCAGGCTGCCATGTATATCCTCTCGGGCGTGATTGGCGTGGCGGTGCTGACCATCGCATTCCGCTTGGTCTCGCTGACGGTCAAGGAAAGCGGTGCTCATGGCAATAGCCGAGCTGCCTAGCTGGCTTACGGTCGAGCAGCGTTACGAGCCCGCGGGGGCTCGGCATCGTGTGATGCAAAAGAATGTCCTGCACCTGGCGAGCCTGCTTGAGCGGGTTCGCCTGGGTGGAGGCGCGCACGAGGGCGGGTCGATGGTCGACCGCGCCCTTTCTTGCGTTTCGGCTCCGGTGCGCCTGTTAGGGATGTTCGTTTGCGTCCTGTGCGTGTGTCTGACGCAAAGCCCGCTGTACCTGATGTTGATGGCGGCGATCGCGTTGGTGCTGGTCGCGGTGCGCCCCGTACGCGGGCTGCGCGCTACCTTTGTGTCGGCGTTGGCTGCCGCGGGGTTTGCCGTGGTTCTGGCGCTGCCTGCCCTGCTGCTGGGTGCTTCTGCCACGGGCGCCATGCTCAAGATTGCACTCAAGACGTTCATTAACGTGTCGCTGGTGCTGGGTGTTTCGTGGACGCTCACCTGGAGCCGCATGTCGGCGGCGCTCAAGATGCTGCATCTACCCGACGAAGTTATCTTTACGTTTGATATGGCGCTCAAACACATCGAGGTGCTGGGACGCACGGCGCACGATCTGTGCGAATCGGTCATGCTGCGCAGCGTGGGTCGTGCACCTGCGGGTTTTTCGCGCACCGACTCGCTGGCGGGTATCATGGGCATGACGTTTATCAAGGCGATGGAATGCAGCCGCGCGATGGACGAGGCTATGCTTTGCCGCGGCTTTGCCGGTGCGTATCCGGCACCCGCGCGCGCCGGGTTTGACTGGCGTGATGCGGTCTATGCGGCCGTCGTGGTGCTGCTCGCCGTGTTGTGCGCGGTGCTGTAGCGCGGGCGGCCGAGCCGTCGATGTGGATAGGGAAGGGCGACGTTTTGGCAAACGATACGAATGGCGTGATGGGCGCGAGCGGTGCTACTGGCGCCACGAGCGTGCCGCTCATCGAGTTTCGCGACGTGGTGTTCTCCTATGCGGGGCATACGGTTGTCGATGGTGTGTCGCTGCAGGTCGATCGTGGTGAACTCGTTGCCCTACTCGGTCCCAACGGCTGCGGTAAGACGACGATTATGCGCCTTATCAACGGTCTTGAACTAGCGGACGCGGGTGCGTACCTGTTTGACGGGCACGTGATCGATGCGGCATATCTCAAGGATTCCGCAGCCGCTCAGCGTTTTCATCAGCGCGTGGGCTTTGTGTTCCAGAATGCCGATGCGCAGCTCTTTTGCGCTACGGTGGGCGAGGAGGTCGCGTTTGGTCCCGCGCAGATGGGGCTGCCGGCAGACGAGCTCGAGCGCCGCGTGCGCGATGCCATGGAGCTGTTCCAGGTTGCCGATCTGGTCGATGCCTCGCCCTATCAGCTTTCGGGCGGGCAAAAGAAGCGCGTTGCGCTGGCTGCGGTGGTGTCGATGAACCCCGATATCCTAGTGCTCGATGAGCCCACCAACGGGCTCGATGAGGACTCGTGCCACATCGTAGTCAACTTTTTGCTGGCCTACGTTGCTGCCGGTAAGACGGTTTTGATGAGTACGCACCATCAAGATTTGGTGCGCCGCCTGGGGGCCCGTGCCATCTATATCGATCGATATCACCATGTGGTCGAGGCGCCCGTGCCGTCGTATGGAACCGAAAGCGGTGCTGCGGAATAGTTGCTGCGTAGGGTATGTATGGCCGCCTGTGCGACTCTGCCGTGATGGTATAGTTAACCAGGTTTTATGGGGGTGGCTATGCCAAGTTGGAACATTCATATCGCTCAAACGGAGCGCTTGCTGGCACGTGCTAGCGTGCTTGCCGATAGCGTGCGCGACCGCAATGCCTTTTTGTTTGGCTGCGTGGTTCCGGATATCTTCGTGGGCTATATGGTCCCTGGCATCGCCGATCCCATCCCGTACCGCATTACGCACTTTGCCAAGCCTGAGCCCATCCCTAAGCCTCGTGAGCATGAGTTCTGGAATACCTATGTGGCACCGTTGCTTAAAAGTTCGCCCACCGGTGCGCCGGCCGCGGCGACCTCGATTATCGAGGAACGCGAGCGACTGAACCGCGTGCACTATCCCCAGCGCTACAGGGATGCTGAGCCGGTTGTCGGTCCCGGCGCCTGTGAGTTCTCGCTTGCGTCCGAAGATGTGGCGCAGTCGCTGCTCGATTTAACGCTGGGCGTCTGGTCGCATCTGGTGGCCGACACGGTATGGAACACGCGTGTGAACCAGTATCTGGAAGCACACGGCGGCAAGCCGTGCGAGGAGTTCCGCATTAAAAAGCAGGGCGATTTTGACTGGTTTGGCAAGACGCTGGGCATCGTTTCCATTCCGCGTGCGACCGATCGCCTCTATACCGCTGCGACGCGTTTTGGGCAGTATCCCATCCATAAAGAATATGTGCTCAAGACTATCGGCGTCATGCACGAGATTGTACGCGAAAACCCCGGCGAGCCCGATCATCCGCCGTATCGTCTGCTAACCGAGGAGTTTTTCGATGCAACGTTTACCGAGGTCATCGAGCTGACCGAGGTGGGCTTTGCGACTCGCGTTGCCGCTTCTGACGTCCCCGCAGTTCCTCTGATCACTAGCTGCTAGCTGGCCGGCTTAACGGTGAACAGTTCATTCCAATTGACCAACGGCTCCCGTCGCAGGGCGTCTTCGGTGGTGCGTTCCTGATCGGTCTTTGGGATGTAGGGGAGCCCTGCCTTTTTATGGATGAGTTCGGCGATGTTGTTAAAGCTCTTCGTGTCTTTGATTTGCTCATAGGTTATCTGGATAACGTCATAGCCCATGCTTGTGAGGGCGGTGGTGCGCTTGGCATCGGAGAGACTTGCGGCTTCGCCATCGTGGGCGGAGCGGCCTTGGCATTCCAAGATGACGCCCATGCTGTCGGTGTTGCTCTCGATGAGGATATCGGCGTAGCAGCAGGTTTTGTCATACAGTGAGCGCGCGGCGTCGCTGAGTGGGATGCGCACGTTGTTTGCGATGTTGATGCCCATGCCGCCCTCGTTGCGGGGGAGCGAGACAAGCATGGAGGTCTGTACTTCGAAGGGCGAGGCGGTCTGCCCCGTCATGTGCTCGGCCGCCCAGCGCAGTTGTTTAACGCCGCGCAGGCCTGCAGCCTGCTTGGCGAACGCGGCGATATCCGCCGCGCTGAGGAGCGGCGGGCGCTTCCACAAATTGGTGTCATTGCCCTTGGTGTCGACAACACGCTCCCAACCGCAGTTGGGTGGAATGAGCTTAAGCGAAATGGCTTCATCGAGTTGTTGTTGCGTTCGCTCGCAGGGCGTAAACACTGCAAAGGAGCCGCACATCTCGTAGCAAGCCATGAGTAACTGGTTGCGTGAGACCTGCGTAGCAAGGCTGAGCAGCGTAAACTCGGGCGACGTGACATCAAATCCATGTTCAGTTTGCCTAAACGACCCGGGAGGCGGCTCTTGGGTCAGGAGGTGCGATTTAAACAGGCTTCGCGACCCGGATTGTGCTCGAGTGAATACAAGCCTGTGAAGCGGTGCATGAAGCAGGTCTTTTACAACTGCATGACTTCCGAGGCCGCAACATCTGCGATCCATATTGCCAAGGCTAATGGCGGGGTAAAGCCCTAATACCTGCGGCGGGATACGGTGATAGTAAAAAGCGGATTGACCGCATAGCGTCAGGTCCATGATAGCCTCCTGGTCGAAATGTGCTTTTGGACCGTGCGATGCCAGCGTCAATTCGGAAGTATGCGGCAAAATCTGAACCCTGTGAGCAGACCTGGCTTTTGAGGCCAGTTTATCAGGCATTTTGTTGCGAAAAAACGGGGTGTGCTCGGAGGTCTCAGAATTTGCCGCATACTTCCGAAAACGCGGTCGATCTAGCTCTTGCTAAAACGATTTAGCAGCGTCGGGTAAGGTGTGGTTTCGCCATCGGGCGAACACTTTTAGCGCTTGGGACTTTATTTTTGGGCCTCGAAAGGTGGATTTCGCGCTTTTGGTAAAGAAATGGGTGCGTGTTTTGCCGTGTGCCGGCATTGACACAGAAAAAGGGCCCGGAAGGCGAAGCCTTCCGGGCCCTTTGCAATGCAAACATGCTTGCAAGTACGACTTAACGCACCTGAGCGACGTAAGCGACGTTGGTCGAGGAGACCTTGTCCTCGAGCTGAACACTCATGCGGGGATCGCCGGCGGTAGCGACGGTCAGATCGCCGGCCTCGACGTAGCCGAGCTCCTTAGCGGTCTCGATCGCCTTGACGATCGTGCCGTTGACGGTGCCCTGGGTAATCTCGGCCTGGTGCGGGATAACGCCCCAGTACATGATCATCTGCTGGACGGCCCACTCGTGGCGGGAGAACGCGCAGATCGGCATGTTGGGACGGAAGTGCGAGATCAGGCGTGCGGTACGACCGGTGGTCGTCGGCACGGTGATGCACTTGGCGCCAACGGTGGTGGCCATGTTCACAGCGGACATACCCACAACGTTGTTGACGACGCGGGTGCCGTGAGCGTCGGCCGGAACCTCGAGCGGAGCGTGGGCCGGGAGGTACTTCTCGGTCTCGAGAGCAATGCTGGCCTGCATCTTAACGGCCTCGACCGGGTACTTACCGGCAGCGGACTCGCCAGAGAGCATGACGGCGTCGGTGCCGTCGTAGATGGCGTTAGCAACGTCGGCAACCTCGGCGCGCGTCGGGCGCGGGTTCTGCTGCATGGAGTCGAGCATCTGCGTAGCGGTGATGACGGGCTTGTAGGCCGCGTTGCACTTGGCGATGATCTCCTTCTGGATGTGGGGAACGAGCTCGGGCTTGATCTCGATGCCCAGGTCGCCACGGGCGACCATGATGCCGTCGGAAGCCTCGAGGATCTCGTCAAAGTTCTCGACGCCCAGGGCGCACTCGATCTTCGGGAAGATCGTCACGTGCTCGCCGCCGTTCTCGCGGCAAAGCTTGCGGATGCCACGGACGGACTCGCCGTCACGGATGAAGGAAGCGGCGATGTAGTCGATGTTCTCGGTCAGGCCAAAGAGGATGTCCTGACGATCGCGCTCGGTGATGGCGGGCAGCGAGATGTTGACGTTGGGCATGTTGACGCCCTTGCGCTCGCCGATCAGGCCGTCATTCTTGACGACGCAGGTCATGTCCTGGCCGTCGACGGACTCGACCTCGAGGGCAACCAGGCCGTCATCGATCAGGATGAGGGAGCCCTTCTCGACCTCGGAGGGCAGAGCCAGGTAGTCGAGGGAGATGTGCTCAGCGGTGCCGTGGAAATCCTCGGACGTAGGCTGAGCGGTGACGACGATCTTATCGCCGGTCTTGACGGCAACCTTCTTGCCATCGACCAGAAGGCCGGTGCGGACCTCGGGGCCCTTGGTGTCGAGCAGGATGCCGACAGGCAGACCGAGCTCCTTGGAAATACGGCGGACGCGCTCGATGCGACCGTGGTGCTCGTCGTAGGAGCCGTGCGAGAAGTTAAAACGGGCGACGTTCATGCCCGCCTTGATCATCTCGCGGATGGTCTCGTCGCTATCGCAGGCGGGACCCATGGTGCATACAATCTTAGTGCGCTTGTACATTCAGACCTCCATCTGACATCGTCTTGCGCTGATAGATAAACCATAAGAAATAAAACCGTGTTGATTATAACGAAATGCTGACCGAATACCCCATAAAATCGACCGTATGCCGAATTAGAAGTTCATTTTTTGCGGGATAAACGGTATATGAAAAAATTTACCAACCGCTCTAACCGCTGCTATCTGGGCGATATGTCAGTTTGGCGATGTGCCGAAGAAAAAACGTTTTACCAATGTTGAGCATCACACGGTCTGCACCGTTGCGTGCGGACCATATTTCCAAACCGATTGTTTTGGCTAGACGCGTCGCTTTGGGGTACCATAGCTCCACTATCAACTGCCGCTCAGCACGGCAGCCTTGATGAGCCCTTGCCCTTCTCCTGGGAATTATGATCGGGCATCAATCTGCTGAGTGGCCCGAATCCCAGGAGGGGACTCTATATGCAAAAGGAATACCTGTCCGCCGCGGCGGAGGTGCTCAGCGACCAAGGTGTCGATGAGAACCTCGGCCTGAGCAACGACGAGGCGTCTTCGCGCCTCGCCAAGACAGGCCCTAACAAGCTCGAGGAAGCTGAGAAGACGCCGCTGTGGAAGCGTTTCTTTGAACAGATGGCTGACCCTATGGTCATCATGCTGATCGTTGCCGCCGTCATCAGTGCGCTCACGGGCATGGTCAAGGGCGAGCCCGACTTTGCCGATGTTGCCATCATCATGTTCGTCGTTATCGTCAACTCGGTGCTGGGCGTGGTCCAGGAAGCCAAGAGCGAGGAGGCCCTCGAGGCCCTGCAGGAGATGAGTGCGGCGCAGTCCAAGGTGCTACGCGACGGCAAGCTCGTGCACCTGCCGAGCGCCGAGCTCGTGCCCGGCGACGTGATCATGCTCGAGGCGGGCGACTCCGTCCCGGCCGACTGCCGCGTGCTCGAGAGCGCCACGATGAAGATCGAAGAGGCCGCGCTCACCGGCGAGTCCGTGCCCGTCGAGAAGCATGCCAACGTGATCGAGCTCGCCGCCGGCACCGACGACGTGCCGCTCGGCGACCGTAAGAACATGTGCTATATGGGCTCCACCGTCGTGTACGGCCGTGGTCGCGCCGTCGTGGTCGGCACCGGCATGAACACCGAGATGGGCAAGATCGCCGGCGCCCTGGCCGAGGCCAAGGAAGAGCTCACGCCGCTGCAGGTGAAGCTCGCCGAGCTCAGCCGCATCCTCACCATCATGGTGATCGTCATCTGCGTCGTCATCTTTGGCGTTGACATCCTCCGCCACGGCGTGGGCAACGTCCTTACCGATCCGACTGCCCTGCTCGACACCTTTATGGTTGCCGTCTCGCTCGCCGTCGCCGCCATCCCCGAGGGCCTTGTTGCCGTCGTGACCATCGTCCTTTCGCTTGGCGTGACCAAGATGGCCAAGCGCCAGGCGATTATCCGCAAGCTCTCTGCTGTCGAGACCCTTGGCTGCACGCAGACCATCTGCTCCGACAAGACCGGTACCCTTACCCAAAACAAGATGACCGTCGTCAAGCACGAGCTCGCTGCGCCTAAGGAGAAGTTCCTGGCCGGTATGGCCCTTTGCTCCGATGCCCAGTGGGACGAGGAGCTGGGCGAGGCCGTGGGCGAGCCGACCGAGTGCGCGCTCGTCAACGACGCCGGCAAGGCTGGCCTCACCGGCCTGACTGCCGAGCATCCGCGCGTGGGCGAGGCCCCGTTCGACTCGGGCCGCAAGATGATGTCCGTGATCGTCGAGACGCTGGATGGCGAGTACGAGCAGTACACCAAGGGCGCGCCCGACGTGGTGATCGGCCTGTGCACCCATATTTACGAGGGCGAAAAGGTCGTCCCGCTGACCGAGGAGCGTCGCGCCGAGCTCGTGGCCGCCAACAAGGCCATGGCCGACGAGGCTCTGCGCGTGCTGGCGCTGGCAAGCCGCACCTACACCGAGGTCCCGAGCGACTGCAGCCCCGCTGCGCTCGAGCACGACCTGGTCTTCTGCGGCCTGTCCGGCATGATTGACCCTGTTCGCCCCGAGGTCGCCGAAGCCATCCGCGAGGCCCACGACGCTGGCATTCGCACCGTCATGATCACGGGCGACCACATCGACACCGCCGTGGCCATCGCCAAGCAGCTGGGTATCGTCGCCGATCGCAGCCAGGCAATCACGGGCGCCGACCTCGACCGCATGAGCGACGAGGAACTCGACGCGCACATCGAGGACTACGGCGTGTACGCCCGCGTCCAGCCCGAGCACAAGACACGCATCGTCGAGGCTTGGAAGTCGCGCGACCAGATCGTGGCCATGACGGGCGACGGCGTCAACGACGCCCCGTCCATCAAGCGCGCCGACATCGGCGTTGGCATGGGCATCACCGGTACCGATGTCACCAAGAACGTCGCCGACATGGTGCTTGCCGACGACAATTTCGCCACCATCATCGGTGCCTGCGAAGAGGGCCGTCGCATCTACGACAACATCCGCAAGGTCATCCAGTTCCTGCTTTCGGCCAACCTTGCCGAGGTCTTCTCGGTGTTTATCGCCACGCTCATCGGCTTTACCATCTTCCAGCCGGTGCAGCTGCTGTGGGTGAACCTGGTTACCGACTGCTTCCCTGCGCTCGCGCTGGGCATGGAGGACGCTGAGGGCGACATCATGAAGCGCAAGCCGCGCAACGCCAAGGATGGTGTCTTTGCCGGACATATGGGTCTGGACTGCGTGGTCCAGGGCCTAATCATCACCGTGCTGGTGCTGGCGAGCTTCTTTGTGGGCGTGTACTTTGACATGGGCTACATCCACATCGCCGATATGATCGCCGGCAATGCCGACGAGGAAGGCGTGATGATGGCGTTCATCACGCTCAACATGGTCGAGATTTTCCACTGCTTCAATATGCGCAGCCGTCGTGCGTCGCTGTTCACCATGAAGAAGCAGAACAAGTGGCTGTGGGCTTCCGCCGCGCTGGCACTGGTGCTGACGGTGATCGTGACCGTGCAGCCGACGCTTGCCGAGATGTTCTTTGGCCCTGTGACGCTTGAGCTCAAGGGCGTTGTCGCTGCCCTGGGCCTTGCCTTCCTGATTATCCCGCTGATGGAGATCTACAAGGCGATCATGCGCGCCGTGGAGAAAGAGTAACGTACTCGTCCGGGCCCACCCCACGCCCTTTCTCCCTCACTGGTCCTCGCGCTTCGCGCTGCGGGATCGTTCGGGAGAAAGGGCTTCCGGGGCGGGCCCTGCGGTATCCTTGCTGGCTTTTCTCCCGCGCGGATGATAAAGGGCTGAGGGAAAGTGTGTGAGTCGGTCGAGCATTTGCTCGGCCGACTCTTTTTTGTGGGTAAAATACCTGCTCAGTTGTGATTTGTGGTGCTGGGAGGCGCTTGTGGGCAAGGCTAAGGCTAAAGCGAAGAAAAAGACGACGGGGGCGCGGGCTAAGCGCGATCGTCGTCGGAAGCTCGCGACCGAGGCTCCCGCGTCTGCCGAGGAGCTGCTGGCGAGCGTGCCGGGACTCGACGCGCTGCAGGACGTTCCGGCGTTCGATGACCTGCCGGTCGATGAAGCTCAGCAGGCTGCCTTTGATGATTTCTGCGCACATGCCGAGGAGCCCGAGCAGATGCAGCTTGGCGCCGTGGTGCGCTTGGATCGTGGGTTTCCGCTGGTGGCGACTGCCGACGATACCTTCCGCGCCGAGCATGCCGTGGGATTTGCCAAGTCGCGCGGTGGGGACGAGGTCCTGCTGCCTGCCGTGGGCGATCGTGTGGCGGTGCGCCGCGCTCCCGGGCACGATATGGGCGTGATTGAATGCGTACTGCCGCGCCGTACGAGCTTTGAGCGTTGGCGCGGCCGTGCCCGCGGAGAGCGCCAGGTGCTCTGCTCCAACGTGGATAGCGTGCTAATCGTGCAGGCGCTCGGTGCCGGCGAGGTGCTGCTCGACCGTGTGGCGCGCTCGCTGGTGTTGGCGCTCGACTGCGATGCCGAGCCGGTGGTGGTGCTCACCAAGGCTGACCGCTGCGATGCCGGGGAGCTCGAGCGCGATCTGGACCGCGTGCGCCGTCTGGTGGGTCCGGACGTGCGCGTGATCGTGACGTCTTCTGCCGAGGGCCGCGGTCTGGACGAGGTCCGTGCCTGCGTGCCTGCCGGGAGCTGCGCCATGATTCTGGGCGAGTCGGGTGCCGGCAAGTCGACGCTGCTCAATGCACTGCTGGGCCACGATACGTTGGCGACCGGCGGTGTGCGCGAACGCGACGACCAGGGCCGTCACACTACCGTCGCGCGCGTGATGGTGGCGCTGCCGGGCGACGCCGGCGTGATCGCCGATGCCCCGGGTCTGCGCAGTTTGCCGCTCGTGGGTCACGAGCGGGGTCTGGCACGCGCCTTCCCCGAGATTGTCGAGGCATCGCGTGCGTGCCGGTTTGGCGACTGCACGCATACCCACGAACCGGGTTGCGCCGTTCGCGAGGCCGAGGACGCCGGGCAGATCGACAGCCTGCGTCTGGAAACTTTCCAAAATCTGGCGTCATCCATGCGCGTGAGCGCTCAAATGCTCGATCCCGATGTCCATCTGTAATTGATTTTTCCTATGACAGCCGTCTCCCAACTGTTCGGGAGACGGCTTTTTTGCTGCGGAAAAGCCTCGAAACATGCAGTTTGCTGACGTGCTGACCAAAACCCTGCCACGAGCTTGACGGGCTGGTCAGCTTTTGGTCAGCGATTGGTTTGACATCGAAAACCAAGATTGCGATTGCGCCGCTTTGCACTCTGGCCGCCCAGACAATGGTGGTACGGGCATTCGCCCGGCACTGCCATGAGAGGAGCGGCCGTGAACAAGAGCAAGCGCATCGCCATCAGTCTGGTCGCGGGCGTGCTCGCTGCTCTGCTCTGCATGGTTTACGGCTCGTCGATCCGCTCGCAAGCCGAACAGGTCCAGGCTGAGACCTTGGCCAAGTACGGTGGCGATCGCGTCGAGGTATGCGTCGCGGCGCGCGATATCGATGTGGGCGAGACCCTCGATGAGACCAATGTCATAACCCAGGAGTGGCTGACGAGTCTGCTGCCGCGTGACGCGGCGACCGAGCTGCGCCAGGTGCGCGGCGACGTGACGACTTCGCGTATTCCCAAAAACGCCGTGATCTGCAATGTCTACACCAAGGCCGAGAGCCACAAGCTCGAGGTGCCTAAGGGTAAGGTCGCCGTTTCGGTGGCGGTCGATGCCGAGCACTCGGTCGGCGGTGCTGCGGGCGTGGGCAGCTACGTGGACGTGTACGTGCAAAAAGACGGCGTAACCGATCGGCTGTGCGGCGCGTACGTGATCGATACCAGTGAGGATTCCGGTTCCACGCGCGAGGGCAAGATCGAATGGGTGACGCTGGCGGCTGACCCCGAAGACGTCAAGGAACTGCTGGGAGCCTCGGGCAAGGGAACGGTCAGCTTGACGATTCCCGCCACGGCGCGCGGCAAAAAGAGCGGAGGCGACGAGTGATGAAGGCGATCTGGCTTGCGTGCTGCGCGTGCGGCGATTACGGGCTGTTGCAGCGGGAAGTCGAGGGCCGTGATGTGGGTGCACAGGTGCTTCGCGTGGGTGACCTGGACGGGCTGGTTTCCATGGCGCGGGCGTTTCCGTCGCGCCGCGGGGCTGCCATCATCGCGGCGTCTCTGTTTGATACCGAAGATGTGCGCAAGACTGTTGCGCGCCTGACGGCCGAAGGCCGCGTGAGTCGCGTGGTCGTGTTGATAGAAGCGCTCGATCCGTCGGATATCGAGGGGCTGTTTCGCGCGGGGGCGACCGAGGTCATCGCTGCGCACAGTATATGCGGCAACGGGCGTGCGGGCGAGGGAGCGGTTGATTCCGATCGGCGCATGACGATTGAGCCCGATGCTTATGTTGATAGGGAACCCGGGGCGCCTCGCGCTACAAGAGGCCCGCGTGTTGATGATTATGGAAAAGCGGAAGCCGAGCATGGTCGGCGCCCCCGGAACCCCCTTGTATGCGATGACGCTGGAGGGCCGGCGCAGCATGCTGGCGACTCCCCGGCTGCTGATATGGGATACGTGCACGGCGTGAATCTGGTGGATGAACTCGACGAAGTTGAGGGCTTTGCCGGGTGCGGCGAGTTGTCGCTAATGCAGCATGAGCAGATTGCGCAGAACGAGCCTGCCTCGCAGACCGAACAAGCTGCCATGCCGGCTTGGACGCAGCGTGTGGTTGCGGCGGGGGAGACGGGGGCGCTGCCACCGACGCCCGCCCCGCCGCCTCCGATGCCGCCGGCAGACGCTGCCGCTCCGCCGCATCGAGCTCCGGTCATCTGCGCTATTTCGGGTTCGGGCGGTTGCGGCAAGTCGACGATCGTTGCCACCATGGCACACACATCGTCGCTGTTGGGCTTGCGTGCCGCCGTGCTCGACCTGGACCTGATGTTTGGAAACCTTTACGACTTGTTAGGCGTCGATGCTCCGCGCGATATGGCGGCACTTATCGAGCCGTCGGCGGCGGGCACGCTCACCGAGCCGGATATCGTAGCCACATCGATGCGCGTGGCGCCGGGCGTTACGCTCTGGGGTCCCGTCGCGGCGCCCGAGCAAGCTGAGCTCATGGCGCGTCCGGTGGAGCTACTGCTTGATGTTCTGCGTCGCGAATCCGACGTGGTCTTTATCGATACCTCGGTCTTTTGGGGCGACGCCGTGGCGGCTGCGGTGGCGGCGAGCGACCGTTGCCTGGTCGTTGGCGATGCGGCGGTGTCGTCCGCGACATCGGCGTCGCGCGTCATCGAACTGGCAAGTCGAGTAGGTGTGCCGCGCACGCGCATGAGCGCCGTGTTCAACCGGTTCGGTGCGCGCGGGGCAGACGAGGACGTCGCCATGCGCTTTGAGATTGCCTGTGCGTTGAGCTCCAAGATTCGTATCGCCGATGGCGGGCAGGATCTCGCCGCGCTCATGGCGTTTGGGCGCGCTGACGAGGCGGTGGGGCAGACCAGTGCTTTTGCGACTAGCATGCGCGAGGCCACGCGCGAGATGCTCGTGGAACTGGGGTGCGCCGTCGGCCCTTGGGGCGATATGGTCGCCGACCGTGCAACGCGTACCGAACGCCCGCGTATCCGCCTTCCCTGGTTGCGCGAGGGTGATCAGCGATGAGCCTGCAAACGAGGATTAAGGCTGCCGGCGCTGCAGCGGCGGCAGCGCCTGTAGATGCGGGGCGTCGCCGCGCGGTGAAACGACGCACCAAGCGCGCCGTGATGGACCGCATGGGTTACGACGAAGTGGCGCGTATCAGCGCCTATATCGACCCGGCACTTGCCCGCTCGGAATTGCGTCCCGCGGTGGAGGCGGCGCTCAATGTTGAGGAGCCGACCGATCTCGCGACGCCCGAGCGCGAAACCATCATCGACGAGATTTTGGATGACGTGGTGGGCTTGGGGCCGTTGCAGCCGCTCATCGAGGACGACACCGTTACCGAGATCATGATCAACGGCTGCCGCTCGGCTTTCTTTGAACGCGGCGGCGTCTTGTACCCCATCGAGCATGCGTTTGAGGATGATGAACAGATCCGTGTGCTTATCGACCGCATCATCTCGCCACTTGGCCGCCGTATCGACGAGCGCAGCCCCATCGTCAACGCCCGCCTCAAAACGGGCTATCGCGTCAACGCGGTGATTCCGCCTGTGGCGATTGACGGACCGATTCTCACCATCCGAAAGTTCTCGGACCGTATCTGCTCGCTGGACGAGCTCGTGGTGTTGGGATCGCTGCCGCTTTGGTATGCGCAGCTGCTGTCGTGTGCGGTGTCGCTGCGACAGGACCTGGCGGTTGCGGGGGGCACGGGATCTGGTAAGACCACCCTGCTCAACGCGTTGTCATGTGAGATTTCCACCGGCGAGCGCATCGTGACGATCGAGGACTCTGCCGAGCTCAAGTTTGCGCATCATCCGCACGTGGTGCGCCTAGAGGCGCGCGAGGCTTCAATTGAGGGTGAAGGCGCGGTGACGATCCGCGACCTGGTAACTAATGCCCTGCGCATGCGCCCCGACCGCATCGTGGTGGGCGAGGTGCGCGGTGCCGAGTGCTGCGACATGTTGCAGGCCATGAACACGGGCCACGACGGGTCGCTCACCACACTTCATGCGGGTTCAGAACAGGAGACCGTGGTGCGTCTGACGTTGCTTGCACGTTATGGCATCGACCTGCCGAGTGAGCTCATCGAGGAGCAGATTGCCATGGCGCTCGACGGTATCGTGATGTCCGAGCGCCACGCCGATGGCAGGCGCTTCGTCTCCTCGTATTCGGGGGTGCGACGCGCCGCATCGGGCGGCGTAGAGCTCGAGCGCTATGTGACGTTCGATGCCGCCGAGCGCACCTGGACGCTTGACCGCGAGCCGCCGTTTATCGCAGAAGGCCTGCGGTCGGGGACGCTCACACAAGAGGAGGTGGACGAATGGAGATCGCTGTGCCCCTCGTCGTAGGGGGCTTGGCAGGGCTTTCTGTCGCGACGGCGTGCGGGGCGGAACCTCGTGTGCCGCAGGTACCGCCGGCGGAGCTGGCACGTCAGGCGCTCGAGACGGTGGCAGAGAAGCTGCCGCGTGAGCTGGTGGAAAACGATCTGCTGAAAAAGATCGCCCGTTCGTGGGCATCGCTGGCTCCGGCGCATCGCCTTGGCCTCGTGATCGAGGATGCTTCGGGATGTTTGGCGTTTCTGCTGCTATCGAGCGGTGTCTGCTGCGTTTTACTAACGATGGTGTCGTTATCGCCCCTCGGATTTGCCTTGGGACTTGTTGCTCCGTTTGCCGTTGGTGCCGCTCGGGATGGCTTTGAGAGCCGGCGCGAGCAACACGATGCAGAAGAGGCAATGCCCGAGGCGTTTACCGCACTTTCCATGTCGCTTGCCTCGGGACATTCGCTGGCCCAGGGCATGCGCTTTGTGGGCGCTCATGCGCAAGAGCCAGTGCATACCGAGTTTTTGCGGGTGGCGGCGGCGATCGATTGCGGCATCTCGGCGACCGACGCGCTCGATGACTTGCTCGTGCGTATCGACGCCCCCGGTCTTTCGCTTGTGACCTTGGCGCTTAAGGTGTCTCAGCGCACCGGCGCTCCGCTTGCCGACTTACTGTCCGAGGCGTCGAGCATGGTGGGGGAGCGCATTGAGCTCAAGCGCCGCCTGGATGTTAAGACGTCGCAGGCTCGCATGTCTGCGCATATGGTCGCGGCGATGCCGGCGGGCATGTGCGCGGTGTTGGCGCTGCTTTCGGCAGATTTTCGTCGCGGTCTTGCGACGCCTGCCGGCGCGGGCGCTGTGGTGCTGGGTCTTGCCCTCAACGCCGTTGCCCTGGTGGTTATCCGGCGCATTATGCGGGTGGAGCTATGAGCGCCCCGGTTGCAGTTGCGGCTTGCCTGTGCGCCCTGAGTGTATTTGTCGCGACGGGTTTGGATCGGGCGGATGCACGCAAGATCGCAGGGGCCTGCAAGCGCGAGGCGGTGCTGGTCGCTGCCGCGGGTCGCTCGGCGGTCGATGCTCTGACCGCGCGAGTGAAGGGCGCGGTTGGAGCGGGCGGCCCGGCGCGAGTGTCGCTCGGCGAAGTGTCCGAGATGATCGATGTTGTGCGCTTGGGTCTTTCGGCCGGTCTTTCGTTTGATGCGGCGCTTGAGATTTTCTGCGCCAACCGCCGGTCAGTGCTGGCTCTTCGCCTTGAGCGCGCCTGCATGGCGTGGCAGGTGGGCGTGGGCACGCGTGAGGACGAGTTGTTGGCCGCCGCGCGCGACCTGGACGTGCGAGCGCTCGAGACCTTTGCCATCACGGTGGGGCAGGCGCTCGCCTTGGGTGCCCCACTTGCCGAGACACTGGCTGCTCAAAGTCGCGAGATCCGTGCGGCTCATCGCGCCGCGGTCGAGCGCGAGATCGAGCGTGCGCCCGTCAAGCTGCTGATTCCCACCGGCACGCTCATCTTGCCGGCGTTGCTTCTGTCCATATTGGGCCCGCTGCTGGGAGCAGGCGGGATGATGTAGGGAGGAATACATGAACACGATGACTGACGCTGCTGGCAAGGTCCAGGGCTGGGCGTTTTGCCGGGCGGCACATGTTCGTCAGCGCGCCAAGGAACTATTGCAGGAGGAGAGTGCACAGGGTACCACCGAGTATGCCATCTTGGTCGGCGTGCTCGTGGTGATCGCGATTATCGCCATCGTCGCATTTAAGGGCAAGGTCCAAGATCTATGGAACGCTATCAGCGAGGGCATCAACAGCCTGTAGAGGGCGAGCGCCCCGTCGGGGTGCTGCTAGTGTTTGCTTGCCTGACCGTGGCGATAGCGGCGGTGCTTTGGGGGCTTAACGCCGCGCGGCAGCAGCGTCCTGGGACCGCCTCCGATTTGGGCTCAGATTCGGCGGTGGCGTCTCAAAAAGATGAGATGCGAGATGCGGACGATTCGGATGTCGCTGTCACGGCGCAAAACTTTCTGCGGACGCTCGACAAGCGGTCTGGCACTGCGACGGATTCGCCTGAGGGCAACGCGATTGCGGTCCGACTTGCATGGTCCGAGGACCGACCGATGACCGAAGCGGCGGCGGATATGCTGCGTGCCTATCGCGAGGTACCCACGGCGCAACTTGCTCTGAGCGGCTATCTCGACATCAAGGGAAACGTGTGGGGCGCCATCGTGCGCGACGGACGCGGCTGGGTCGATATGGTGACAATTGCCGCGGATGCTGGCGATGCTTCGTGTCGTCTGCGCGCCGTGCGCCTGAGCCCGCAGGCAACGGACTCAAAGGAGGGATCGTGAAATGCATGATGTCCTGCGTGAGGAATCTGCCCAGGCGACGGTCGAATACGCCATCGTCACGGTGGCGCTGTTATCGATCGTGCTGGCGATCGCGGGGCTTTGGCGTGCCGGCACCGATGGGCGCTTGGCGGCGCTGGTTGAGCGGGCGGCATCCCATGGCGTTGCCTCGACGTCGGTTATCGACGCCGCTGCGGCCGCTAAGGACATCGCGTTGTATTGATGCCGCGCGCGAGGACCGGGCGCAGTCTACGGTCGAGGCCGCTTTTTTGCTGCCGACGTTTCTGACACTCATCCTTCTCGCGCTGCAACCGGTGTGCCTGCTCTATACGCGCGCGGTCATGGAGTCTGCCGCCGCCGAGACCGCGCGGCTCATGACCACGACGACGGCGGAGGACGACGATCTTAAGGAGTTCGCCCGCCGCCGACTTGCCGCAGTGCCCAACGTTTCGATCTTTCATGCCGGCGGGCCGTTGTCGTGGGATATCGAGCTTGGCCGGGCCGGTGCGGGTGGCGTCTCGTCCGTGTCCGTTTCCGGCGAGGTCAAGCCGTTGCCTGTGATCGGTGCGTTTGCGCAGGCTATGGGTGGTACCGCCGAGGGCGGCTACGTTGAGCTCAAGGTCGATGTCTCGTATCAATCGCGTCCCGAATGGCTGGAGGGAGATTATGATTCGTGGATTGCTGCATGGGATTAAGCGTTTCTGGTCTAGACGCGTTTTGACGCACCGTCCGAGCTGCCATCGCAAGCGAGGCGGCTTTATGGGTCGAGCCGGTGTCGATCTGTTTATCGAAGACGGCGCCTATACCACGCTTTCTTCTGCCGTGGTCATCCTAGTGGTGCTCACATTGTTGTTTTCGTCGACCGCGGCGATATGGAGCATGTCGCGTGCCGGGGATACCCAGGTGGCGGCTGATAGCGGCGCGCTGGCGGGTGCCAACGTAGTGTCGTCCTATCACACGGCTGCCACGGTGGTTGATGCGAGCATCTTGAGCCTGGGGCTGGCGGGGTTTGCCACGATCGGGACGGGCCTGGTCGCCATCCTCATCCCGGGTGCCGAGCCGGTTGCCGGCAATATGGTCGACACCGGGATTGAGATCATTAAAACGCGCAACAAGTTTGCCAAAAGCGCATCGGAAGGCTTACAGAAAATCGAGACGGCCCTGCCGTATCTGATCGCCGCGCGTGCCACGCAGGCGGTGTCGGCGCAGGATACCGATAGTGTGACCTATACCGGTACGGCGCTTGCCGTGCCCAGGACATCCGAGTCTGACTTCGCTGCGCTCAAAGGATCAGAGATCTCGACCGATACCATTAAAGACACATCAGATGATTTAGAGCGTGCGGCCGAGGAACTGCGGAAGGCTTCTGAGGACACGGCGAAGGCTAAAGAGCGTGCTTGGCTGGCGGATTGTGGTGGGTCTGACAAGGGCTCGGTCGGCAGCTGTTCTTGCATGTGGGAGCGTGCGAAAAGCCTAACGGATCTCTCCGGTGTTCAAAATCCGCATTACTCATCGAGCGTTACGTGGGAGCCCCAAGTTGCCCTTGATCGCGCGAAGGACTACTACCATTGGCGTCTGACAAATGAGAAGCCCCACGGCTCGAGTGTCGAGATGAAGGCAGAGTCTGCGGCGCGTAAGGCGTTTTATACCTATGCGAGCGCGGAGGTCGATCGGGCACATATAACCGAGAACGGAGACAGGGTTTCCTCCTATATTCCGCTGCTGCCGCGCAACTCTGATGAGGTTCGGGCGACGGAACTCTATACCGATGCGGTGTGGCCGACTAGCGTGAACGATGACAAGGCGTATCTGCATTACGGGACGACCTGCCCTAACTATAAGAAAGGGACGCCGAGCGGATTTGCTTCGGTTGCCGATTACGATGGACAGGATAAATGCAGCAAATGCCATTTTGGCGTTTTGTCGCTTGGTGCTGTTGCGGCGCCTTCAACCTCTATCGAAAACGGCTTCGAGTATCACTTTGACAAGTTTAAAGACGCCCTGGAGGACTACGTCGACTGTCGCAACAAGGAGCTCGAGCTCGAGCGTCAGACCGAGGACGAAGCCGACCGTGCGGGCAATGCGTTTGACCAGGCCATCAAAGCGCTTTCGGGCGAGCGTCCGCGTATCGCCCCACCTGGCCGCAACGGCGTAGTCGCCTTTGCAGTTTCGGGTGATATTGCCAGCCCCGATCAACTTAACTCTTCGTTTAACACGGCGGTTGAGCTTGGCAGTCGCGGTGCCATCTCTGCCGCGGTGCTGGCGCCCGATGAGGCGACGGCGCAAAACAACGTGCTTTCGCGATTTTTCTCGACATTGAAGGAACGCTCGGGTGGCGTTGCCGGCGTACTCGACGGCGTCATGGATGTTTGGGGACGGCTGCTCGTAGGATACGGTGATATCCAAGGTTCGGCCGACGAACTTATGGACGAGATGATTAAAGGCCTAGGAGGGGGCAGCGGCGCGTTGGGCTCCATCGCATCATGGCTCGGCGATACCGTTTCGGTGTCCGTGGCGGCGTTGGGTCTGGAACCGTGCGACTTGCGCCTGCGAAAGCCAGTGCTGACCGATTCCGCCAACGTCATTAAGAGCCCGGGGTCTGACATTGCCGGTCTCTCTCAAGCGCAAGACAAGCTGCGAAGTATTCCGTTGGGCGTGACCGATCCCAAGGCGCTTTGCGAGGCGTTGGAATATCAAGTCGAACGCACCATCAGCGGTACGGTGCTCACACTTGCGGAGATTCCTCTGCCCGGCGGCGGCTCCATCCCGCTTACCGTCGATGTCGCCACGCTGGTTGGCGCTCTGGGCGGTGGGTCGTAATGAGTATCCGCATGCGTCTGCGCGAGGAGCGCGCCCAAGCGACGGTGGAGATGGCAGTGGTTACGCCCGTTTTGCTGGTGCTGGCACTCATCGTATACAACGTCATGATCTTTGCCAGCGCTGTCGCGCGCTTCGACCGCGTGGTGCCCGACATCGTGTTGGCGCACGCCGTGGCGTCGGAGGGGGAGGGCGACGAAAGCTCTGTCGATGCCTCGGCGACGGTCCGGACTCAAATTCTGAATGCCATGGAAGGCTATGACTTGCAGATCGAAGTGTCGAGCGAGCAAGGCGCGGAGGCATCGGATGGTGGCCTGCTCTCCCTATCCGGTACGTTTAGGACCTACACCTGCACCATGCACTATGAGCCGTGGCCGACTTCTCTCAGCATCGCTGGCGTTCCGCTGGGGGCGCCGACAACGTTGTCGCACGAGCGCGCGGTGACGGTCGATCCATGGCGTCCGGGGGTGGTCATGTGACCGCGGTCTCGTCCTACATCGCCTACGCGCGGGCACTCAATAGGCTGGGCTGGACGCCGGCCGAGTTTGCGGTGGCGGAGTCGTTTGCCGTGCGCCTGCGCGGCATGCTGGGACGGTGTCCGGTTGCCGCCAACGGCCTGCCGCTCGTCATGGCGTTTCCACGCTGCTCTTCGGTCCACACGTGTTTTATGGCCTATCCCATCGACATCGCCTTCATCGATCGCGACGGCAATATCCTCGCGCGCTACGAAAACGTATGTCCCTGGCGTATGTGCTCCTACCCCGGCGCCTGGGCCGCACTAGAACGCTCTTCAATCATTGTTTCGACCCCTGCTCTCCAACGCGTGCCGGCTTAAGAATTGGCGACAGCGGACTTTCGTCATACGAAATTGGGTAAGTTTGGCAGGAGATTGAACAGGCTCGGCAAAGGGGTCGATGATGGGCAAGACGTATACGGCCGCTAATGGTCAGGTTGTAACGGATGAAATGATTGACGCGTGGTGCGAGTCGTACGAGCACGGAGAGTTTCCGGATGGCGAACATACCGTTGGTGGGATCGTGCATGGACGGCCCCCGCTCTCAGGTGAGGGGACGGCAACGTTGTCGGTCAAGATTCCTCTGGGAATGAAGGAGGCCATTCGTCGACGGGCGGCTGCCGAGGGGATGACGCCAAGTGAGTTTGCCCGTGCGGCTCTGAGCGAAAAACTTCTTGCTGCCGGCTGATGTCTCTGACGTGCCGATTTATAGAACCGAGGCTGTGCTCAAAAACTTTTTTAAAATTCTCGGTTGACCGGAACGCGTCCTTGGTTATACTAATCAAGCCTTGAAACAAGGCACACCTCAAATGGCTGGGTAGCTCAGTTGGTAGAGCAGAGGACTGAAAATCCTCGTGTCAGGGGTTCGATTCCCTTCCCCGCCACCTTGAATTGACTAGGACCTCTGCAAAGGGGTCCTTT